>JAJDTE010000215.1:0-16341 GCA_022827325.1 Gammaproteobacteria bacterium | reverse complement strand
GGGTCTGTCGTTCCGCCTTGCGCCGACGTACGGGACGCCGGGAAGCGGCGTGGAGCGGCTGTGGTCGGCAAGGGACGCGGGGGGACTGGCATCGGGTGGAGACACATTCGAACCCGAAAGCCGCCTTGAGGGCGAGATCGGCTACGGGCTGCCCGCGTTCGGGGACCGGTTCACGGGCACGCCGAACGTAGGCTTCACCCTCGCGGATGGCGGCGCCCGGGAGTACCGGCTCGGCTGGCGCCTGGCCCGGGCGGGCGGAAGCTCTTCCGGATCATTTGCCCTGAGCCTCGACGCGGCCCGCAGCGAGCGGGCCGGCAACAACGATTCCGGCTCCGGGACTTCGCCGAAGCACGCCGTCGTGCTGCGGGCCGGGGTGCGTTGGTGACGGCGCGGCGGATTCCGGTGCGGTGTCGACGTACCGGAATCCGTATCCGGTTCGGGCGAATCCGGCATTTCACGGGCCGCCCCGGGATCCGACATCAATACGGTTCGTCACCGTCGCGGCGTTTTGCAAGTCCGTGCGAGTCTTCCACTTGACTCCTCCTGATTGTCGCACGGCCGGGAAAGCCCCCGCAGTAGCGCTTGACAGCCGGAGAGACGGCGCTATCCCTTTCCGGCCAGGGTCAAAGCGGACGGTTGCCTGCCTGCGCTCCAATACCCGGTGTGTATTCCGTCCGATTGCAATCCGATGCCGAACTATCGATGGGAAGTCATATCCCGTTGATGGAGAATGAGAAAATCCGGAGGCCATCCTCTGGCGTAGAAGGTGTTCCCCCGAGTCTGGCTTCAAGCCGGTGTTCTCCCAGAATGGCTGTGGTAAGAAGCCATTCCGGTTGAACGTTGTGGTTCAGATCCTATGTGCTCCAGAGACAGAATTCAGGCTGGCATTACAATGCGATATAAAAAACTACTGCAGATTCTCTACCGCTACTTCACATGTTTTGGTGCCGGCACTGTATGAAAAACCTTTTGACGCCGGTGGTGAGTACGCGGACACCGAATCCCCTGAGTTCCTTGTCGCGCAGGTAGTATACGTTCCTACAGGGATTCAGGCGGTGGACCCGGCGCTGGGTGAGGTGGATATTGGGCATGAAATTCTCGCGGATTCTGTTGAACCCCGGGAACAAAATCGATGGATTCTGCAGCAGGGCGGTTGAATTTCGAGAGAAAATATGGCTTTATATCAACTGGATAGTACCTCCAGGTGCGGCGGGAGGTGTGCCCGATGGAGCCGACCGGGGACCGATGGATCGAGGGGATGGTGATGGTGAACCGGAAGGGCGAAGAGTTGGTGAGGGAGGAGAAGGCGGACGGGGAGGTCGGCTGGAAGTAAACCGGGCCGGTCTTCCGGGCGTCGGCTAGTTTCCGGGTCCTGGAAGCGTAACCGCCAGCGAAGAAGGCTCCGACAATTCCGACCGGGCCGTTCGGCGCCCGCCCTGCTGATGCCTCGGGCGGCGCCGCTGATCAGGATTGCAGGATGCGGGTTTCGTGGATTGGACACGAGATCGGTAGCCGTTCGCCGGGGCGGCATCATGCGCCGGATTCGTGTGATTGATGCAACAGTCCGGCTCAGGGTTTTCCCTGAGTGAAACCCGGGGATTACTGTATGGGACTTCGGCTCGAATCCGATTATTCTATTCCTGCGAACCGGTCTGCGCCGCGTATGGCGGCCAACGCCAATCAAAGCCCAATTGTCGGGAGAGTGTTATGGATCAAATGACACCGCTGGAACCCTATGGCGGATATCACAAGGCCATCCGGCCGGAGGAAGACGCCGAACTGACCCATGTCGGACCGGGTACGCCGTGTGGAGAGTACTTCCGTCGTTTCTGGATCCCGGTGGTGATGACCAGCGAGATTACCGATCTTCCGCTGCGCATCCGGATCCTCGGGGAAGACCTGGTGGCGTTCAGGATCCGTGACGGCGATTACGGCCTGCTGCATCTGCATTGCAGCCATCGCAACGCCTCTCTCGAATTCGGCGTGGTCGAGGATTGTGGTCTTCGTTGCTGCTACCACGGATGGCTGTACGGAACGGACGGGACGGTGCTGGAGACACCGGGGGAGCCTGCCGGCAGCACGCGCAAGGACTCGGTCATGCATGGCGCCTATCCGGTCGTCGAATACCATGGCCTGCTGTTCGCCTACTTGGGACCCCCCGACAAGAAACCGGATTTTCCCCGCTTCGATACGACCATGTTGCCGGATGTGGAATTGGTGCCGTACTGCATTCACTATCCCTGCAACTGGCTGCAGGTGTGTGAAAACACCATGGATCCGTACCATACCGTCTTCCTTCATGCCCGGGTAACGGATGTGCATTTCGGTTCCACCTGGGGCACGATGCCCGAAGTGGTGTTCCATCGCCGGGACGAGAAGATCTGGGCGACGCTGACGTACCGGATCGACGACATGATCTGGGTGCGCTCCCAGGAAACGGTATTGCCGTCCTTCAGCCAGGTGGGCGCTTTCTGGGAAGAGGGCAAGGATGAAAAGTACTTTGTCCGGGCCAGCATCACCAAGTGGACCATTCCCCATGATGACAGGCATTGCATGATCATTGCCTGGCGCAGTTTCGGTCCGGGGATCGACCCTGAAGGGATCCACGGGGACCGCGCGAAATGCGGCAAGCAGAGCGTGGACTTCGAAGGGCAGACCGGTGTCGAGAGCTATGAATACCGCCAGCGGCATCCCAATGACTATGAAGCCCAGGTGTCCCAGGGCCTGATCAATTCCCACGCGGCGGAAAACCTGGGCGTGACCGATGCGGGGCTGATCCAGCTCAGGCGGCAGTTGCGTAAGGGTATCCGCGCGGTCCAGGAAGGCGGCGACCCGTCCCCGTTGACCCGGGTCGGAGACGAGTGGATGACCCATGTGCAGGACACGGTGCTGCCCATACCGCCCAGGGACGACGTGGACGACAAGCAGCTGATGAAGGAGGTGACGGATGCGGTCATGGCTGTCGTGTTCGACGGCGACAGGTACAGCGGTAAGGAACGGATTGACTACATCCAGACGGAACTGAGGAAAATCCGCCAGGACCCGAGATTCACCGGTTAACGGCCAGGTCCGCCCAATCCATGAAAGTACGCTGGGAACTACTGCTGATACCGGGATTTCTGATCACGATCGTGCTCATCGTGTCTTCCCAGTATGTTTTCCTGCAGGGCAGCTTCCACCGGGACCTCGGATTGGGCCGCCTGTCCGAAGCGATGAACCTCGGCAACTACTTCAAGTTCTTTTCCGACACTTTCTACCTCAATACGCTCTGGATCACGATCAAGACCTCGGCGCTGGCGACGCTGTCCACCATTCTTCTGGGCTTCCCCGTGGCCTACCTGATCGCCCGGATGCGATCCCGGTGGGCGATGATCCTGCTGGCCGGGGTCGTGGTGGCGACGTTCGTCACCATCGTGATCAAGGTGTTCGGCCTGATCATCATCTTTTCCGCCGACGGCTGGCTGAACAGGTTTCTCCTGTGGGTCGGATTCATTGATCGGCCCTACACCATCATCGGCAATGAGGTCGGCGTGGTGGTCGGGCTGATGCACTTCACCCTCGGGTTCGGCGTGCTGCTGCTCTACAGCGTGATCCAGACGATTCCCCGCTCCTACGAGGACGCGGCGCAGATTCACGGCGCCAGCCGGTGGCGGATGCATTGGCGGATCATGCTGCCGCTCAGCCTGCCGGGCATCACCGTCGGTGCGCTGATGATCTTCAACATGAGCATGGGAGCCTTCACATCGGCGGCGCTGCTTGGCGGCGGCAGGGTCTTTACCCTGCCGGTGCTGATCCAGCGGACGGTCATGATGGAGATCAAGTACGCGATGGCGGGTACGCTGGCGGCGGTGCTGCTGGTATCGGTCATCCTGATCAATCTGTTGTCCGTTTACCTGCTCAAGCGGCTGAAGGCGGCCCGGTTGGTGATCGCATGATGGAAATGCGCTCGGAAATGGCCGTGATCCAGCCCCGTGCCCGTTCCGGCCCGCTGCCGAAGCGGGGACTGCCCTGGGGGAAGTGGTTTCATTGGCTGTATTGCAGCCTGTCCTACATCTTCCTGCTGTCGCCGATGATCGTGGTGATCGGCGCTTCGCTGCACGGCGGCGAATACTACACTGCCATTAAATTCCCGCCAGATGACCCGTCCTTTCAGTGGTATTTCAAGATTCCGGCGGCGCAGTTCCATGCCCTGGGGCTGAGTTTCCTGCTGGGAGGGGCCGCCACCCTGGGCGCCTGCCTCGTGGGCATTCCCGCCGCCCTCGGCATCGTTCGCAGCAACCTGCCGCTGAAAACACTGATCTCGGCGCTGTTCCGCGCCCCCCTGCAGATACCGGCCATCGTCACGGGCATCGCGTTCCTGCAGCTCTATTTCCTGGTGGGCGACGCCACCGGTCTCTATGCCCAGGGAACGTTCCTTGGCCTGTATCTCGGGCACTTTTTCGTCGCCACGCCCTATGTCATCGGCACCGTGACCGCCATCCTGCAACGCTTCGACAACCGGCTCGAGGAAGCCGCGCTCAGCCTGGGGGCCTCGCGCTGGCGGACATTCCGCCGGGTGACGCTGCCGGTGATCATGCCCGGGGTCTATGCCGGCGCGCTGTACTCCTTCATGGTGTCGTTCGGCGACGTGCCGATATCCATTTTTCTGACTGCGCCGGGATTCACCACCTACCCGGTCGAACTGTTCTACGGACTCGAGAATGATTTTGATCCCAGCATTCTCGCGTCCGCCTCTCTTGTCATTTTCTTCTGCCTGATCGTGTTACTGGGCATGCAGAAACTGGTGGGGCTGGAAGCCCTGCTGCGTTCGGGAAGCCGATGATGTGCCGGCCGACCCTTCCAATGGACTCACACCAATATCTCATACACTATACGTGGAGGATCCAATGAAGTACCGTAAATCATTCATAGCAACCAGTGTCGCCATGGCCCTGGGTGTCGGCTCAGTTCTGGCCACCGGCGCATCGCTGGCCGGCGAGTTCGATGGTGTCACGCTGAAGGTGGGCACCTGGGGAGGCTCCTGGAAGGAAAACATGGTCAACGTCATCGTGCCCAGATTCGAGGCAGAAGGCGGCACGATCGAGTTTGTCACCGGCAGCCCCCAGGCGAATCTGGCCAAGCTGATCGCCGGTAGGGGCAATGCGCCCTTTGACATCATGGAGATTCTGGACGCGCAGATTCAGGATTTCCGCGACGCCGAATTCCTGCAGCCGCTCAACCTGGATGCGATTCCCAACAAGGCCCATCTGGAAGACTGGCAGGTGAGCGATGACACGATCGGTTCCTGGTTTACCCAGGAGACGATCTGCTACAACAAGGACAAGTTCGCCGAGCTCGGCATCGAACCGCCGAAGACCTACAGCGACCTGGCCGATCCCAAGCTGGAAGGCAGGCTGTCGATTCCCGACATCACTTCCGGCGGCGGGCTGGCGAATTTCGGTGCATTCTGCCATGCCGGAGGCGGCGATGAAGCCAACATCCAGCCCGGCCTTGACCTGGTGAAGAGCATGAATGCCCTCAAGTTCTGGTCCCGTGGAGGCGAGGTGGTCACGCAGTTTCAAAGTGGCGATGTGTATGCCGCGGTCGTCCATGCCGGTTGGTGCGTGCGCGCCAAGAATGCCGGCTCCAACGTCACCACGGTGCATCCGTATATCAACGAGATGCATACCGGCGTTCACAAGCATGGCTGGCTGGGCATCATGAAAAGCAGCGAAAACGCCGCCGCGGCCAACTGGTTCATCAATGAATACCTGGACGCCGGGTTCCAGTTCGAATTCGCCACCAAGAGCGGCGTGGTGCCGGTGAACAAGGACGCCATCGCCAGGCTGAGCGAGGATCCGGTACTGGATGAGTTGCTGCAGACCTCTTCCGAGGAAATTTCGCAGCAGCTCCGGATCGACTACTCCAAGGCCGATATTGCGGACTGGACGGATCAGTGGAACCGTTCCGTGGCGCAATAGGACCGGCTGGGCACTGAAGAAACCGAACCATCATGTCCCGCGTTCTCCTTACCCGGGTTGTCAAGAAATTCGGGGACTTTACTGCCCTCAAGTCGCTGGACCTCGAGGTCAAGGAGGGTGAATTCCTCACCCTCCTTGGTCCCTCGGGCTGCGGCAAGACCACTACCCTGCGGCTGATCGCGGGGTTCCTGACGCCGACCTCGGGCACGATCCTGCTCGGCGACGAGGACGTCACAAGGGTGGCGCCCCAGCACCGCGAAATCGGCATGGTGTTCCAGGACTACGCCCTTTTTCCCCACCTCACCATCAGCGACAACATCGGCTTCGGCCTGCAGGAAAGGGGATACCCCAAGGACAAGATCCGCCAGCGGGTTGGCGAGCTCCTCGACCTGATCCAGTTGCCGGAAGTGCACGACCGGTACCCCTCCGAGGTCAGCGGCGGGCAGCAGCAGCGGATCGCCGTGGCCCGTGCAGTGGCCTATCCGCCCAGGGTGATGCTGATGGATGAACCCCTGGGAGCGCTCGACCTCAAGTTGCGCGAGGCGATGCAGGTGGAGCTTCGCCGGATCCAGCAGGAACTCGGCATCACCACCGTCTACGTCACCCACGACCAGACCGAGGCGATGAACATGTCCGACACCATCGTGGTGATGAATCTGGGGGAGATCGAACAGATGGGCAGCGCCGAGGAGATCTACAACCATCCAAAGACCAGTTATGTGGCGAATTTCGTCGGCCAGGTCAACACGTTGCCCGGGCGGCTCCTCGGCCGTGGCGACGGCGTCGTCACCGTCGGCACGGACATCGGCGAATTCCGCTGTGCCGCGCAGGGCGAGGCGGCTTCAGGGTCGGCGGTCATGATCGCCATCCGGCCGGAATCGATCCGCCTGGAATCCAATGCTTCCGATGCTTCCGATGGCACCGTGAACCGCGTCAGCGGAACCGTGTCGACACGGCGGTTCGCCGGCAACCTGGTCAGTATCTCGGTCGCCATGGAGGACGGCAGCACCATGACCCTGGAAGACCACCCGAGGGATCTCGATGTCCAGCCCGGGGAGCAGGTGACGCTTGCCTGGCAGGTGAGCGAATCCACGCTGCTGACGGAGTAATCCGTTACGATTGCCGATTCACAAACGACCGAAAACGACCGAACACCAACTGCATCTTCATGACAGACAGAATTCCAGTCAATCCCGGCACCGTGGAATGGTGCGGCGACAATCCGGGCATCTACCTCAAGCAGGACCCCGCAGGGGACTGGTCGTCGCTGGCGGTGTATTTCCGGGTGACGCTCTCGCCCCATGGCCGCGGCCATACCATGCTGCTGCTGGAACAGCCGGACAGCGCCGCCGGGTATCCGGATGCCAATAACCTGTGCATCACGGACAACGACGCATTGACGGATTACCTGCTGGAAGACTTCATCCGGCACTTCCCCACGTTCAGGGGGAGGGCGGGCATCGACGGCATGCTGAGGCTGCCCATGAAGAGCCGGCGCTGTGAAGGCGACATGAAGTCGGTATACCGCGAGCTGATGTCCGCCGACGGGGTCGAGTGCTGCCTGGAATGGCGCCGGCTGGGCGAGCCCTTTGCCGTGGAGGTGACACCGAAGGACTGCGCCACCGGGGCACATGACATGTACAGCGTATTCTTCGAGGCCGGGGACGCGTCCATCTCCGTCAACGGCGCATCCTTTGATGGCAGGGTCACTGACCGCCAGTTTTTCGGACGGACGATGAGCACGGCGTTTCTCGCGGTCTCCGAAACCTGGGTCAGGCCACGCTCCTGACTGCAGGTTATTGCCATGCCCCTTGAATCACCCATCCATCCCGGCCGCGTCGTATGGACCGGCGAGAACCCCGGTATCCTGCTGAAGGAGGATCCCGACGGCCCGCTGTCCGCGGTGGCCCTGTTCTTCCGCATCGCCTGGTCGCCGGCGGGAAGAGGCACGGTCCTGATGCTGTATGAGAATCCCGGCAGCGCGGCCAGCCTGCCGGAAGCGGCGAATGTGCTGTTGTCGGACAACCGGGAACTGGCCGAGTTCCTGCGGCTGAACTTCATTGCCAAACTGGCGGCGTTCGCCGACGCGCCGGCGTTTTCCGCGCTGACCCACGTGGCCATTACCGAGGCCTGGCCTGAAGGGGATTCCAATTCCTGCTACCGTGAGCAGGTCCGGGCCGACGGCCTGGAGATAACCTTGACGTGGGATGACCTGGGGGCGCCGGTTGCGCTGGAATTGCCGGCGGAACTGACCGGCGGCAAGGAGCACGAAGCCTACAACGTGCTGGTGGAATGCCGCCGGCCGGAGATCCGCCTGAACGGGCGCATACTGCCCGGAAAGCCGGGGCCGCGGGTGCAGGCGGGCATCGAAACCACCAGTGCCTTCCTGTATTTCTCGGAGTCGTGGATCGACCCCGCGGCGGCATGACCGGGATACTCAATGAAGCGGACCGTGCCGCGGTTGCGCGTCTGACCGCCGCCTCGCCCGAATGGTTCGGCATGACCACCGCCGGCGAAGCCGCGGGCTGCGAAGCCTCGACATTGCTCCATGCAGGGCCCGCGTTCGCCTCGCCGGGAGACATCACCGCGCCGATCATGAATTCCGCCCGGGTGGCCGCGGTCTTCCAGGGACTGGCGGCGGATTTCGAGGATGCCCGCGAGCGGATACGCAAGGGGGAAATCCGCCTTGCCCCGGCCCAGGACCATGGCGTGGCGACGCCGCTGGCCTCGGTGGTTTCCGCGGACATGCCCCTGCATGCCGTACGGGACGCCAGCCGGCCCGATGTCCGGGCATGGGCGCCCATCAATGGCGGGAACGGTCCGGCCATGCGCCTCGGACTTTGCAATGACGCGGTCCTGGCGCATCTGCGCTGGCTGAACGGGCCGTTCGCGGAACAGCTTGCCGGCACCGTCGGCTCGCCCCTGAACCTGGCCGATATCGCCCGGCAGTCCCTTGAGCTGGGAGACGACTGCCACGGGCGCACCATCGAGGCCACCCGGTTGCTGAGCGAATGGATGACCTCGGGCATGGGCGGCGACCGCCTGGACCAGAAGGCGCGCGAGTTCCTTCAGCAGGGTCCCAGCTTTTTCCTCAACCTGTGGATGGCTGCGGTGAAGTGCATGTTCCGATCCGCCGATGGCGTGGCGGGCAGCAGCCTGGTGACCGCTGCCGGCGCCAACGGCCTCGAGACGGGCATCCAGGTGTCCGGTCTTTCCGGGCGCTGGTTTACCGCCCCTGCCGCGCCGCCCGAGGGAAAGCTGGATGTCGATGTTCCGGCAAGCCGCAAACTGGGCGCCATCGGCGACAGCGCGGTAGTGGACGCGCTGGGGCTCGGCGCCATGGCCATGAATTTCGCACCCGCCCAGCAGACCGGCCTCGGCGCCTACCTGCCGCAGAACGGCCTGGCGCTCCCCGCCCTCCTGCTTGGCGCCGTACACCCCGGATTCGGCGAACTCGGACTGCGGGTGGGGCTGTGCGCCCGCGGCGTCGTCGAATCCGGCCAGTGCCCGGTGGTCAGCCTGGGCATTCTCGATATCCAGGGTGAACTCGGGCGGCTGGGAGGCGGCATATTCCAGCAGCCCATGACATTGTTTGAACAGGCAGTGGATGCGTTGCCTGCCTGAGGATTCCGTTGCCGGGTAAGGTAGTGCCATGACAGGTGAACTCAATCGGCTCGGCCTCAACCGCATCGTGCGGCAGATCCGGGAGGAGCGGGCTTCCTGTGCCGAAGTTGCCGAAGCGTTTGTCTCGCGGATCCGGGCCCGGGAATCCACGGTGGGCGCCTTCGAGAGCTTCGACGAAGAGGAAGTGCTGGAGTCCGCACGGCGGCTGGACGGCATGCCGGACGCCGGACCGCTCCGGGGCGCTCCGATCGGCGTCAAGGACGTGATCGACATGCGGGGACATACCGCTGCCTGGGGCTCGCCGATCTACCGTGGGCGCATGCCCCATGGGGACGCCAGTTGCGTAGCCCTGTGCCGCGCCGCGGGCGGCAATCTCTTCGGCAAGACCGTCACCACGGAGTTCGCCTATTTCTCTCCCGGGCGCACGGTCAACCCCCACAACCCCGAACACACGCCCGGCGGCTCTTCCATGGGTTCCGCCGCGGCCGTGGCGGATGGCATGCTGCCGTTCGCCTTCGGCACCCAGACCGCCGCTTCGGTGACCCGCCCCGCGGCGTATTGCGGGGTGATCGGCTACAAGGCCTCCTGGGGCAGTTTCGACCTGCAGGGCATCTGCGGCCTGGCGCCGTCGCTGGATACCCTGGGGTTCTTCTGCAGGGAGATCGAGGATATACCATTGATGCGGTCCGTCCTGTGCGGGGACCGGGCCGATCTCGTGCCGCGCGGGAACGGCGATGGCCCCCGGGTCGCTTTCGTGAAAACGCCCCACTGGGAACTGGCGGACGACGCCACAAGGAGCCTGCTGACCAGGGCCGCCGGCTCACTGGCCGACCTGACGCCCACGGAAGAGGTGGAGCTGCCGCCAGGGTTCGGTGATCTTGCGGACTGTCACAACGGCATCATGGCGTTCGAGGCCGCCCGCGCCCGGGCCCACGAATATCTCGCCCACGCCGACCTCCTGAGTCCGCAGTTCCGCGAACTGATGGAGACGGGCCGGGCGGTCACCCATGACGCCTACAGGGGCCTGAAGGGACAGGCAGCCGGGGCGATGAATCAACTGGCATCGCTGTTTGACCGCTACGATGTCCTGCTGGCGCCGAGCGCAACCGGCGAAGCTCCCCTGGGCCTTGGGTCCACGGGGAACCCGATATTCAGCCGCATGTGGACATTGCTCAAGGTGCCCTCGGTCACCCTGCCGGCGGGCAGGGGGCCGGCCGGTCTGCCGCTCGGCATACAACTGATCGGCAGACTCGACGAAGACAATGCACTGCTCAGGGATGCGCAGTGGATTCAAGCCTCACTGAACCTGAACTGAGAATCCGGAGAAACCACCATGATTGGAGAGAAAACCCCCGAAGTGGAAGCCTACTGGGCTGAAGCCAGACGAAAGTTCGGCATTGAGGCCGAGGAATACCATTGCAGCACGTTCGGTGATCCGCGATTCGCCGACTATGGCGACCACGTGACCCAGCTTGCCATCGATGAAACCAAGCGCGCCACAGCGCATCTGGCCATGGACTTCGAAATCAATCACGTCACCAGGCGAAAGGAGGGGGATTACTGGGTCATCCTGTGGGAAGACATGACGCCTGCCTGCGTGCTGAAGATGGTCAAGGTCGAGGAGCGCCCGTTCCGCGAGGTGGACGCGGCGTTCGCCGCCCGGGAAGGGGAGGGCGACGGCAGTCTGGAATACTGGTCACGTATTCACGAGGATTACTTCAAGCTCCAGCTCGGCGTGTGGGGAAGGGAATGGCGGGACGATCTGACGGTCGTCCTGGAATCCTTTGATCTGGTCAAGTAGCGGCGACTACCCGGGCGTCAATGCGCCGCGGTAGGGATCGCCGGACGGTTCCGTCAGGCGCTTGCGGGTCTCTTCCGGAAAGGTCATGCCGGGCCGGCGGTCGTAGCTGAACAGAAGGCTGTGCCTGAGGTTCTGTGTTGCTCCGACCGCGGACACCCGGTGCAGGCTCCGCCTTCCCATGAACAGCATGAACGTTCCCGGCGGCATTTCGGCGCGGCGGGGCTCCGCGAGGCCATTCACGATGGCCGAGACGGCGGCGTAGTTTTCATCCTCCTCGCTGCGGATCAGCGGGGCATACTCGAAGACGCCGCCGCGGTCCGCGCATTGCAGGAGCAGTGACACGGCGCCGTCATTGGTGTCGAAATGCCAGTCGAAGATATCCCCCGTCCCCATCACGTTCATGCGCAGGGAAATGGCGGGGTCGGCGGACCGGTACAGCGTATCGTAGCCGAGCAGGCTTCTGACGAAATCCGTGATTTCGTCGCATTCGTACAGTGCCCGGCACTGCGAATCCCCGGCGAACTGGTCCGCGGTAATCGCCCCGCATCGTCGCTTGAGAAGCGCGGATCTCGGATGGTCGTCCGGAAATCCGGAATTGTCCATCCAGCTGTACAGCGTGACGGGATAATCAAGGCGCCGGGCGATGTTTTCCAGCGACACCGCTTCCCGGGACAGCAGGGCAAGCGCCTCCGGCAGGATAAAGCCAGGCAGGGCGCAAAAGGAGTTGCCTGCAATTTCCTGCCGGCACTTCGATACCAGCGACCTTCCTTCCGCGTGCTTCAGCCGGTGTATCGGATATCGGTCCAGGTCGACGAACCGGTTCAATTGACTCATGGGCGACCTGCCCGCCGGCCGCATTTACGCCGGTGCTGAAAAGAAAACCCGCGCGGGGCGCGGGTTTCCCAGACGGGTTCAGCGTATCGAAACGCCATGGCGGGTCTTACTTGACGACAAAGGGGTTGTCATCCACTTCACCGAACCAGCCGTCCGTCTCGAACCAGTACCGCTTCCGTTCCTGGAGCCAGCCATTGGCAGTATGAAGCTGGATCCATGTGTTGAGGAATGTCAGGAAGTCCGGATCCCCCTTGCGGACCGCGAGGCCGCCGGGATAATAGTTGAACTTCTCATCGCCGAACGGCTTGAACAGCACATCGCTGTTGGCGAGCGTGTACAGGGACGGCTTGGGTTCCGCGCTGACCACGCCGTGGGCATTGCCGTTCAGTACCTCCTGGAATGCCAGCGGGTCGGAATCGAAATAGGTGTACTCGGCATTGGGGAAATGCGCTTTCATCCATTCCACGTTGGAGCTTCCGCGGCGCACCGCCAGCGTGACATCGGGCCGGTTGAAATCCTCGAAGGTCTTGAAATCACCTGCCAGTTCCTTGTTGGCGGACATCGTGATCGTGGAATAGGCATAGGGGATGGTGAAATTCACCGTCTGGGAACGCTTCGGCGTGGCCGACATGCCGCCGATGATGACATCGAACTTGCCGGCAATCAGCGCGGGAATGATGCCGTCCCAGGCAGTCGAGATATGTTCGACTTCCCAGCCGTTGTCTGCCGCGAGCTTGCGGGCGACCTCGATCTCGAAGCCGATGAATTCGCCCTTGCTGTTACGCATCGCCCACGGCACGAACGTGGAAAAACCCACCTTCAGCACCTTGCGCTTCTTGATGTCCTCAAGCGTACTGGATGCGGCAAGATCGTTTTGCGCCAGTGCCTGGGAGCCCACCAGGGCCCCAAGCACCATGGCGGCGATGGTGATTAATAGATTTCGTTTCTTCATCATTGTCTCCGGGTAGTATGGTGTCTGATATGGAGCGGTCTCTACGGACCGCATCGAGGCTGCCATTATAGACAAGAATGGGGCATTGTAATCAATCCGGATAAACCCGGAGAACTCCTGATTCCAATCGCTTCGCATAACATCCGGTTATTCTTTTCCACGTGCCGGAATGGGCAATGCCGAAATGGCTTCATGCTAGAATGACCCGGGCGCCCGGCTTCACAGAACCAGAACCAGAATCATGACAGATACTTCGGATCCGATCATCCGTCTTACCGATGTAAGCAAGTTCTTCGGAGATTTCCAGGCATTGAAGAGTATCAACATGGAAGTGCAGTTGGGGGAACGGGTGGTGGTCTGCGGTCCTTCGGGTTCCGGCAAGTCCACCATGATCCGTTGCATCAACCGGCTGGAGGAACATGATGCCGGACGCATCGTGGTGGACGGCAAGGAACTCACCGAGGACATGGGCAACATCCTTGCGGTTCGCAGGGAAGTGGGCATGGTGTTTCAGCAGTTCAACCTGTTTCCCCATCTCACGGTGCTGCGCAACCTGACCCTGGCGCCCATGCGGGCGAGAAAGCTGTCCCTGAAGGAGGCCGAGGAAGTGGCCATGCAGTACCTGGAGAGGGTGCAGATTCCGGATCAGGCCAACAAGTATCCGAGCCAGCTGTCCGGCGGTCAGCAGCAGCGCGTGGCCATCGCCCGCAGCCTTTGCATGAAGCCCCGGATCATGCTGTTCGATGAGCCCACGTCCGCGCTGGATCCTGAAATGATCAAGGAGGTTCTCGATGTCATGATCGAACTGGCCCGGGAAGGCATGACCATGATCGTCGTTACCCATGAAATGGGTTTTGCCAAGACCGTGGCGGATACCATGGTCTTCATGGACCACGGGGAGATCGTGGAGTCGGCGCCGCCTGCGGACTTCTTTACCGCCCCGGAAAGCGAGAGAACGCAGCTTTTTCTCAGCCAGATCCTCTCGCACTGATCCTTCCCGATGAACCGCACCCAAGTCAGACGCTGGTGGCGGCTTTCACAACAGTCACCATGGATTGCCACGCTGCAATTCCTCATATTCATGGCTCTCGTGATATGGGTGGTGCTGCGCGGCGCGGCGGAAATGGGTTACCTGTGGCAGTGGTACAACATTCCCGAGTACCTCTGGAAGGAGTACAAGGGGGAACTCTATCCGGGACAGCTGACCAAGGGCCTGATGGTGACGCTGGAGATGACATTCTGGTGCACCATTTTCACCTTGCTGGTCGGACTCATTACCGCGCTTCTCAGGATGTCGAATTCCTGGTCCGGCAGCCTGCTGGCGACGATCTACCTGGAAGTGGTGCGCAATACGCCCCTGCTGGTCCAGCTTTACCTGTTCTATTTCGTGCTGTCGCCCATTTTCGGCGTGGACCGGTTCTGGACCGGGGTGATCTGCCTGACATTCTACGAGGCTTCCTTTGTCGCCGAGATTATCCGCTCGGGCATCATGTCGGTGGACCGGGGGCAGTGGGAGGCCGGCGACGCCGTGGGTCTCAGTCGGCGCGATGCCTATCGGTTCATCGTCCTGCCCCAGGCGGTACCGCTGATGCTGCCGCCCCTGACGGGGCAGATCATCAACCTGATCAAGCACTCCGCCATCGTCAGTGTCATCGCCGTGGCGGATCTGACCACGGAAGGGCGCAATATCATCGCCGATACCTTCATGAGCTTCGAAATCTGGTTCACGGTCGCGGGCATCTACCTGGTGATCACCCTGACCCTGTCGGTGTTCGTGACCTGGCTTGAGCGGCGGGTGCGGGTGCGGACATGACGGCGGGGCGCCGGAACAGGAAAACCAGGTGGTCGTGGATCGACCTGCTGGTCATCGCCACGGTGATCGGATTCATGGTGTTCGTGGTGGTGCGGGTCGAAACCGTGCTTCGCTACACCTGGAACTGGGGTCATGTCATGCCCTTCCTGGCGTACGTGGACGAGGATACCGGTCGGTGGGTGACCAACCTGCTGCTGGAAGGCCTGATACTGACCATGCGGCTGGCCGTGATCGGCATCGTGATCTCGGCCGTGATCGGGGTGGTGATGGGGCTTTGCCGGATTTCCAACAACCTGTTTCTGCGCATGGTGGCCCGCACCTATGTTGAACTGGTGCGCAACACCCCGCCCCTTGTCTTCATCTTCATCTTCTACTTTTTCCTGTCCAGCCAACTGATGCCCCTGCTGGGCGTGGATGACCTGGCGCGCAGCGATTCGGAGTTCGTGCAGTGGATGGTCAGGATGGTAGCGGGAGATCCGTCGCTGTTTTCAAACTTCGTCGCCGGGCTGATCTGCCTCAGTCTCTTCGAGGGTGCCTACATCACCGAAATTGTCCGCGCCGGCATCCAGTCCATTCCCCGGGGGCAATGGGAAGCCGGCAAGAGCATGGGGCTTTCCGGTTTGGACGTGATGCGCTACGTGATCCTGCCCCAGGCGGTCTCACGCATCATGCCGCCGCTGGCCAACCAGTTCATCATCCTGATCAAGGATTCCTCCATCGTCTCTTTGATCTCGATCCAGGAGCTGACCTTCATGGCGGTGGAGGTCGGCGTCTCCACATCCCGGGTATTTGAAGTCTGGATCCTGACCGCGGTCATGTACTTCGTAATCTGCTACGCCTGCGTCATCGTGTTCAACTGGCTGGAACGCCGGGCCGAGAGATCGAAACGCTAGATCACGTATCTTCACCGAATCGGCCCGAGACGCGCCCGAAGGCATCCGCAAGGGAGAGCAGGGTAAATTCATCCCTGGGCTTGCCCAGCAACTGGACCGATACCGGCATGCCGTTGTCGTCCCGGCATACCGGATAGGCGATCGCCGGCAATCCCAGGTAGTTCACAAACCGGGTAAAGCGCGCGGAGCGGGCGAAGAGCCCCTGGATGTCGGGATGGTCGCTTGCCGGGACATCATCCGGGCACAGGGGCAGCAGTATGGCGTCCGCGTTGCCGAAGGCGCTGCCGAGGAATGCCTCCAGCATGGGCAGCCGGAGCCGCAACGCGGAAAGGTAGGCCGCGGCGGGAATCTCGTAACCCTCCCGTACCACGTGCCGGACCGATTCCGACACCCCGCATTCATCGGATGACAGCAGCGGCGCCAGGTAGGCGGCGCCCTCGCACTTGACGACCACCTGGTGAAGC
>JAJDTE010000134.1:0-17382 GCA_022827325.1 Gammaproteobacteria bacterium | reverse complement strand
GGGTCTGTCGTTCCGCCTTGCGCCGACGTACGGGACGCCGGGAAGCGGCGTGGAGCGGCTGTGGTCGGCAAGGGACGCGGGGGGACTGGCATCGGGTGGAGACACATTCGAACCCGAAAGCCGCCTTGAGGGCGAGATCGGTTACGGGCTGCCCGCGTTCGGGGACCGGTTCACGGGCACGCCGAACGTAGGCTTCACCCTCGCGGATGGCGGCGCCCGGGAGTACCGGCTCGGCTGGCGCCTGGCCCGGGCGGGCGGAACCTCTTCCGGATCATTTGCCCTGAGCCTCGACGCGGCCCGCAGCGAGCCGGCCGGCAACAACGATTCCGGCTCCGGGACTTCGCCGAAGCACGCCGTCGTGCTGCGGGCCGGGGTGCGCTGGTAGAACTCCGGCGATGGGGACAGGGCGTGCCGCACCGATGCGTACGGATGAACATTCGTCTGGGCACGTCCTGATGGTGATGGAGTGCTGCCCCGGCACGTTGACAAACAACGAGGGAATCACGGAGGGATTACGGACGTTGAAAACCTTGTTGTGACCCCTATTCCGGCTTACGCCTTACCTTGGCATCGCTTGTGATTTTCCGGGCTTATACGGGACTTCAGGCACCCACACTGCTGTGACCGTCTTTTCACACGTCCCCAGGGGATTGGGCTTTCCCGTTAAATATACGCTTCATGAATTCGATGAAATAAAATGACTGCGGTGTGGGAACCCTGTCTCCGCACCATACGATGCCAAGGTTCATCGTGGGTACCGTTTCTGCGATGGGTTTGGAGACAATCCGGGTTCCATCGAGTGACCAGGGACGGTAGAGCAGATTGGACAGAATGGTGACGCCCTGTTCTCGCGCAATGAAACTACGCACCGCTTCAACCGATTGGGTTTTCAGCCGAATGTTGGGTTTGCGCCCGTAACGTTGCCAGATCTGGGTGATATTGGCCTCAGCCTCGTCCAGTGAGAGCATGATGTATCTCTCTTTTTCGATCTCCTCCAGGGAAACGGTGGGGATCGATGAAAAACGATGCCCCTCGGCACACCAGACAGTGCGCTCGGAACGGAACAGTGTGTGAATCCCCAGCCCCTCGGAGACGCTGATGTTTGACGTGATGATGAAAGCGATATCGATTTCTCCTCTACGCAATTGCCGTTCGAGGTCACTGCGGGCGTTTTCGACAAGCTGAACCTTGACATTGGGGTAGATTCTTTCGAACTGACTCAGCGGTACCGACAGGAAATAACCGATTACCGCTACAGATGCCCCCAGCACCAGTTCTCCTGAAACTTGGGTGGTATTGTTCTGGAACTCGAAGATCGAATCGTTGAGCAGGCGCAGGATGGAACGGGCATCATCAAGAAAACGGTGTCCGTCGTAGGTCAGGAGGACTCCAGTGCGATGTCGTTCAAACAGCTTGACGCCAAGAATGTCCTCAAGACTCTTGATCGCATTGGCGACCGCTGAAGGGCTCATATACACCTTTTCAGCCGCGTCCTGAATCTTGCCGCATTCCGCTGTGGCGATAAAATAGCGCAAATGTCGAAGGGTAATCTGGCTGACCACAAGAAAAATCCTTGACGCGCTCCCGTTTAATTTATTCGATTCTGAAAAACCCCGTTTTCAGGGGGCCACTAGAAACAGTGGTTGAACACCGCCATGCCCGTATGCCGGTGTTTTCTATTGCCCAGACCATTCCGGACATTGCCTGATGACACGGTTGCCATGGAAGCTACAACCAAGGCCCAATATCCAAAGACAATAAACTCTCAGCCTCCGAAGGATCAGCCGCAGGTTGTAACCGGCACAGCAAGGCAGCACGTTCATCCGGTCACCCTCCACGCCACCACCCCCCGTCGCTGTCCGGACAGGTACATCGATACTTCCCCCGCGTCATAAGGATTTCCCGCCCGGGCCATCCCGCCGAGGACAAATCCGCTCCCCTCGACACGGACGCCGCACACTTTTGAGAGCACCTGAAAGTCGGGCGGCTTCAACCGCACCATGTTTGCAGGGACCGTTTCGCTTCATCAGACGGTAACGCACGCAATTCAAGAGAATTTTACAAATCAATGTGTTAAATGTGCGTGTGTACATTCAGGTTTATGATGTCATTTCCATAAAATCGACTATTATTGCCCCTCGTGGCAAGCATCGTGCGCCGATGGGCAGCAGTTCCTGTGTCCGGGAACAATGCCTCTGCATACAGGGAATGTCGATTCACCGGGGGTCCGTGACGCGGACCGTCGGCGTGTGGCGGGAGACGAAGCGCTGCGCCGGAGGATAGGACGCTAACAGACCGCCCGATCCGGCCACGCTCGCCTGTTCGGACACCGGCACAGCTTCACCAGCCGTACCCAAGAACGGTTCAGCCGCCTGCTGTCCGTCGGGATTGTTGCCGCTCTGTCTTGCACCGTCGTATCCACCCTCACCCGCCGCAGCGCCCGGGGCATCACCGTGCCGGTCCCAAGACCCGCTTAGATCGTTGCCTTCAGGATCTCCTCGCAGCCGGATGCCCCGATGCGCCGGCGAAACTGCGTCAGGCTGCTCGGGTCAATGGACGGGCGGTGCTGGAAATACTCCTCCCCGAAAAAGTACTGCCAGTAGGGATTCTCCACCCAGCGCGCCACCACAGCCTCTTCCGACAGATCGTGCACATGCTTGAGATATTCAAGCTCCACCATCAGACGGATGGCATTGCCGGGGCAGTACAGCGCACCGACGGTCTCTTCGAATCGCTCCCAGTCCATGATCCCGGCATGCCGCAACAGTTCATGGCGCTGATCCAGTATGTGTTCCAGGCGGTGGCGGAAGAGGTCGTGGGTATCCGTGAAGGCGGGTTGTCCAGGGCGCATCCAGCGGGCTGAAACTTCAGGAAGTGGATCGTGATTGATACCGGATCCGGCAATTCGTTTCCATGAATTCACGGAATATAATCTATTATATTCAGATAGTTATCAACATATTTCCAATTGTCAAGATCGACGAATTACCCGTGTATTCCTCAAATAATCAGCGGTTTTGGCTAAGATCACAAAAAAACTGTTGGCTGGCTCCAGAATTAATCGTTTTCTTTCCTGCGGCAGGCGGGAACATACTAGCGACTGTCCGCATCCAGCCCGCATCGGAACAGAAATGACGGCATTGGCCGAACTCGACTGGCAGACCTATCAAGAGATGGTAACCACACCGGACTCGGTGATTTTCTTGCCGATCGGCGCACTTGAGCAGCACGGGCCGCACATGTCGATGAATCCCGATGTCCTGATACCCCAGGCGATCGCCAGACAGGTTTGCTGTCATCTCGACAACGCAATGGTAGCTCCGCCGATAACCTACGGTTACAAGTCGCAGCAACAGTCCGGCGGCGGAAACCATCTTCCGGGCACCACCAGTCTCGACGGTATTACGCTGACCCAGACTATTCGGGATGTGATCAAGGAATTCGCCCGCCATGGCGCACGCCGGATTGTCATGATGAACGGGCACTACGAAAATTCGATGTTCGTGGTCGAAGGCATCGACCTGGCAATCCGGGAGCTCGGCTGGTCCGGAGTCGACGACATCAACGTCATGATCCTGTCGTACTGGGATTTCGTGGGTGACATCACCATCGAAAAGCTCTATCCGGACGGCTTTACCGGATGGGACCTTGAGCACGGCGGCGTGCTCGAGACTTCGTTGATGCTGTACCTGTATCCGCACCTTGTGGACATGAGCAAGGTCATTGACCATGCACCGGCCGAGTTTCCGCCCTACGACATGTTCCCGGTAAACCCCGAGCTGACGCCGCCGTCAGGCACGCTGTCCTCGGCCAGGAATGCCAGCCGCGAAAAAGGAGAAATCCTGATGGACGTATGCGTTGGCGGAATCGCGAATGCGGTCCGGGACAAGTTTCAGCCAAGCCCTGCAGTCTCTACCCTGGAAACAGGTGTGGCGTAAGAAACGGGCCATTCATACCCTTTCAAGAAAGAGGCAATTAATATGAGCAACAAACGCAAATCTGAGTCAATATCCCGAAGGGATTTCGTTGTGCTGTCCGGTGGCGTGGCCTCCGCCATGGCCTTTCCGGCCATCCTGACGTCGCGCAAGGCGTGGGCGGACCCGACCGAAATCAACCTGCTTGCCTGGTACGGCCACGGCGAGCCGGATGTGGTGTCTGAATTCGAGGCCATGCACAACGTCAAGTTCAAGCCGAAGTACTATGCCGGCGGCGACAACATGCTGGCGCTGATCGCCCAGTCACCGCCCGGGACCTATGACATCATCCTGTCGGACAGCGAGTTTGTCCAGCAGTTGAACGAGGCCGGGTTCATCGAGAAGCTCAATCCAGATGATTATCCGTTCGATGATTTCATTCACGACGACTTCAGGAACTTTCCCGGCCATTGGCGGGATGGCAACCTTTATTCCGTGATGGTGCGTTTCGGTCACCTCGGCGTTGCCTACAACCGCGACGCAATCAGCGAGGACGAGGCATCAAGCTATCGGTGCTTCTGGAATTCGAAACTGACAGGGAAGGTCGGCCATTTCGACTGGCACCTGCCGACGCTTGGCATGATGAGCCTGTATAACGGCAACAGCCAGAGTCCATTCGACCTCGGCGCCGCCGCCTGGGACGAAGTGAAGAAGACCACGATGAGCTTGCGGCCCCAGGTCGGTGGATTCTTCGACTACGGGGGCACATTCAACTCGCTCAAGAACGGTGAAATGCTCGCCATGTGCGGCATCGGCGACTGGATAACCGGCGTTCTCGAAAAGGATGGGGCGCCGGTGACCTCAGTGGTGCCGAAGGAAGGAGGCATCCAGTGGACCGAATCCTACTGTATCGGCAAGGATTCGAAACGGGCCGATATCGCCAACCAATTCATACAGTACATGCTGTCACCGTACGGTCAGGTGCGCTCGGCCGAAATGGCGGCCTATCCGGCGTTCTGTGTGACCAATGCGGGACAGGCCGAACTTCGCAAGGCGAACATGGCGGAGGCCGAACGGACCGGACAGGTACCCGGTGCCCCGAACAATCCGGTGACGCTGATCGAGGAGGGCCGTATCCATTACCGCGACATTCCACGGCAGCAAAGCCTGGAAGACTGGAACGACTTCTGGTCGGAGTACAAGAACGCATGAGGTTTTGGCCACGGTTCCCTGTCAGGGGATGACCGGGGGGCGGGCGATGCTCCATGCAAGGCTCGCATGCGAGCCTGCACGCTACCCCGTTGCGTGACTGCATGATCCGGATAGTCGCGCTCCGGCCTGTCCCAGTGCAGAAAGCGTAAGTGCCGCGCCAGGATGAAGCATAAAAACAATAAGGGTTTCTATGAAGTGGTTTGGCGTCTGCCAGTCCTAGTCTGGCAGACGCTTTTTTTTGTTGCGCCGTTGGTTTTCATGATCGCGATGTCGTTTTTCCTGGTGAAGAACTATCGCATGGTGGAGGCCTTCGAACTCGTCAACTGGACGAAAATGTTATCCCGGGACTATTTCTGGGATAGCTACGCCCTGTCGCTGGGCCTGGCGGCGCTGGCCACGTTTTGTGCCACTGTCCTGGCGTTTCCCGCCTCTTATGCCCTCGCTTTCATGGTGTCGGACAACATCCGTCGCTGGGCCATATTTCTTCTGATCATTCCGTATTTCACCAGTTATCTGGTGCGCATATTTTCCTGGTACGTGCTCCTGGCGGAATCCGGGATCGCCAACAGCCTTCTCGGGTACCTCGGACTGGGTCCCTTCACGATGCTGAACACGGTGTTTGCCACCATCGTGGGATACATGGCGCTGACCTTGCCGCTGGTGGTCATCCTGCAGACGCTTTCCATGGCGAATATCGACCGCAGTCTGATCGAGGCCGCGCAAAACCTCGGAGCCAAGCACCTGCGCACGATCATATCTGTGATTGTTCCGGCAGCGAAAGTCGGCCTGATTGTCGGTGCGCTGTTCTGCTTTATCCTGAGCTTCGGCGATTTTGTCAGTCCGTACTATCTCGGAGGTTCGAAGCCGCCCACGCTTACGATCCTGATCACCGACACAACTAAGTCAGGCCAACAATGGCCGCGCGCGGCCGTGGTTGCGGTGACGATGATGGCGACACTGATGGTGATTGCATACAGTGCGATCAGGTACGCCTACAGGAAGAGACAGCCATGAGAAGGAACAGTCTCATCACCTGGTCGCTGCGGGTCTACCTGGCATTGATTTTTCTGTTCGTGTTCGCGCCGATCGCGACCAGTATGGTCTTCTCGTTCAATTCGGACCGTTTTCCATCACTGCCGTTGGGTGGATTCACCTTGCACTGGTACGACCTGGCGTACAACGACCCGGATACCTGGGAGGCGATCAGAACCAGCCTGCTGGTTGCCATGACCTCATCCGTCCTCGCGACATTCATTGGATTCTGCACGGCCTACACGGACTTTCGGTACCAGTTTCGGTTCAAGGGCGCCTACCTCGCGCTGGCATTGTTGCCACCGACGATACCGCTGATCATCCTGGCGCTGGCGATGTTGGCCTGGTTTTCGAAGATCGGAATTTCGGGCCGGGTCGGGTCGATCATTTTTGCGCATACCGTGCTGTGCGCCCCCTTCGCGATGGCGGTGATCCGCCTGCGCCTGCAGCAGATGGACAGGGATCTTGAGTCGGCCGCGTGGAACCTCGGAGCCAGCGAATGGGCGGCGATGAGGAATGTCGTCATTCCGTTCACGCTGCCGTCGATCATTTCAGCGCTGTGCCTGACGATGGCGGTTTCCTTCGACGAGTTCATGATCGCCTGGTTTGTGTCCGGTCTCAACAAGACCGTACCGGTAATGATTCTTGAAATTCTGCAAGGGAATGTTGATCCGAGAATCAATGCGATCGGCACTTTCGTATTTGCGGTCACGATGACACTTGTTGTCGTTGCACAACTGCTGTTTTCCGCGAAAACCACCCCCACCCGATTGTGAGCGCAGAGGAAATGGGCGACTCGCAATTCGTTCTGGAAAACGTTGCCAAGCGATTCGGCAACCAGGTGGCGGTCAATCCCATAAACCTGGAAATCAGGTCTGGCGAATTCCTGGCAATCATGGGTCCGAGCGGCTGCGGCAAGACCACGACGCTACGCATGTTGGCCGGGCTCGAAGCGCCGAGTGAAGGCGAAATTCGCCTGAACGGTGTTCGCATCAACGAGTTCAGACCCCACGAAAGGGAGACCCCGATGGTCTGGCAGTCCCTGGCGCTGTTCCCTTTCCTGAACGTCCGGCAGAATGTCGAATTCGGCCTGAAAATGCGCGGCTTTCCCAAGGCGGAGCGGGTCGAGCGTGCGAACAGATGGTTGAAGCGCCTGGAGATCGGGCAGTTCGCCGAGCGTGACATAGGGCAATTGTCGGGCGGCCAGCGTCAGCGTGTGGCGCTGGCCCGGGCGCTGGTCACCGAACCGCCTGTACTGTTGCTTGACGAACCCCTGAGCGCGCTTGACGCCAACCTGGTGGTGCGGATGCAAACGGTGTTGATCAGGCTGCAGAAGGAACTCGGCATCACGTTTGTCTACGTGACCCACAGCCAGTCGGAAGCGTTCGCAATGGCCGACCGCATCGTCATCATGAATGAGGGCTCCGTCGAACAGGTCGGTACGCCGCGGGAAATCTATCGCGCCCCGGCCAACCGCTTCGTCGCCGAATTCGTCGGAACCAACAACATCATCGAAGCGACCGTGTCGTCACACGAAGCAGGGATGCTTGAGTGCGATACCGCCCTTGGCTGCATCAGGACATTGTTCAGGAACAACAATTCAATTCGTCCCGGAACCCGGGTGGATTTAGTCATCGGCGCCGACCTGGTCGAAGTTTCGGCCGAACCGAACTGGGCCGACAACTGTTTTCGTGCTGCATTCATCGGCGAGGAATTCGTCGGTTCCGTAGCGACCCTGTACTTCGAAACAGAAAGCGGAGACGAAATCAGGGTACAGAAACAACAGCGCGAGACCGAGTCGCTGGAACTGACTCACAGCAAGGAGCTTTACCTGCACTGGGATGCTGACACGGTTTACTGCCTGGCAAAGCCGGACTCTGCTGACAAGTGAGGCGAATGATACGGCTATGCCCATGGAAATTTCACTTATCCAATAGCTGACTGCAAACAATCATGATCAACACAACGAGACCCCAAATCATCAACTTCGAGAATGGCGTCAAGGACAAACCGACGTTTTCCGCCATGGAAATGGACAATAGGGTGGCAAAACTTCGTGCCCACATGGCAGAGGCAAACCTGGATGCGGTGCTGTTCACTTCGATACACAACATCAACTATTACGCCGACTTCGTCTATTGCTCTTTTGGCCGCCCATACGGTCTGGTGGTGACGCATGATGGACATACCACGGTCAGCGCAAATATCGACGGCGGCCAACCCTGGCGCCAGAGTCTTGCGGACAACATCGTCTACACGGACTGGCAACGGGACAACTTTTTCCGGGCGCTGAAAAAACTCGTCCGGGGCAAGATCCGGGTCGGCATTGAATTTGATCACCTGACGCTGGAACGTCGTGAAAAGCTGTCCGAATTTCTGCCGGATGCCGAATTCGTCGATATCGGCGTACCGACGATGGAGCTGCGCATGATCAAGTCTCCGGAAGAGCATGCGCTGATCCGTCAGGGAGCACGAATCTCGGACATCGGTGGTGCAGCCTGTGTGGAGGCTATTGCCGAGGGCGTGCCTGAATACGAAGTGGCCCTGCATTCAACCCGTGCCATGGTGCGTGCGATCGCGATAACCTACCCGCACACCGAGTTGATGGATACCTGGACCTGGTTCCAGTCCGGGATCAACACTGACGGGGCGCATAACCCGGTTACGACCAGGCGCATCGAGAAAGGGGACATCCTGAGTCTAAACTGCTTCTCGATGATTTCGGGCTACTACCAGGCACTTGAGCGCACCCTGTTTTTTGACCATGCGACGGATCGCCAACTGGAACTCTGGGAAATCAACTGTGAAGTACATCGCAAGGGACTGGAACTGGTACGTCCGGGGATACGATGCTGCGAGATTGCCGCCGAGCTGAATGAAGTGTTCCTGCATTACGGCCTGTTGCAGTATCGCACCTTCGGTTACGGGCATTCCTTCGGTTCCCTTTCGCACTACTACGGCAGGGAGGCGGGGCTTGAGTTGCGCGAGGACATCGAAACCGTACTCGAGCCGGGAATGGTGGTATCGATCGAACCGATGATCACCCTGCCCGAGGGCATGGAGGGTGCGGGCGGTTATCGGGAACACGATATCCTGATCGTCACCGAGGGCGGGTCCGAAAACATCACGCATTTCCCGTTCGGACCACAGCACAATGTGATCCGCTGAACCCCAGAGAGGAATTCGCAGATGGGATTCACCTTTCAGGAACCAGCGAAACCCGAGCGGAACATGCTGGTTTTGCTAATTTCACGTCGGAGGTCATTGTCTGAGACGCCGCTCGGCTGCAGACATTGCTTTCGCGCCGGACGACGGGCGCCGGCCTCACGGCGATTCAGAATATCTCCAGTTTGATGTTCATCACGACCACAGACCCCAATCTCCTGATGGAGATGCCGGGACCCGCTGATCCCCACGCGCGTGCTGCACGAAGCGCCAGTCGTAATCGGGCGGGGCCCCGGGAGATCCCGAAGGCCGCCCCGGACACAAACCATTTTCGCAACCATCATCGGAATCTAAATGAAAACAATAAATCCAGCGGCAACTGTCATCGTCTCTGCTCTCGGACTGCTGTTGGCAGCATGCGGCGGTGGAGGCGACAACAATCCCGGAGGTGGCGGACAGATGGAACAGATGGAACAGATGCCGGGCGACGGTTCCCAGCAAATGCCCGGGGGTGGCTCGATGAATGAACAGGAGCCTGACGAAATGATTCAGCCTCCCGGCCAGGGAGGGGGAGCACCGGCCGGGTCCGGCGGACCGGGTTCCGGTCCGGCAAGTTCGACGAAACGGCCCGGCCTCTCGGCCGGGGGAGTGACGGTCGGTATCTCCCACAAAGACGGTCTAGCCACATTTTCGGTCAATAAGGGCGGCACTCCCTGGACAGACGATGGGTTCAAGCATTTCCGAGGCGGTGCCGGCAGTGGTGATTGGACTGGCACGGCAACGAAACTGAACGCAAACGCAGCCACCGCAACCGAGCGTTTCCGCGTGATCACGGACATTGACATTGTTGAGCCCAAAGACGAGGACTACATCGCCTACGGGTACTGGAGCAGAAACCCGTCCACTTCCTACGATAGCTCGGGTGACAGCTTCACCAACATGGATCTGGACAATGGCTTCGAGCCTTTCTACTACGGGAGCATGCCCTATGCCGGTGATGTCAAGAGTCTGGTCGGGGAAGCGATCTACACCGGCGACGCCATGGGCGCATACCAGATATCGGATCTGACAACGACCCATGGGTTTTTCGAAGCGCAGATCAGCCTGACAGCGACTTTCGGTCCTGATGGGCGGGTAGAAGGACGCATGACCGGAATGAATGACACCGAGAGGCTTTTCCTTGAAGGAGAAAATCCATTATCCATCCTCAGTGATCCATTGTCGTTCTCCGCCGATTACGACAGTTCGGGTCGCAGCTTCGCCAACAGGGATTGCGGCATCGCCAGCTGCGATTGGGGAGGGTATTTCCTCGGGCCGACCGGGCAGGCTCCGACCGGGCAGGCTCCGACCGGCGCCGCGGGCTGGTTCAGGAACCTGACCATCGACAAGATCATCGGCAGTGGTATTACCGCGAGTCGTATTACCACGAGACTGGACGGATCCTTCGGCGCACAGCGGCCATAGCGATGACCCCAGCACAACATGAACCTCTGATCCACTCACAAACATGTCGCATTTGCCCAACAATCACCGCAAGAGGCTGATCCGGGTGAAGGGAAGGTTTCCCGGACACCGGGTTTCGATTCGCGATTGCGACCAGACAGGAACGCCTGATCGAAGGTTTATCAGGTTCAAATCAAAGGCGTCGCCCAGGCGCTTTGATACTCCGTAGTTTGCCGTGTCTGTTCCCTGCCATGTTCCGCTGCCCTCGATGCGCGCCCTGCGTATCTTCGAGAGCGCCGTCCGGCACCTGAGCTTCAGCGCCGCCGCCGAGGAGTGCCACACCACGCAGCCGGCCGTCAGCCGCACCATTGCCGACTTGGAGCGCCGGCT
Source organism: Gammaproteobacteria bacterium (assembly GCA_022827325.1). Classification (GTDB taxonomy): domain Bacteria; phylum Pseudomonadota; class Gammaproteobacteria; order Arenicellales; family Poriferihabitantaceae; genus VYFG01. The sequence goes on along the minus strand of JAJDTE010000134.1, from coordinate 6,226 downwards.
CTCGGTCCAGCTGTTCGAACGCGGCCACCGTATCATCAAGCTCACGGAGGCGGGGGAGATATTCCATCGCTCCGTCGCCATCGGTCTGGAGCGCATCGCCGCGGGGGTGCTCACGGCTTCGAGCATCCCGGAGGGCCAGCGTGTGGTCGTCGCCTGCGGTCATGGCACCTCGCACCTGTTTGTGATGCCTCGCTTCGAAGCCCTGCGCCGGGCGCTCGGCGAGGACATCTGCCTGCGCATCCTCACGCTCGACTACGACATGCTCGACCGCATGGACGACAGCGAAGTCGACTTGATGCTCATCTTCGAAAAGAACTCAGACGCATCCGAGGATATGGTGGCGGTTTTCAATGAAGCCATCACACCGGTTTGCTCGCCCGGCTTCGCAGCAACCCACACGCAGATCCTGGACCGTCCCGTTGCGGAGTGGAGTTCGATACCGTTTCTCCGACTCGCGCGGGCCGCGCCAAGCTGGGCGACCTGGCATGACTGGTTCGAGTCCGCCGGGTATCCGGCGCCGCTGCCCCGGTATACCGGTATCGAGGACTACGTCTACCTGCTCGAGGCGGTCATCGCCGGTCAGGGTCTCGCGCTCGGCTGGCGCCACTTCATCGACCACCACATTGATTCGGGAGCGCTGGTCACGGTCTCCGACGGCTTCGTCGAACTGGACCGGGGCTGTTTCGCCAGGTTCACCCAACGTGGACGCCTGCGGCCAGTCGCCCAGCAGTGCCTTGACGCTTTCGTAGGCCTGGCGAGCGAACCGCCGCGATTGGTCAATTGCATGCCCTAGAGGAGGGCGTCATCGTGGTGTTCGACCAGTGCTATTTCTCGTTCATATCCCCGCACGCCGTCGTCTTCGACGTGCACGAATACATGCTGGACCGTGCGGTTGCGAAGGCGCGGCGGGTGGAGGATGCATGGGACCTGCGGAAACCCGAACTGCTGAGGAAGCACGAGAGGGAGGTCCTGTACTGGACCCGGGAGGGCTATCCGGCGAAGGTGATTGGCCATATTCCGGGTCTGACGAAGAACACGGTGAACCAGTACCTGAATGTTGTGAGGGAGAAGCTGGGGTGTCGGACGAAGTTCGAGGCGGCGGTTCGTGCGTCCCGGTTCGGGCTGCTGCTTGGGAGCCCGGACAGTTACAGGAGGAACTTCCGGCGGGATGCGTACCCGGAGGTGGAGGACGGTGACCGTTGGATCGAGGGGACGGTGATGGTGAACCGGGAGGGGCAGGAGATGGTGAGGGGGGGCGAAGGAGGAAGGGGAGGAGGGCGATAGGTAGGACGAGTTGACCTTTCGGGTGTTGGTTTTCATGGGCAAATCGCCGTTGGAGCCGGTCCTTATCCGGGAGTCGGAGGTATTTCTTGCGGTTACGCGAACCAGACCCTCCAGGGCCAGCCCTGACGCGGCGGGAAATCCATCCTTCGCGGTGCACCGCATATCCGGGTGTGCGAATTCATGCGCTGGTTGTCCGCCGACAGGTTTCAGGGTCCAGGGAGCGTGGATGACGGGGAAGAAGCTCCGTCATTCCTGTCCGAGAAGATCCCGGTGAGCCTGTTTGAGGTGGGAAATGATGATATCCGCCGCGTGGTTCTGGTCGCGACGCCGGATGGCGACCATGAGACGCCAGTGGTCTTCGTTGTAGAAGCGGATGCGGTCCGGTGTCAGCACGTTGTCCTTGCGTGCGCTCCATTGATTGTGTGACCGGATGTCGTTGATCAGCCGGTAGATCCATTGCAGCAGCGGATTTTGGCTGCAACTCGCCAGGGTCATGTGAAAGGCCTCGTCGGCCATGGAAAACGCGTTGGGATCGTTTTCCGTCCCCTCGGCCAGCTTCAGCACTTCCTCCAGCCGGTTCAGGTCCCGATTGCTCGCATTCAGAATGACCAGCCGCACGATATGGGGCTCGATGGCCATGCGGGTTTCGATCAGTTCCAGCGGACTGGTCTCCTCCGCGATGTCCTCCCGTTCGGTATCGCCGCGATAGGTAACGAACGTGCCGCAGCCGAACTTGCGCCGGACCAGGCTTGCCTGTTCCAGCTGTTCCAGTGCGGTACGGATGGTGCCCCTGGCCGCCTTGAAGCGGACGGCCAGATCCCGTTCCGAAGGCAGGCGCTCGTTGTAGCCGTACTGACCGGAAATGATGGATTCCCGGATGCGGTTGAAAACGCCAGCGGAACCGGTGCTGACCTGAAGGGGTTGTTCCATGGGCCCAATCGGCGTCGGTACAATAATGGTATACAAAAAAGATCATATATCATCTAATGAGGTATTGCAAACCCCCGAAATTTGGGCTAAATATATCCACGTAGTGATAGGCGAACCAGCATGTCATCCTTATTCGGGAATTGGTTCCCGATATTTTGGACCATAATAATACCATCTGGTTTCCGCCTGTCGCGAGGAGTTGACTGTCTTACATACGACACCGGAATTGTGAAATCATCGCGTTTCGTTAAACACTAGACCTACACCTTAAATATGGAGAAGTTTTATGGCCACCACCAAAAAGAAGTCCACGAAGAAGAAAACCACCACCAAGCGCAGAACCACCCGCGTACAGACTTCCACCGACCTTGAGCGTCACGTCAACGCTCCCGGGCGCGCGGACCTGGTGAAACAGGTCCGGCAGAAGATCAACAAGCTCGGCATCACCTATATCTATTACCAGTTCGTCTCTGTCACCGGCCGCATCGTCGGCAAGGGCATACCGGCGGACCATTGGGAGCGCACCGCCGAGCGCGGCTTCCAGCTCGTCTACGGCTCGACGGCGAACCTGTTCATCGACCGCCACAGCAACTACATCGGCTACGGGCCGGAGGCGTCCGAGCTCGTGGGCATTCCGGATCCGGAGACCTTCGTCCAGCTCCCGTGGGACAAGCGGGTGGCACGGGTGTTCTGCACCTGCTTCCGCAACCGGGAGGAACGGGTCAATCCGGGCGGGCACCTGACCTCGGACTGCCGCGGCAACCTCCGGATCATCCACGACGAATTCCAGGCCAAGCACAAGATGCACTTAAGGGCCGGAACCGAGCCGGAGATGATGTGGCTGAAAAAGGACGCGGACGGCAACATCAGCGGCGGGGTCACCAAGCCCAACTGCTACCACATCGACCAGTTCGAGGAACTGCGGCCCGCGTTCATCAAGGCCATCGAGTACAGCCAGGCCATGGGTCTCGACATGATCCAGGGCGACCACGAGGACGCCCCGGGGCAGCTTGAGCTCAACATCATGTTCGACGATGTCCTGCGCAACTCGGACCGGCTGACCACCTACCGCCAGGTCTGCGCCCAGGTGGCCCGGGAACTGGGGCTACATGCCTGCTTCATGTCCAAGCCGTTCATGGGCGTATCCGCTTCCGGCTGCCACCACAACCTGTCCCTGTGGTCCGGCGGCAGGGACGTGGTGAACCGGCTGCACCACAAGAATCTCCCGGGAATGGAGGGCGCATTCACCTATCGGGTGGACGGCAAGAACCACTTCATGCCGGATCCGAAGATCGATCCCGTTAAGCCGGGTCCGGTGGGCCTGCAGTCCATCGGCGGCGTGATCGAGCATCTCGGCGCCCTGACCTCCATCGGCTCTTCCACGGTGAATTCCTACCGCCGCCTCTGGGATACCGGTTTCTGGGCGCCCGTGTTCGCGGACTGGGGCTACCAGAACCGGACATGCGCGCTGCGCGTGTCCGCGCCCGGGCGCTTCGAATACCGCTCCGTGGACTCCATGGTGAACCCGTATCTCATGGGAGCGGCGCTGCTGAGGGCCTTCGACGACGGCATCAGCCGGAACATCGACCCGGGTGAGCCCGAGGAACGCAACATCTACGAAGCCATGGAGGCCGGCAAGCAGGTCAAGCGGCTGCCGATGAATCTTGGCGAGGCGCTGGACCGCCTGGCGAAGGACGATGTCATCCGCTCATCGATGCCGGACGAGATGTACAAGGTGTACCACCACTACAAGAACGACGAGTGGGAGAGGTTCAATCACACCGTGACCAACTGGGACATCGACACCTACATGGACTGCCTGCCCTGAGGGGCGGGCACCCGGTCTGCCCCTCGGATGCGGCGCATCCAGCGGGGCGGCCCGGACCCTTTCAACCTGACAATCTTCGAGGAAACCACACATGTGCGGAATAGCTGGACTCATACACCGGGGCAAGAACGCCGATGTCGGGTCGGAAATGACCGCGATGCTGCAGTCGTTGAAGCATCGCGGTCCCGATTCCACCGGCTTCGCGCTCTACGGCGTCCCTGCCGAGGACCAATACGTGATGCGCTTCAAGGTCGCCGAGCAGGAGGACATGAAGCACGGGTTCGACATTCACCAGGATGTCATCGACCGCAAGAACAAGGTCAATGACCGCCTGGACAAGCTCGGCGCGAAAATCGTCTCCGAGGAAACGTCCACCGAATACGCTCATCGCTACACGTTCCAATTCGACGGCGACATGCGCAAGCTGGCGGATTTCGTCGAGGACATCGACGGCGCCGAGATTCTTTCCATCGGCAAGGGTCTTGAACTCGTCAAGGACCTGGGCGATGCGGCCGTGGTGTCCGGCCAGTATTCTCTGTCCGGGTTCCAGGGCACCCATGCCATCGGCCATACCCGGATGGCCACGGAGTCCGACGTCGATATCCGCTCCGCCCATCCCTACTGGGCCTATCCGTTCAACGACGTGTCGGTGGTGCACAACGGCCAGCTCACCAACTACTGGACGTACCGTCGCGCCATGGAACGCAAGGGGCATCGCTTCATGTCCAACTGCGACTCCGAGCTGATCGCGGTCTATGTGGCGGACCGCATCGATTCCGGTGACGACCTGGAAAGCGCGATGCACCGGTCGGTGGACGAACTGGACGGCGTCTTCACCTATCTCGTGGCCACCAGCGACGCCCTTGGCATGGCCAAGGATGTCATGGCGGCAAAGCCAATGGTCCTGTATGAAAGCGACGATTTCGTGGGCCTGGCATCCGAGGAAGTTGCCATCCGGAGTATTTTTCCAAACGAGATCGAAACCTGGGATCCCTATGAAGGCGAGGTGAGAGTATGGCAAGCGTAGAACACAAGTCCCACGACATGGGGCTGCACACCGAGCAGCTCTCGGGCCGCACGCAGCAACGGTTTTTCGATGCCAGCGCGCAGGAGAATTTCACCTATCCCTGGGCCCACGAGGTCGACTTCGGCGAGCAGGCGGAATTCGACGCCGCGGACATGGAGTCCACGGACATCAATCTCAGGATCCGCGAACTTCTCGAAAGTGGTGTCGGCTCCATCACGGTGAAGAATCCCAGGGCCCGCCATGGCGTGGGCGTGGGCATACTCAACCGGGCGAACATCACCTACGAGGGCAGCCTCGGGTATTTCGGCTGCGGACTGATCGACGGACCCAACGTGCACATCACCGGCCGGGTGGGCTGGTCCTGCGCCGAGAACATGATGGCGGGCACCGTGGTTATCGAGGGCAACGGGGGCTCCACCTTCGGGGCCGCGATTCGCGGCGGGGACCTCGTCTGCAAGGGCGATGTCGGCTCCCGTACCGGGATCGACCAGAAGGGCGGCACCATCATCGTCGGCGGCCGCACCGGCGCCTTCTCCGGCTTCATGATGCAGCGCGGCCGCATGGTGATCTGCGGCGACGCCGGCAAGAACCTCGGGGACTCCATGTATGACGGCACCATCTACGTGGGTGGCGACGTGGAGGACCTTGGCGTTGACTGCGTGCCCGGGGAACTGACCGAACTGGATGTCAAGTGGCTTGCCACCAAGCTCGGCATGTATGGCCTGGAGCCGGAGTGCGGGATCGGGAACATGAAGAAATTCGTGGCCGGCAAGCAGCTCTGGAACTACGACAACCTCGAACCCTCCGAGAAGAAACTGGTTCTCTAGCCCACAAATTGAGAGGAACAAGACATGTCCAAAGTCAATCGAGACGTCAACAGCCTGGGCAAGAGCTTCATCTTTCCGCCCAATGTCATCGACGACATCCATATCAAGTCCGAACTGGGCCGCTACCGGATGCGCGGATTTTCGCTGTTCAAGAAAATTCCCACCTGGGATGACCTGACCTTCCTGCCCGGTACCCTGACCCGGTTCGTGATCGAGGGCTACCGGGAGAAATGCCTGACCCAGACCGTCATCGGCCCGAAGGCGAAGCGCCCCCTGGTGCTCGACATCCCCGTCTACATCACGGGGATGAGCTTCGGCGCGCTGTCCTAC
>JAJDTE010000195.1:0-10552 GCA_022827325.1 Gammaproteobacteria bacterium | reverse complement strand
TCTCGACAGGTGATGTCTGGTGGCAGCCGGTATACCCGTATTTTTCGTTCCAATGCGCCGGCATCGAGCAAGGTGTCTTCGAATCCGATGTCACTCAGAGAAAAACTGCCAGAGACATGGTTTGTTTCAATCTCCACTTTGCCTGACGGGCTTTCATCAATCCAGGTGTCGATCCCGCCAAAATTCCCGGTTGTCAGCGCCTCCCAATCAATCGTGCAGTCACCTTGCTGCTGAATGACGCGCTCATGATTCCAGGCATTGATTCGGGAAAATCTGATTATTCTACTTCCCGGGAAATGAGCCCGGCCTTGCCATACTGTCTGGCGTCCTCGGCCGCGGTACTCGGCGCCTTGCCAAATTATCCGAATTCGATTTCCAAGCTCGGATTCTTGATAACCTCGCAGGGTTGTTACAACTTCTTTCCCATTCAGAACGTCAATGCGTTCAACGGGTGTTTGGGTGATGCACTCAATACATAGCGCGACAACATGATCGTCAGTCTGCGCAATATCACCCATCATTACCTCTTTTACGTTGTCAGCATCAACATTGAAATATCTCGGATCCTTTTCGTAGTGGCGCCCCTTTGTGGCGAAATGCGCACGTACATCCAGGTGAAGTCGATTTCCCGTTGTGCCATAGTGGTGTCTGCGTCGTAGACATTTGAACAGGCCATCCCTCGTTAGTTCTTCTGACAGGAAGCAGGTGAGTCCACCGTAAGCGCCGAAACTGGCTGCGCCGGGATAACTGGCCCCCGGCCTCCCTTTGTGCCCATCGCTATTGCAAACTACGCCGGATCGATGGCCGAGTTCAAATCCATCGGTCAGTAACCACTCGAATGTGCCCCAGGCGGAATGAATCTCCATGGCTGTTTCGAGGCGGGGATCGTGAGCCTGGGCGATATCGGCAAAACGGCCACCAACGTGCGCATACACCACACAATCCTCGTCTTGCAGGGATTCAAACAACTCACCCGCTGTTTTTGCATCGGTGTGAATGTCATCACGATCGGGAAGCAAGGCATGCGATGAGCGGTGGATCTGGCGGCCCTCATTTCGAAAGTAGACATTTCGGTCACCCCCAACCGCGGTGTTTCCCGACCACTCATAGCCTGGAAAGGTAACAAATCTGTGATCTTCTTGAAATTCCCAGGAAAGATCGTTGATCAGTTTCCAGAAGGCATTGTTGACCTGAAAATCATTGGCCTGATGTCCAGTTGCGTCAAGAAACGACAGATTTCGAGCGAACTCGAAGTACTCCCTTGCCGTATTGATGCCAACAGTTTCGCCGCTCTGGCCATGCATGTCTCCCCAATAACCGGATGTGCTGCCGGCACGAATCACGAGTGGGTTCGATTCAGCCACCTTGCCTCCATCGTTCACTATTGAGACCCTCAATATTCCTTCCTGTTTTATTGTTAATCCATCAATAACGGCCGAACGTTGATTTGGCCCATACAGTAATTTGTCAGGTAGTCCGTCGACGGGAAGCGTTGTTGTAAATCGAAGCGTTTCCTCGGCCTTCCCGGTTGGGTTTCCCCATAGATCTTCTGCCTTGATACCCAGGCGAAAAACCTCTCCCGGTCGCCTTAAACTGGGCAATACGACTTTCCAACGTGCAACGGGCCCAGGAACGATTGAGATTGAAGGGGTGTCAGGAATGGGAAGAAAATGACCAGTGGCGCAAACATCCGCAAGCACTTTAAATTTGAAGTCGGTTTCGCAAAAGGATTGCAGTTTAAGTCCTGGCGACCCCCCTGATCGATCACCGAAAATCACGGTGATCGTGTCACCTTCACGCAGTCCGTTTCCCTTCACCTGAATTGTCAATACGTGATACCAGGGGCGCTGATGGCCATTAGGGTTATAGATCATTCGCAACGGCGAGCCGTTGCTGGCTTTTGCGGTCACATAGTTAACGGCCCTGGGGTCATCCATTTGCAGCCAGCCCCAATCAGTGGAGAATCGGTGAACAATCTTTATTTCGCCAGAATCGTCTAATCCGAATCGACCTACTGTATACACCAGTGTGAACGATTGCAGGCTGCGCGCTTCAAACTCGCCGGTCGGCGTGACTGTGGCACTGCCGTACAAAAACTGGCTATCACCCGGTTCGGCCACCGGCCACACTTCGCCAACATAGTTATCTTTGATCGTGCTCATATCCGCTGCCTCAGATTCACGCACCCACTGCACTCGCCTGACCGGAGCCAGGTCTGGTAGTGGATAGATTACTTGGCTCTTCCCCACAAATCGAGTGGGTAGATTCATCGTTTGACGGCTTCGAGATGGAGGTCCAACCCGCCGAGGTGGAAGTAGTGAGGCGGGAGAGTTTATGTATAATGGAAGTGAACCTATAATTTCAGGAAGCACCAAATGTCGGCGAAAATCCTAATCGCATTCGATGGTAGCGAATGCAGTAAGAGAGCGTTAGATGCAGCAGTTGCGCATGCGAGGTTGGTCAATGCACAACTGGTTGTAACCTATATCATTGATTGGTCACCGTATAGTTTCCATACCGCTGAAGAGCTTGCTGAACGCCACCAGCGCAGAGAGTCGGAAATTCAGCGCGCCAATGAATCGATTCTCGACCCCGTTACTGCGTCGCTTTCCGACACTGAATTGTCAGTTCAAACGGTTGTGCGACATGGAAAAATCGCCAACACGTTGAACGATCTGACCAGCGAATATGGAATCTCGCAGATTTTTGTTGGCAGACAAGGTGAATCCGGCATCAAGTCAATGATCTTTGGCGGCGTTACCGGTGCCTTGGTCCAGTCTTCTACCGTACCTGTTACGGTTGTCCCATAAGCTGCCATCGAATCGGCGTCACTTTCTAATTTTCAGACTCTATCAGGAGTATTCCATGAAGAGAATCTTCCCAATTTTAAGCATTTTTTTCATCACATTGAACAATGCTTATGCTGTGGGTATTGATGACGCTATCAATACCGCGCTAGCTCCGGTAGCGGTTTTTGTCGGACAGGTCGTTTTCTTCAAAATTCCAATTTTTGGCGCTCAGCTACCGTTAGTTGTTTTATGGCTCGTGGTTGGTGCGGTATTTTTTACCTTTTATATGCGGTTTATAAATATCAGGGGATTCAAGCACGCCATTGAATTAATTCGGGGCGATTATGCAAAACCGGATAGTCACGGCGAGGTCTCACATTTTCAAGCACTGGCGACCGCAGTATCGGGCACCGTCGGTATCGGTAATATTGGAGGGGTCGCAGTAGCGGTGACCGTAGGTGGACCCGGGGCAACATTCTGGTTGATCCTGGCGGGTTTTCTGGGCATGTCTACCAAGTTCGTAGAGTGCACCTTGGGCGTCAAGTACAGAAGCGAGTTTGCTGATGGACATGTATCTGGCGGACCGATGTATTATCTCAGACGCGGGTTTTCCGACAGGGGCATGGAAGGATTCGGCAAGTTCATCGGGACCTTTTATGCCATTGGTATATTCATCGGTGCGTTGGGTATCGGCAATATGTTTCAATCGAATCAAGCCTATGTGCAGTTGAACAACGTGGCAGGAGGTGGACTGGACGGTTTTGGCTGGCTTGTTGGACTGATCTTGGCAGGTGTCGTATTTTCCGTAATTATCGGCGGCATCAAATCTATCGCACGTGTGACAGAAAAAATCGTTCCGTTCATGGCGGTTTTTTACTGCTTGTTTGCGATTATCGTCATTATCATGAATGCCCACACCCTTCCTCAGGCGATCAGTAACATTTTTGTGGGCGCATTTACAGGCGAAGGTGTGGCAGGCGGAGCCCTTGGAGCGATGATCATTGGTTTTCAACGTGCGGTTTTTTCCAATGAGGCCGGGATTGGTTCCGCCGCGATAGCCCACTCTGCCGTCAAGACGGATGAGCCGGTGACGGAAGGAATCGTCTCATTGTTAGAACCGTTTATCGATACAATCGTCATTTGCACGATCACTGCACTGGTGATTGGTACTGCCCAGGTTGCCGACCCGTCATTCGCTGGCACCGCACAGGGCGTTGCGATGACCTCTGCCGCCTTCGAGCGTGAATTCTCATGGTTCCCCATCCCCCTTGCCTTCGCAGCCCTGCTGTTCGCTTTTTCTACCATGATTTCATGGTCATATTATGGGCTCAAAGGCTGGACCTATCTGTTTGGAGAAGACGAGCGGGGGCAAACAATCTACAAGCTAATATTCTGCGCGTTTGTCGCACTCGGATGCGTGGTCCAGCTTGGTCCTATTCTCGATATTTCTGATGCCTTGGTATTCCTCATTTGCGTACCCAATATCCTGGGCCTGTATTTTCTTGCTCCCATAGTGAAAAGAGAATTGGATTCGTATTATGCCCGCATACAGAGTGGGGAGATCAAAAAATACAAGTAGCATTCATGGCCGTCTTCTTAACTTTCCTCTGACGCAGGGAAGCGTCAGACAGCAACCAATCGGGAAGCGAGGGCGGTAGTGCCAGATCAGGCATAGTACCCCCGATCCGCCCCGGCGCTCCATTTCAGGAGACACTCCGGCATGTCGGATCGAGACATGCTTGTACAGTTCTGGTGGCAAGCTCATGCCGCCGCTGCCTGGTTAGCTGGACTGTACCGGTAATCCTCCCCTTCGCCAGTAGCGCCCACATGGTCCGCGCCACGGTACCGGGAGCGGTCATGAATTACCGATTCCAGGAAAAACTGTCTGTATATCAGAAAATCCTACCCACTCGAATTGGGGAAGAGCCGATTACTTCAACCAGTCATCGTCCTCCATAACGACAACTAAGCCAGGGCCGGCTGACGCAAGGCATCGCCGAGTGCCTTCTGAAATCCGGTTTCACTGTCGATCTGGATGCCTGGGCAAGCGAACACCTGTGCCAATTTGACAAAATCCGGGGTGCGTGGATTAACCCCGATTTGCGGGATACCGCGCTTGATCGTGCCATCCCGAATCATCGCGAAACTGTGATTGCGCCAAATGATGATCGGTAAGGATTGAGTACTCTATGACCGGGACAATTGGTTTTTTATACGAATGACGTATGAAAAGTAAGTGGCCGTCGACGAAGAGAAATGGAATGTATTATAGAGGCTGGGCAACGTCTCGGACTCCTGACGGCACACTGGTCAACTCTGATGTCGATGAGGACGGAATCCATGGAGTGAACGTGGAGGTGACCCTTTGTGGAGGGTTTAGTGCGAACGAACATGGCGGGATGTGATCGTACCGGTGGCACCGTCTGGAATCTGGAAGCTCAGACCGCCAGGGGGGAGGGGCTGACGATCATGCCGTCGTCGTCGATGTAGACCCAGTTCCCGGGCCCGACGGTAATCCCTCCGATGGTGATGACGGTTTCCTCCGTGCCGCCTCCCTCCATGGCGGGTCGGCGCGGGCAGGTGCCCAGAGCGAGCACCCCCAGGTTCATCGTGGCGATCTCTGCCGAATCCCGTATGCAGCCGTTCACCACGACGCCGGTCCAGCCGTTCGACACGCCGAGGCCCGCCAAGCGGTCGCCCAGCAGGGCAAATCCGCGTTCTCCGCCGCCGTCCACCACCAGCACACGCCCCTTGCCGGGGCGGGTCAGCGCTTCTTTCACCAGGAGGAAATCCGACTGCACCCGGACCGTTGCGACCTCGCCGTGAAACCGGGTGACGCCGCCGAAATGCTGCAGGCCCGCATCGACGACCCGGACCCGGTCGCCGTACCGGTCACAGAGGTCCGCGGTATCGAAACTCAAGCCGACTCTCCCGGCGGCGGCACACAGACGGCTTCGTAGGGGTAGCGTTCCCGGATGTGGCCGACATGCTGGAACACGTCCAGGACAACCTCGTAGGCTGCGGGCGTGATCGAGACGTGGGGGGTCCAGCAGCCGAGCTCCTGGTAGTCCCCGATACACCTGGTCAGGGCTGCCGGGTCGGTGTCCGGGAAATAGTCCTTTTCCAGCATCGCCACTTCTTCGGCGGGGGCGGCGTTCAGGAACCGCCGGGCCCTGGCGTAGGCCCGGGTAAATGCCGCCGCCGCATTGGTACCCAGCCATTCCCTGGAAGCCGCCAGGCTGGAAAATGCGCACGGGCCGATCCTGGGTCCCACCCGGGCCACGATGTGGCCGATCCCGTCCGCTTCCAGCTGGTGGGGAAACGGCCCCTGTTGCTGCACATACTGCCCCCGGCCTTCGCGAAACGCCGCATCGATCTCCGCCGCGCCCCCGGGAGTAATGGCGACGATTCTGCCAAAATCGATCCCCGCCCTGTGGCATCCGTACCGGAACATCGCCTTGGGCTGTCCGCCCCGGAACATCACCACCTCGGCGTCCTCCAGCCTGTCCCAGGTGAAATCCGGCTCAGGATCCCTGGCGGTGATGAAGAATCCGTCCATTTCATTGACCTGTGCGAAATGCACCACGGACGGCGATTCGCCCTTCAGCAGGGAATTGAACCCCTGGCTCGGCGCGGACTGGATGACATGGGCGCTGCCGTCGATGATGGCTTCGACGGCGGATTTGCCGGGTGGGGCCACGGACCAACTGTGTTCCAGCCCTTCCTCCTTCAGGAAGCCGCCTGCCATGGCGACGATGAGCGGCGAATAGAACGCGGAAAAGAGCGTGAACTGGATGGAGACGTCGGGCATCGTCGGCCGGTGAGGGGCAGTGCGGGCATGATACTGTGTCTGCCGGTTTCAGCCAAACCGCCGGCAGCGGCTTCCAGTCCGGTGGTCCGGATGCGGCCAGTCAGGTGACGGAGGCATAAAATACTGTCGCGGAATCGGCAGGATGGCGCTTGGTATCCGGTTCGGAGCTGCGCTCTAATCGCGTTACCATTTCCGGTGGGAGATCGTGATGTCAGCGGGCGTTGGATGCGCGGATACGATCCGGAGCAGTTACGCGAAGGACGGATTCTGTTTCCCCATTCCGGTACTGGACCCCGGCGAACTGAAGCGGTACGGGTCCGACCTTCTGCGGGCATGGGAGCGCGGCCAGGCACTGAAGCTGGGGAACAAGGGACAGCTGAACTTTCCCCACGTGCTGTTCCCCTTTGCCAACGAGATCGTGCGTCATCCGGGAATCCTGGACGCCGTGGAAGCGGTCATCGGTCCGGACATCCTGGTCTGGGGCGGGACCTTCTTCTTCAAGCCGCCGCACAGCGGCGGTTTCGTCAGCTGGCACCAGGACCTGACCTACTGGGGACTCGCCGAGACGGACGGCCTTGTCAGCGTGTGGCTGGCGCTGGAAGATGTGGACAGGGAGAACGGGTGCATGCAGTTCCTGCCGGGGAGCCACCATGGCGGTCTGCGTGTCCATTCGGATACCTGGACCGCGGACAATATCCTCACGCGCGGACAGAGAGTTGCCATCGACGAGGATGCCTGCGAGATCGTCCACGTGGAACTCCGCGCGGGAGAGATGTCCCTACACCATGGCCACCTGCTGCACGCATCCGGCCCCAATCATTCCGAGCGCTGGCGGTTGGGATTCAACATCAATTACATCACCCCGCAGAACCGGCAGACGGTGGCGCCCAGGGATTTCGCCATGCTGGTGAGGGGCGAGGACCGTTTCGGGCACTTCGGTCATGTTGACCCCCCCGCCGGTGAACTCGACGAGGCCGCCCTTGGCTGGCACCGGCGGATCCTGGACGCGCAGAACGATGCGCTGTACAGCGAGGGCGCCGCGTAGCGGGCGCGGGGAACGGACCGCTACGTTGCCGGGGCGCGCTCGATCCGTGCGATCTTTTCCCGCAGGTTCAGCCGGTAGAAGTCCCTGAGTTCATCCGAAATCGTCCTTGGGCCGGCGTTGAAGGGGCGCAGGAAGCGGACCTCCAGGTGATGGCAGTACCGGGCCGCATAACGGTTGGCCGTCTCGTAACGGTTCCGCTCGCTGTCATCCAGGGCATCGTCGAACCTCACCTGCTGAAACAGCCTGTGGCGCAGCGCGGGAGGCACCGCCCCCAGCCCCTGCCGGCCAAGCAGGCTGATGCTGGATACGAACTTGTCCACTTCGGCCTGCAGTTCCAGTTCAAGGCGGCTGGTGGACCGTGATTCCCGGGCACGCCAGACCAGGTGGACGAAATGGCTCACTCCCTCCAGCACGGTGCAGAAATCGGCCAGGTTCCCGTCGTGCAGGCTGTGTTCCGGATCGTCCGCGACCAGTCGGCCCACCAGGTCCGCGTCGAGAAACAGCGACACGTCGAGCCCATCATCCTGTTCCCGGACCAGCAGCAGTTCGTCCGTATCCCGCGCATGTTCCCGCCCTTCCAGAGCCCGGGCCAGGTGACGGTCGGTGATCAGGAAGTCATCCACGTCCTGACAGGTGTCGATATCATAGATCCGTTCCAGCCGGTCCTGGAGGGGGCGCAGTTTGAGCACGGTCTCAGTGTTTCAGCCCGACCGTGGAACCGGTGACGGGGATGATGCCGAGTCTCTGCAATTGTCCCCGGGCACGCTTGCTGCCGGTCCGTTGCCAGATCTCGTAGAGACGCATGACATTGTTGTCGTTTCGCAGGCCGGTCTGGTCGCCGACCTCGTTCAGCACATCGACGAACCGGGCGAACTTGGTGCCGAGTTCGCCGAAGACCTCGCTGAATGCATGCCAGCGGGCCAGTTGCCGGCTGGTGCTGGAAAGGCATCCGTACGCAAGGCCCCCCATGTTGATGTAGTAGTCCACGTCGACCACTTTCCGGTTCAGGCTGTCGGAGAAAATCCCCGAGATGAACAGGGCGACATCCCCCAGGCGCTTGAGTGCGTGGTTGCGCATCTCGATGCTGGGCGCTTCCATGGCTTCGCCGTAGAGCAGCGCCAGGGGCTGAATCATCGGGCCGTCCGGCGAGGCCTCGAACAGGGCCTCGCTGCTGGCGAACGTGCTCAGGAGATTGATCAGGTAGCAGACGGATTCCGCGCTGGCGTCAAGATGCTGGTTCTCCACCGCCTCGTTCACCAGTCCCTGGAAAAAATCCGCAACACTGGCCTCGACGACCAGCTGGCTGCCGGCGTGTGTGCCCATGGGGTCCTCCTGTTATTGTTGGTTACCCTGAATATAGAACCCCCGGCGGCATTTGTTAAATCAGCACTCTTGCCAAATGGCTGCCAAATCGCGCTGACCGTCGCGCTGTCATCGGGCCCCTGGCAAGGTTGTCATGCCCGCGGGGAAAACTGATAATGCCGATCACCATCAACCGTTGATGTTGCCCGGAAATGGAAAACACAGGTGTAGTCATCTCGGGTGGGGGCATTGGCGGATTGTCGGCGGCACTCTCCCTGGCAAGAAACGGGATTGCCTCCACCGTGCTTGAGCAGTCGGCGAAGCTGGGCGAGATCGGCGCCGGGATCCAGATTGGCCCGAACGCTTTCCACTGCTTCGACTATCTCGGTATCGGCGACGAGGCGCGGCGGGTGGCGGTCTATATTGACCAGTTGCGGTTCATGAATGCGAAGGACGGCAACGAAATCTGCCATATCCCCCTTGACGGCCAGTTCCGGAACCGGTTCAGGAATCCCTACGCGGTGGTTCACCGCGCTGACCTTCACGGTGTGCTGCTGGAGGCCTGCCGGTCCAACGACCAGGTAACCCTCCGGACCAGCAGCCGGGTGACGGGCTATGACCAGGATGGCGGCCTGGTCCACGCTCGGCTCGAGGATGGCGGCACCGTGGCGGGCGTGGCGCTGATCGGTGCGGACGGGCTGCATTCGCCGGTCCGGGCGCAGCTGGTGGGTGATGGGGCGCCCCGTGTCTCGGGCCATGCGACCTACCGCTCCGTGATTCCGGCGGACCGGATGCCCGATGACCTGAAATGGAATGCCGCCACGCTCTGGGCCGGCCCCCGGTGCCACATCGTGCACTATCCGCTGAAGGGCGGCGAAGTCTTCAACCTGGTGGTGACCTACCACCGGAACATGCGGGAGGCCGTGGCCGGCAAACCGGTGGATCCGGAAGAGGTCAGCATGGGATTCGAGCAGATCCATCCGCGGGCACGGCAGGTGATCGAGCACGGCGAGAACTGGAAGCTATGGGTGCTTTGTGACCGCGACCCCATCGTGAACTGGGTCGCCGGCCGGGTGACGCTGCTCGGGGACGCGGCGCATCCCATGCTGCAGTACTTCGCGCAGGGCGCCTGCATGGCCATGGAGGACGGGGTGTGCCTGGGTCACATGATGCGGGTTCACGAGGCGCCGGAAGACGCGCTCAATGCCTATTGCAGCCAGCGAATGGTGCGCACAGCCCGGGTCCAGCCGGGCGCCCGCATCATCGGCGACTACATTTACCATCCCGCCGGCGCGGCGGCCAGGGTCAGGGTCCACGTCATGGGAAGCAAGACACCCGAACAGTGGTACGACGAGCTTGAGTGGCTGTACGGCGGCAACGGGCCGGAAGCCGGGTAGCCGGCCATCCAACAAAGAGAGGAAACCATCATGCCAGTCATCGAAACGCCGGAGGTCACGCCGGAACGGGCCCGGTACTACGACAAGATCCGGGAGCAGGGCCTGTCCCCGCTCTGGATGGTCTTCAACCGACTGATCACGCAAACGCCCGAGAGCGACTGCCGGCCGTACCTGTGGCGCTATGCCGACCTGAAACCCCTGTTGCTCG
>JAJDTE010000170.1:0-3617 GCA_022827325.1 Gammaproteobacteria bacterium | reverse complement strand
TTTCCATACCGGCCCGCAGCACGTTGTGATGCTGCATCATCAGAGGCCTGATATACGACCGCGCTCGACTTATTGCCAGAACTGCCTAAACGTGAGATGGTGGGTGCATCCGAGGAGTCGTCCATATACGATTCATAGATGCTCAATAGTGCCAAGGTAAAAATACCCAGTTTCGAGTTTCTGGTGACGAGCCAGATTAAGCGTCGATATTCCTCCTTTTGGCGGACCGGCCGCGTTTTCTTGACGGCGGCGACGGTGGTGAGATGGGCGCATTCGCCCGGATGTGTTCAGGGATGAGCTCGGCATGCTGTCGCAGCCGGTAGCTGGCCCCTTCGATCTGGATCACGACGGCATGATGCAACAGCCTGTCGAGCAGCGCGGTGGCGACGACGGGATCGGCAAAGATCTCGCCCCATTCCGCGAAGCCGCGATTGGAAGTCAGTATCATGGCGCCCTTTTCGTATCGGGTATTGACGAGCTGGAAGAACAGGTTGGCGCCGCCGCCGGTAATCGGCAGATATCCGATCTCATCGACGATCAGCAAGGCCGTGCGGCCATAGAAGCGGAGTTTGTCCGCCAACCGCCCCTCCCGCTCGGCCTTGATCAGGGCCTCGATCAGCTCGGCCAGGGTGGCCCGGTAGACGCTCTTGCCCGCCTTGACCGCGGCCACCCCCAGGGCGGTGGCCAGATGGCTCTTGCCGGTGCCGGGCGGCCCTAACAGATGGACCGCCTCGGCACGGTCGATGAACTCGAGCTGCGCCAGCGCCATGATCCGGTTTCGATCCAGGGAAGGCTGGAAGGTGAAGTCGAAGCTCTCCAGGGTCTTGATCGGGGTCAGGCGCGCCGTGTTCAGGGTCACGGCAACCCGACGGCCCTCGCGCGAGGAGTATTCCTCGAGCAGCAGTTCGTCGATGGCGTCGACCGCCGTGATCTCGCCCTGCTCCAGACGCTTGAGGATATGATCCAGCACTTCCAGCGCCCGCGGCATGCGCAGTCCCACCAGGCTGTCCCTGATCCGCGTGCTGACGGCGGTCATCGGTATGTCCCCGCAGTCGCCAGACGGCGCGCCACGGCGTCATAGAAGGCCAGGGGGCGCTGGGCCACGGGTGTCTCGAGTGATGACCGGACGGTTGGCGGCATGTGCCCGTGATGCTGGGCGGATGGCGGCTTCTTGCGATGGCTCGGGTCCACCAGGCGCTGGTTCTTGCCCTGCAGCACCGGGTGGCGGGCAATGAGCCGGCCATCCTCGAAGATCCGGATATCCCTGGGATGATTCTGGACCTCGAGGACCCGCTTGCGCGTCCGCTCCGGCACCGAATACAGGTTGCCGTTTACCGAGACCATCCCCTCATGGCTGACCCGGCGCTCCACGGTCAGCACCGCATCGTAGGGGTGCGCCGGCAGGGGATGCAGGTGTGGCTGCTCCTCGGCAAATGATTCCCGGACCACCCGGTTGGTGGTCCCATGGACCCGCTCGTTGGCAATACCGCTGCGCCAGGCATCGAACTGGACGTTGAGATCCTCCAGGTTCCGGAACGACCGGTCGAGAAAGAAATCCTGGCGGATATAGCGAAAGGGCCTCTCCACCTTTCCCTTCGTCTTTGCCCGATAGGCCCGGCAGGCCCGCGGAGCCGAGCCATAGTGCCGCAACAGCGCAACCAGGGACGGGTTGTAGACCACGGTTCCGTCTTCCTGTTCTCCCAGTACGGCCGTCTTCATGCGGTCGTACAGTACCTCGGCGGTGGCGCCGCCGCAGGCCTCGAAGGCTTCCACGTGGCAGCGCAACACGGTTTCCAGCTTCTGGCTGGCGCAGAACCGTCCCCACAGCCAGCGGCTGTGCCCAAGGACGAACGAGAACAGCCAGACCCGCCGGCGCACAGCAGGCTCATCGCTGAATACAACCAGGAATTCGGCAAAATCCATCTGCGCCTGCTTCCCCGGGGCGGTCTCGAACCGGCATTCGAACGGATGTGGCCGGGGCGGACGGATCTCCCGCAGAAAATCGGTCACCGCCGAGTAGCCGCCGGGATAGCCGAGACTCCGGATCTCGCGGTGCAGCCGTCGTGCCGATAGACCTTCGCAGGCGCCGATCCGCTTGCGCAGATAGTCCTCGTAGGGCCCCAGGCGGCGTGGCCGCGGGGCCCGTGGACCGTAGGCCGGGGCTTCAAGTCCCCTGGCCAGATATTTACGAACCGTCCTGCGGTTCAGGCCCGTCCTGCGCGCGATCGCGCTGACCGAAAGGCCCTGTCTTCTCAAATCATGAATCATGACGATCAACCTCAGCTTGACCACCGGACATACACCTCCGTCGGATTGTGTCCAGGTGGCGATTTTGGCCGGGCCCGGTTCCGGGGGGCATGCCCCCCGGAACCGAATCCTCAACCATCAAACTGGGTACTTTTACTTTGGCACTATCGGGGATTATTCATTCGGCACTGACAACTGGCAGGCGACAAGACAATTTATCGGCATGATCGCGTCGTTTCGCCGCCGTGGTCCTGAAATCTCTTTATGAAGGATAATCGGTACGGCGCGTAGAATCGGCTCATGTCGGGAAGTTGAGGGATATCCTGGCAGCTCTCGACCTCAGCAGTGAGCCGAATGATATGGATCTGCCAGGTTTCCGACTGCACAAGCTGAAGGGATTCCTCAAGGGACACTACGCGGTTTCGGTATCCGGAAACTGGCGCGTAACGTTCCGGTTCGGGGATGGCTCGGCGGTCGATGTGGACTACCTGGATTATCACTGAATTGAGGCATTAGACATGGGCATGCACAATCCGCCGCACCCCGGCGGGATCGTAAAGAGGCTATGCCTCGAACCCCTGGATCTTTCCGTGACACGGGCTGCCCAGGGCCTGGGAGTCACGAGACAGACGCTGTCGGAACTGGTGAACGAACGAACGGGGGTTTCGGTTGACATGGCGATACGGCTGTCGAAGGCTTTCGGCTCATCGCCCGAGACCTGGCTGGGAATGCAGATGGCCTATGATCTCTGGCAGGCACGTGAGCGCGCCGCTGAAATTTCAGTGGAGCATTTCGTGGCTGCGTAATCAAACTCCCGTAACGCTATCTTTGGTCGTGAATTTTGGCGACGGTTCTTGCCGACACGCAATCGGATGTTCGTAATTCTCGGATACGGCCGCATTCGCGCATCCACCCTCCAGTCATGACCAAGGCCCCGCATGGCATTCGCCATGCGGGGCGATGAAGGAACCGGGGAGGCGTCCCGGTACGGCTACCAGTACAGCGCCCCGCGCAGCATGACGCTGTGGTCGGCCTCGCCGCTCGCCGGGCGGCTGTGCACACCCTCGAGGCTCATCCTGATCGACGACCCGATGTCGAGGCGGCTGCCGATGCCAAGACGGTTTGCACCGTCCCCGGACAGCGACACGTCGGTATAGGGCGTCAGCACCCCATGGCCGGCCCACGTGGCGGTGCCGATGCCATAGGCGATCCTGGCATGCACCCGCGCGGCATCCGGATCCGCCGCCGCCCCCAGGGCCACACCGCTCTCCCACAGCCGCTCCACCCCGCTCACCGCCTGGCCCCACACCGGACGAACGCTGAGCGACAGCCCACGGCCCGCCGCGCCGGGATCCAGTTTCACCAGACCG
>JAJDTE010000211.1:0-2932 GCA_022827325.1 Gammaproteobacteria bacterium | reverse complement strand
TGATTGCGGACTTGACGGTTTCCACGAGCACTTGGCGGTTTTTCATCCTGGGCAGGTAGATGTATCGAGAGGAGTATTCCCAAAGATCTTTCAGGAGGAGGTGATGATTGTCTTTCCAGATGTATTTTTGAAGTTCCCGGTCCAGCCGATTCGGCCCGAGTTCAGGCAGCAGGGCTTCTTCATCCACCAGCCGCTTGCTGGCCCGACCCAGTACACCATCCTGGACAGGCACTTTCCCTGTAACCCATTGGAGATCGGACCCAGGACTGTCTTGCCCCGGGTAGATCAGAAAACACCATGCCTCCTTTATTCGTTCGTCCAGGGTGTCTTTGGCTGCACCAAGCTTTTCTTTCGCAAGTGCGCTGTCGCTCTGGGTGAGATTGAGTCGGCCGGTGTCCTTCACAATGCTTTCCCAGGCGAGAGAATCACGCATACCATCCTTGAGAATCCCGATCCGTCGTGCATCCGCCGCTAGGAACACAAGCATGTTTCGGTTGATTCGGGGTGTCTGGCCACGATTAAACAGAATCTCTTCAGCGGTATCTTTGGCTTTGGATACATCGCCGGCACTGTGTGGATCGGTTACGCCGAGAATTACCACCCGCACTCCGGACGATTCATCCGGCACATCTCCCGAGTTTCTCGGAGTCACCTGTACGGCATCGAAATGGCCCCGGTCTCTTTGGCCGTTAATATAGGATGCCAACGCCTTGTCGATTTCATCGAGGACAAGTGCTTCCTCATACTGTTCTGCGCGATCGGCAGCCAGCCGGTTCAAACTCGCCGATATTGAATACCAATATCGACCAAGATCCGTATGCAGGAATCGGGCCTGGTTACTGAGTCGCCGCAACGCGTCACCAAAGATAGCCGGGCGCTCCCCTGGCTGGATTACTCCCAGATTGATCTGTTTATCGTCAAGTCCCTTATTCTCTTGTTGATGGACCGGGGAGGTTCCCATGAAGATGGCCCGTGCTATCCGGCGTGTTGCCGAATGGCGATTCAGATTCGGCGTTGATTGGTCAATCTTGTATGGTATGGAACTGCCCCCATCCACATCGCCAGCGATTATCGACTGCCAACTGGGATCGAGATAGTGTAAAAGCTCCGGTTCAACCCGATCGGAACTGATGGCGATACTGCCCGGCATGATCATCAACGAAGGGTCGTTGTTCATCCACAGCTCATGGACTGCCTGTGCCATCAGGCGTAGGACACCGCGGGTTCTCTGGAATCGTTCCAGAGAACCCCAACTCGTATAGAGTTGGTCGAATAGTTCTGGATGAATGGGATAGGCCTTTTCCAGCTTGCGGCGATAATCCTCATCGGACGAACCGCGAGGGAATTCATCAGGATTGTCATGGTAAAGGGATGCGAATTGTTTCAGCGTGTTGTCCCGGTGGATATGCTTGTCACCGGGAATCTCTTTGAACAGGCGCCGGCGCACAATTTCATAGCTTTCTTCCTGGGATGCTGGCCTCCAGGACGATTCGACACGTGAGAATGTCTGCTTGAGCCGGGCCAAGGCCTCTTCTCCGCCTGCACCTCCTACTTCAATCTGCGAAGCCGGCAACGCGGCAACAAGCACCGTCCCGGGACTGGCCTTGACAGCCTCTGTAAGGGACTGGACAAAACTCAGATTGGCATCGAACGAGCCGGAAGGCAGGCCGTCGGTCCTGTAAATTTGCCGGAGATAAGCCACCCACTCATCAATCAGGATGATGCAGGGCGCGCAATCCCGGAAAATGCTCTCGAGCAAATGAGAGCCCGGCGCGATCCCATTGGCATCGTTCTCGGCAATGGCCTCGTAGGCGGAGGCTCCTCCCAATTGCCAAGCCATCTCCCCCCAGGTCGTCCGGATTTCCAGGCCCTCCTCGCAGGGGATCGTATCCTGGGGGCCTCGGGATGTGCCGACCATCACCGCGCGATTGATCCCCTTCGGCAAGGATATTCCGTGCTCTGACAAGAGCTGGTCCAGTCCCGGAAGATCCTGTGTAGGGACATTTCCCGTCATGTGGTAGAGCGCCAGCATGGAGTGGGTTTTGCCGCCGCCGAAATTGGTCTGAAGCTCCACAATCGGGTCGCCGCCCGTATCGGCAAGGCGCTTCGCCGCTGTCACTAAGAGGGTGGAGAGGCCGTCCGTCAGGTATGTCCTGCTGAAGAACTCTTGCGGGTCCAGGTATTCCGAAGGGGCATTACCGGTGTGAACCTTCCCCAGGTCCGCTGCAAATTCCGCTTGCCGAAAATCTCCTGTTGCAACATCCCGGTGTGGTTCGACCACTTCGCGCCATGGGCGCAGGCCGCCTGCAGTTTCGACAGAGATCTGTTGTCCTCTTGAACCCCGGCGCTCCTCATTCCGCCGGAGTTCTGCAAACTTCGTGCGAAGAATTGTTTCGCGCATCCTGCCGAGCTTTCCTGCTGCATCGCCGGCACCGATTGCTTCCGTCAGGCGCCGCATGGAGTCCAGGGCGCGTTCGGCGTCGTCGTAGCTGAAAGCCCGGTTATGTGCAAGTCTGTTACGCACTTCCACCAACTCGTTGACGATGGCGCGTTCCGCCCGTCCCAGAACAGTTCCGAATGCCTCGCTCCAATAACGGTTCATGGCGTTGAGTAGCCCCGCCTGATCCCAGGCGATACCGCCGTCCCTGTCTGGCTTCAGTCGGACCCTGTCGGCCACTTCGGCTTGCCAGTGTCCCTTGAGAGAACTCTCAAGCCTTTTTTCCACAAATGGGGTCAGGGCCTCGGGTAGGATTTCCATTCCCTCAAAAACGATATTTCGTGCGCTCTTGGCCATCTATGAATCGTATATGGACGACTCCTCGGATGCACCCACCATCTCACGTTTAGGCAGTTCTGGCAATAAGTCGAGCGCGGTCGTATATCAGGCCTCTGATGATGCAGCATCACAACGTGCTGCGGGCCGGTATGGAAA
>JAJDTE010000115.1:0-27900 GCA_022827325.1 Gammaproteobacteria bacterium | reverse complement strand
GGATTGCGCCAATGCCCTTGACCGGAGGGGCATTGGGAATTTATTCTTCGCGCCTGATAAATACAGTTATCGCGCGTAAAAACGCCCGGCGGAACCTCATAAGTCCCTGTTTCTGCTCGATTATATATTTTTCCATTTTTTCCGTCCTTGCCATTTCCCGTCCCTCGGGCAGGTTTGTCATAATTCTTTCGGGGGCCCGGCTTCCGCTGCCGAACAGGGTCCGTCCTCACCCGTTGAAAGGCCATCCCCGCCATCCCTGACCCACGCATCGGGCCCCTGTCCGGATGACCCCGGAGGGGGGGATTAAGTTCCCGGGGAGGGTTGGCGGGGGCGGCAAACCGGGCATGCGCGGTATCAGCAACATCCCATGCCGGCGCAATCGACACGGGTCAGCCAGCTTCTCCCGCAACATCCCCGCCAGGATCAGTTCCGGCCATTCCCGCGTTTCGGATGTCGCGCGGTCCAGAAACCCAAACGGGTTCATTTTGGAGAGTATCTTGCAGGGTATTACAGGAAAGGCTCCGCTACCGCTTAGGTCAGGTCCAGGTCCGATTGTGCAGGGCTATCGAAACGAAAAGCCCCGATTCATGGTAATACCGAAGTCGGCGCCAGTTCTGACAATGACCGGTTTGATGGGAGGCTGACTTGTCGGCGAATCGACGAAGGAATTAATGGAAGCCCTCCACTCCGGCGTCTGTTCCGTCACCCTCCCATCCGAAAGCATCGCTCAGATACCGTCTCAAATCACGGCAAACCGTTTCCATCCTGCAGTCGACCCCATTGAGTGCGAGGGATGTGACCACCAGTCCAGGATAGCCACAGGGATCGATCCAGGTGAAAGGCGTGGTGTTCATGTTCACGTTCAGGCTGAAACCGTGGAAGCTGCATCCGTTGCGGATGCGGAGCCCAAGGGCGGCGATCTTATGGTCCCCGACGTATACCCCGGGCGCCCCCGCCCTGCGTTTGCCCTCCAATCCGTAGTCCGCCAGCAGCCGCAGCAGGCATTCCTCGATCAGTTCCACCAGTCGGCGGGGACCGATGCCCAACCTGCGCAGGTCCAGCATCAGGTAGGCAATCAGTTGTCCGGGGCCATGATAGGTGATCTGCCCGCCCCGCTTGCTGCGTATGAGAGGAATGCCGTCAGGATTGCGGTGCGGTTCGAGTCTGCTGCTGGTGCCCTGTGTAAACACCGGAAAATGTTCGAGAAACCAGATTTCGTCAACGGTCTCCCGATCACGCGAATCGGTAAACTGCTGCATCCTGTCCGCTACGCTGGTGTATTCGCACAGTCCCAGCCAGCGGAACCGGCAACCGGGGTTCATATCACCATGAGAATGTCCGGGTGGCCGGACAGCACGGAATAGACCCGGTCCAGTTCCTCCCGTTCGCGGGCCACCACCAGGCAACTCAGCGCATGATAATTGCCCTTGCGGCTTTCCCTGCGGCGTATGCCGAGCACCTGGTCCGGTGCGAGATGCTGCAGCAGCAGTGCATGCAACCGCCGGTCCAGGTACTCCGAGGCACGCACGAACACCTTGATGTCCACTTCGCAGGGAAACTGCAGCAATTCCCCGACTCCCGGGGGCGTGCTGCCGTTGCCGTCCGCCATCAGAAAAGCCTCAGCACCGAATCCTTCAGCCGGGACCACCACGGACCGCTGGAATGATCCGCATTCAGGTACAGCCTTCGTTCAAGCACGGGGGTCCCGTCGTATTTGACCTGGATACTGCCGACATCCGTCCCCGAACCCAGCGGGGCCTCCAGGCTTTCCGGTATGTCGAGCGCCGCGGACAAACGATCTCTCTTGCCCTTTGGATACACCACGCCGAGCTGCCCGGACACACCGATACCGGCTTCCTTCTCCTCCCCCATCCACAACCTGACCCTGGTGACCTCGTCGCCGGGGCGATACAGCAGCAGGCCGTCATAGGTGGCATACCCGTACCTGAGCAGGGACTGAACGGCGTCGGCGCGGGTCTTTCGTCTGTCGGCACCCGTGACGATGGCAATCAGCCGCATGCCGTCACGCCTGGCCGTGGCAATGAGACAGTAGCCGGCCGCCTTGGTATACCCGGTCTTGAGGCCATCCACCGTGGGGTCCCGCCACAACAGCACGTTCCTGTTCTTCTGGGTGATGTCGTTGTACGTGTATTCCCTGGTGGAATACAGGGCGAGCCGTTCCGGAAAATTCCGGATCAGGGCGCGGCTCAGGATCAGGATGTCCTCGGCGGTGGAATAGTGGTTCTCGTCAGGCAGGCCGTGGCTGTTGGTGAAATGACTGTTCACCATGCCCAGTTCCTGCGCCTTGTGGTTCATGCGCACGGCAAACCCTTCCTCGCTTCCCCCCAGATGTTCCGCCAGGGCCACCGCGGCATCATTGCCCGACTGGACAATCAGGCCCTTCAGCAGATTTTCCACATCCACGTGAGTGTCCACCTGGATGAACATGCGTGATCCGCCCGTTTTCCAGGCCTTCCTGCTGACGTACACCTTGTCGTCAATCCGGATTTCTCCCTTCTCCAGCGCCTCGAACACCAGGAAGCCTGTCATCAGCTTGGTCAGGCTGGCGGGTTCGATTCGCAGATCCCTGTTCTTGCTGCCGAGAACCCAGCCGCTTTCGAAGTCCACCAGCATCCAGGACTTCACGGGGGCATCCGGGGGAGGCACCACGGCCTTCATCGCCTCGGGTATATCCCCCAACGATCCGACAGGCTGCGGAACGGCCGCGTCGCCCTCGGCATCCCCCTCCTGGGCCATGGAGGGGAGTCCCGTCAGGAATGTAAACAGCAGCAGGGCCGCAACGCGCAGGATCATTGGTAATCGGTTTGGACTTTCGAAAATTATACGGGCGGGAATGCGGCTAAGTCCGGTCAATTTGGTGGCAATTCAGCCATCACGCGCTCGTGCCTGTACATCCGCCCGTGCCCGGGTTCGCTTCAGATCTCACGCAGCAACCCCCGAAGACCGGTGATCCGTTCCTGGTCAAGGCGCACCCGGTCGGCATCGCCCCAGTGGTCGTACGGCCCCACGAGAACCCTGAAAGGAGCCTCCTGACCGGCAAGCTCCTCGTCCCGGACCGGCAGCAGGGCATACCCCGCCAGGCGCAGCCTGCCCCGCAACTCGAGCGCGTTGACCAGGTCATTGAACGAACCGACCTGCACCACGTACCGGCCATCGGCCGCGGGTTCCCTCACCGGGACTGTCGCGGTGGGTGCTCCCGCAACTCCCGTCCAGAGCGATGGACCGTCCGACGCCTTCCCGGTGACGGGGACCGTACCGCCCGAGGGATCCAGGGCCTCCACCTCCACACGTCCGGTGCCGGTCTTCGTGATCCCGAGCTTCCATGCGGCCGCATAGGAAAGATCGATCAGCCGCCCGTGGAGAAACGGGCCGCGATCATTGACTTTCACCACAATACTGCGGTCGTTGTCCAGACTGGTTACCCGCACGAAAGTCGGCAAGGGCAGCACGGGATGGGCGGCAGTCATGGCAAACATGTCATAGGTCTCCCCGCTGGAAGTCCGGCGGCCGTGAAACTTGCGTCCATACCAGGAAGCCACGCCACGCTCCCGGTATCCCTTGGCGCTGGAAAGCGGGCGCCAGGTCCGGCCCAGGACCTTGTAGGGCTTGTTGCCCGTCTTGCTTCGGGGCAACGCCACCGGGACCGCATCCGGGATGGACGCGAGGTCAACCGGAACAGAATCCGGTGGCCGGTCGCCGCCGTAATAACCGCCCTCCCCGTCCTGCCCGCCCTGCCAGATGGAACGGGTCTGGCAGCCGGTCAGTGCCATGACCGCGGCGAACAGCATCGTGATGGATGCGAGGCGGCGTGATTTTGGCCCGTTGCGGGCGTGACCGAACGGCATCATCCTCCCATTCGCCTGGCGATCTGCCTGGACAGTTCCGTCACTGCCATGGCGTAGTTGATGCTGGTGTTGTAACGGGTGAGGGCATAGAAATTTCGGTAGCCGACCACATGATCCTTCCCGGATTTCTGCTGCACGAAGAAAAGAGCCGCCATGTCGCTCCCGCCACGGGTGTCGAACACCACCCCCGCATCGGCCAGGTCCCCGGTCCGGTGCCGGAGCTTGGACCGTTTGCTCACCAGATCCCGGGCCGCATCCGGAAGGTCTTCAGTGACCGGTGCGAAGATCGCCTCGCCGCGGGTCCATCCGTGTTCCTTGAGGTAATTTCCCACGCTGCCGATGGCGTCCTCCATTTCGTTCACCAGATCCCGCCTCCCGTTGCCGTTGAAATCCACCGAGTAGGCCTCGTAGCTGGACGGCATGAACTGGGGAATGCCGATGGCGCCGGCGTAGGATCCCAGCACGCTGTTTGCGGCGATGTTCTCCCGTCGGGAGGTATTCAGGAACGTACGGAGCTCGCTGGTGAAAAACTTGCTTCTCCGGGGATAGTCCGCGGACAGCGTTACCAGACTGTCCAGCACACGCCGGTTTCCCAGGCGCGTTCCGTAATGGGTTTCGACTCCGAGCAGGGCCACCAGGATTGCCTGGGGCACACCGAACTCCTTTTCCACCGCGGCAAGGATGGCCCGATTCTCCTGCCAGAACTGCACGCCCCTGACGATCCGTGATTCCTTGATGAACAGGTCCCGGTAACGATGCCATGGCAACGATTCGTACGGCCTGTCCATGAGTTCGATAATCTGCTGATCGATTTTCGATGACGACAGCACCGCTTCCAGCTCTTCCCGCGGGTAACCGTCCTCCTTGCTCATGATCTCCACGAGCTCCACCAGTACCGGGTAGCGGCTGACGTCCAGTGCCAGCGCCGGATTCAGGCACAGCAATCCGGCCGCCGTGACGAACACGCATTGTTTGATCATTTTCCTCATAGCCTTGTCTAGGGTCTCTTGGAGTTCTGGATGCACATCAACATGCCGAAACCAATCATCAGTGTCACCATGGATGTCCCTCCGTAACTGACCAGCGGCAACGGTACCCCGACCACCGGGAGAATGCCGACGACCATCCCGATGTTGACGAACACATAAAAGAAGAATGTAACCGACAGGGCACCGGCCAGCAGGCGGGAATAGGCGTCGTGAGTGTACATCGCGATCATCAGGCCACGGAACACCAGGAACAGGTAGAGCCCCAGCAATACCAGCACACCCACAAGCCCGAATTCCTCGGCATAGACCGCGAATATGAAATCGGTGGAACGTTCCGGAATGAACTCGAGCTGGGACTGGGTCCCGGCGAGCCAACCCTTCCCGGTGATCCCGCCGGACCCGATGGCGATGACCGACTGGATTGTATGGTAGCCCGCCCCAAGAGGATCGATCCATGGATCAAACAGCGTCAGGATGCGACGCTGCTGGTATGGAAGCAGGACGAAATACCACAGCAGCGGAGCCGCGGCGCTCAGTCCCGCGGCCACGGCGACAATCAGTTTCCAGCTGATTCCGGCAAAGAAAATGACGACGATACCCGTGGAGGCGATCAGTATCGCCGTGCCAAGATCTGGCTGCATGACCACGAGCACGACCGGCAGCAGAATGATGCCGACACAAACGGTAAGGTAGGGAAACCTCGACGGCAGATTGGCCTGTGTGATCACCCAGGCCATCATCATGGGCACTGCCAGTTTCATGATCTCCGATGGCTGGAAACGGAAGAATCCGATATCGATCCAGCGCTGCGCCCCCTTGCCGATGATGCCGTATGCCAGCACCATGAACAGCAATGCCAGGCCAACCCCGTAAACGATGGGCGACCACCGTTTCAGCGCCAAGGGCGACAGCCGGCAGAATACCAGCATCAGAACGAGAGCGAAGACGATACGTGCCAGCTGGCGCAACAGCAGAGCGGTGTTTTCCCCGCTGGCGCTGTAGATAACCACCAGGCTGAGAGCAAGCAGCATGAGAATGGCGGTCAGCAGCGGCATGTCCACGGGGAAGACGACTTCCTCCCGATCACCATGCTGTGGCCGCACCCCCGTATTCTGCCGATTGAGGAGAGAGAGCATCGATCAGTCCAGCCTGGCCAGTCGATTGCCAGTATCAGTATCCGCATCCTCGGGCGGGAACAGGCCGAGACGTTCGATGAGATAGTAATCCAGCAGCTGACGCGCCATGGGAGCCGCGATACGGCTGCCGCCACCGGCGTGCTCCACGATGACAGCGATCGCGATTTTGGGATCATCCAGTGGCGCGAAGCCGATGAACAGCGAATGGTCCCGGAAACGCTTTTCCGTCTCTTCCTCCCGGTAAGTCTCGTTCTGCCCTACCTTTTTCACCTGGGCGGTGCCCGTCTTGCCTGCCATTTCATACCGTAAGCCGCGCCCGGACAGGCGGGCGGTGCCTTTCTTCCCATGCATGACATCCCGCATTCCCCGGATGACATAGTCGAAGTCCTGCGGATTATTACCGGCAACCCGGCCGGTCACCTCGGGCGGCAGCCGCTCCCAGGTATGGGTTTGAGGGTTCTCGATGGCGGTCAGAAACCGTGGCACCACTTTGCGCCCGCGATTCGCCAGGGTGGCTGTCACCGTTGCCAGTTGCAGCGGTGTGATCAGCATATAGCCCTGACCGATGCCGATGATCAGGGTCTCCCCGGAAGTCCATGGCTGTTGATGGATTTCCTGTTTCCACTGACGTGACGGCATCAGGCCGCTCGGTTCGCCCAACAGGTCGATTCCCGTGTGATGGCCGAAGCCGAACCGGCCCATGCCCTCATGCATCGAGTCGATCCCCAGCCGTTTGGCAAGCTGGTAGTAATACACGTTGCATGACTGCTCGATGGCATCATGGGCATCCACGCTGCCGTGACCGGTCTTTTTCCAGTCGCGATAACGGCGTTTTCCGTTGGGCAGACGGTAGTAGCCATTGCAGAAAACACGGTCATGGGGACTGACCCCTTTCTGCATGCCCACCAGGGTCAAGAAACCCTTGATCGTGGAACCGGGCGCATAGCGGCCGTACAGGGCCCTGTTCAGCAACGGGCGGCGGTCCGAGGTCCGCAGTTCCCCATACGCCTTCTTGCCAATACCGTTGACGAAGGGATTGGGATCATATCCGGGCATGCTGGCGAAGGCGAGCACGTCCCCGGTAGCCGGCTCGATGGCCACGACCGCACCCTCGTAGCCTCCCAGGAGTTCCATGGCCTTTTCCTGCAGCTGTATGTCCAGGCTGAGGTGCAGGACCTTGCCGGCCTCCGGCGGCACCTGTTCGAGACTTCGGATGATCTTGCCGTGGGCGTTGGTTTCCACCTGCTTGAATCCCGACTTTCCGAGAAGCGTTGTTTCGTAGAAAGCCTCGATACCATTCTTGCCGATATAGTCCAGTCCACGGTATTTATCATTGTCTATCTGTTCCAGGTCGTCGGCACTGATCCTGCCCACGTATCCCACCACATGGGCGGTCAGATTGCCCCGGGTGTAATCCCGCTGCAACCTTGCCCTGAACTCGGCCCCGGGGTACCGGTGAAGGTTCACCGCCAGGCGGGAGGCTTCCTTCTCGCTCAGATTTGCGCGCAACGTCTGGCGCTCGAATGAAGGCCGTCTCTTGAGCAGTGCACGGAAACGCTCAAGGTCATCTTCCTTGAGTTCCACCAGTTGCCCCAACTGGTCCAGCAACGCGTCCATGTCCTGGACCTTGTCCGGCAGGACCTCCAGGTTATAGACCAGGAAGTTCTGCGCCAGAACTTCCCCGTTGCGGTCATAGATCAGGCCGCGGACCGGCGGCAAGGGCACCAGATCAATCCGGTTGCTCTGTGCCAGTTCCTCGAACCGGTCATGCTGGGAGATCTGCAGGTATCCCACCCGGACCGCCAGCACCAGGGCAAGCAGACCGACCGCGACAAACATCACTACAATCCGGTTATATCCGTATCGGTTCTCCTGCAGATAGTTGCGAATCGGTGTCACGGCCTGCCCTATCTCAACTGGACCATGCCACTGCGCCGTCTGGCAAAACGCAGGAGGGTATACACCACCGGCCAAACCAATGCAGTGGTCAATGCTGCCTGCCAGTATACCAGCCTGAGGTCAATGTCGTTGGTAATGCGAAAAACCCAGGCAAGGAACAGGACCTCCAATGCGGAGATCGCAAAAATCACCATGCACTGCTGCCATAACGGGTACATCCTCACCTGTCGATGGAACAGCACCCCTACCATGGCCACGAATGCCAGCATGAATGCGTACACGCCGAACAGGGTATGCAGCATCATGTCCATGAGCAGCCCGACGATCCAGCCGGTGCCCACGCCCACACGCTCGGGCACCGCCAGGCACCAGTAAAACAGCACCAGGCTGACCCAGTGCGGTTCGGCAAAGCCCATCCATTCCGGGTACGGGATGATGGACAGCAGCATGGCCACACCCAGGGACACGGGAATGATCCACCAGCGGTGGCCCCACGCCATGCGGGAGAAGGACGTGTTCATCGATCGTGCCCGCAGAATGCCCTATCCTCCATGGGCATCCCGGTATCGCCGGATTGCCGACTCATTCCCGCCCCGCCAGTCGGTCGGTGTCCCATATCAGCAACACCTGTTTCAGCGGATCGATACGGGAGGTGGTGACGGCGTTGATGGACAGGAAGGACTCGTTCGCCTCGGTGGTGATTTCCACCACCTCCGCGACCTTGTAGCCTGCCGGAAAACGCCCGCCCATGCCCGAGGTCAACAGGATGTCACCCTTGCGGATGTCAGCCTGCCGCAAGAGATAGGGCACGCTCACCTGATCCTTCTCCCCCTTGCCCTGCACGATGGTGCGAAGCCCGTTACGCTGCACCTGTACCGGAATGCCGTGGCTGCGGTCCGTGACCAGGGTCACGACGCTCTGGTGCAGATCCACCTCCGAGACCTGTCCGATCACACCGTCGGGCGCAATCACCGGCTGCCCGACGAACACATCCGACTCAATGCCGCGGTCTATGATAATCCGGTGGCTGAAGGGATCCAGCCCGATATTCACGATTTCCGCCAGGATCAACTGGTCATCGGAACGGCGGGAGGTGGCCAGAAGGCGGGACAACCGGCTGTTTTCCAGCACCAGGGCGTCGTATCGCTGGAGCTGGGTGGCAAGCTTGGCCTGCCTTTCCCGCAGGGACTCCAGTTCCTCGTAGACGGTGTCGTCCGGATAATGGGAACGGATGATCTCCGCGATGTTCCCGGGCAGTTCCGTCAGGGCATAGAACGGCATCGCCAGGATGGATGCGGTGGACCGCACCGGCCGCAGCAGGTCACTGCGATGTTCCACGATCATCAGGCCGAACGACAGGATCGCAAGCAGTATGAACCGATAGAGGGTGCTGACATGCCCGAAAATCATGGCCTGTCCGGTAAGGTCTCGTGTCCGGCCAGTCCGCAGGCTCCGGGGGAAGGAAATCCCCGGAAACCACGTACTGTGCGCACTACCTGCTGCAATGGACTAATCTGGAAATCCGATTCGTTGTCTCTATGGAATTCAGTTGTCGCTGGAAAACACGTTGTTCAGGGTATCCATTTCCTCCAGCGCACGGCCGCAGCCGCGGACCACGCAGGTCAGCGGGTCTTCCGCGACCACAACCGGAAGGTCGGTGTCCTGCATCAGGCGCCGGTCCATGTCCCTGAGCAACGCCCCGCCCCCTGCGATCACCATGCCCTTCTCACCGATATCGGCGGAAAGTTCCGGCGGTGTCTTTTCCAGGGCCTGGCGGATGGCCTGGACGATCTGCACCAGGGCATCGTCGATGGCGTCGTAGACCTCTTCGCTGGTGATCACCAGACTGCGGGCCATACCCTCGGAAATGTCCCGGCCCTTGATCTCCATTTCCATATGGTCGGACTCGGACCACGCGGTCGCGATGGATTGTTTGACACGTTCCGCGGTGGATTCGCCGATCAGCACGCCGTGCCGTCTTCGGATGTAGTTGATGATGGCATCGTCATAGGTGTCGCCGGCGACCCGGAGGGAATTGGAATACACCATGCCCCCGAGAGAAAGGATGCCGACTTCGGTGGTGCCGCCACCGATGTCCACCACCATGGAACCCGTGGGCTCGGCCACGGGAAGATTCGCCCCGATCGCCACGGCCATCGGTTCCTCAATCAGGTAGACCTCCCTGGCGCCGGCGCTCATGGCGGATTCACGGATGGCCCTGCGCTCGACCTGGGTGGAGCCGCACGGGACACAGACGATGATTCGCGGACTGGAAAAAAAGCGGTTCTCCTGTACCTTCCTGATGAAGTATTTGAGCATGTCCTCGGTGATGTTGAAGTCGGCGATCACGCCATCCCTCAACGGTCGGATTGCCCGTATGGTGCCCGGAGTACGGCCCAGCATCAGCTTGGCTTCCTGACCTACGGCGAGGACACTTTTTCCCGCTCCGCCGAACCCGGAACTCTTGATGGCAACTACCGAGGGTTCGTTGAGTACAATTCCCTTGTTTCGCACATAAATCAAGGTGTTGGCGGTTCCAAGATCAATGGCGAGATCATTGGAAAAGAAGCCAGCCAGGCGTTTCAGCATTGTGTTGTTGGAGTTGTTGAATGGGGAGGCAAGGAATCCAGACCCCGGAGAAATCCTAGCGGCGTAGCTTAACAATCGGGGGCATACTATTCAACTGCGCAAAGCTATGGTAAGTTGCTGCGCAAATGCTGTGTCCGTAACGTTCTCGCATGGCTGGAACGGCCCTGTTCAGGCTGCCGGATACGGTGACGGACATTGCCTATCCGAGCATCTACGAACCGACAAATGTCTTCCATCAACAGTGAGCAGGTCACCCATATCGCGCGGCTTGCGCGATTGAAAACCGACGAGGAAAAATCCGCCTATTTCGCCGGTCACCTTACCCGTATCCTGGATCTCCTGGAACAGATGAACCGGATCGATACGGAGTCCGTCGAGCCCATGGCCCACCCCCAGGATGTCCATCTCCGGCTGCGCGGGGACCATGTCACTGCGGAGTCCCGCCGAGAGGACTACCAGGCCATCGCGCCGCTGGCGGACAACGGGCTCTACCTGGTTCCCCGGGTCATCGAATAGGCTACCAGCGCCGCGAACTTCCGAGGCAAGCCCGGGCACCGCCTGGCCGCCACCGAACAGTCCGAACCCGAACGCATGCACAACCGATCCATCAGGGACCTCGCCCGGTCCATGGCCAGGGGCGAATACAGCAGCACCGAACTCACCCGTCATTTTCTCTCGCGGATGGCCGATGCCGGGGACCTGAACGCCTTCATAACCGTCACCGGGGACCAGGCCCTGGAACAGGCCGCCGAGGCGGACCGACGCATCCGATCCGGCGACGCCGGCCCGCTTACCGGCATCCCGATGGTGCACAAGGACATCTTCTGCACTGCGGGCGTTCCCACCACCTGCGGCTCGAACATGCTGGCGAACTTCGTCTCGCCCTACGATGCGACCGTGGTCAGACGTCTGGCCGAGGCGGGCATGGTGAGCATGGGAAAAACCAACATGGACGAATTCGCCATGGGTTCATCCAACGAGTCCAGCCATTTCGGGGCAGTGAAGAATCCCTGGGAGACCAGCCGTGTGCCGGGCGGCAGTTCCGGCGGCTCTGCCGCAGCAGTGGCGGCCAGGCTGGCCCCCGTTGCCACCGCCACCGACACGGGCGGCTCCATCCGTCAGCCCGCGGCACTTTGCGGTATCACCGGAATCAAGCCGAGCTACGGCCGGGTGTCCCGATACGGCATGGTTGCCTTCGCCTCCTCGCTGGACCAGGGCGGCATCCTGGCGACGAGCGCCGAGGACGCTGCCCTGGTGCTTGAGGCCATGGCCGGATTCGATGAACGGGACTCGACGTCACTTGAACAGCAGGTTCCGGACTACACGGCATCCCTGGCAGAATCGATCGGGGACAAGGTCATCGGTCTGCCGAAGGAGTTTTTCGGTGAGGGCGTGGAGCCGGATGTCGCGGATGCCATCCAGGCCGCCATCCGTGAGCTCGAATCCCTGGGCGCCCGCACGGTGGAAGTGGAGCTTCCCAACAGCGAGATCGGCATTCCCTGCTATTACGTCCTGGCCCCGGCGGAAGCCAGTTCCAACCTCTCCCGCTTCGACGGCGTGCGCTACGGCCATCGCGCCGCACAGTTCGAGGACCTGATCGACATGTACGAACGCAGCCGGGCGGAGGGATTCGGAGAGGAGGTGCAGCGCCGGATCATGATCGGCACCTACGTGCTGTCTTCGGGCTATTACGATGCCTACTACATCAAGGCGCAGAAGCTACGCCGGATGATCGCGGACGACTTCACCCGCGCCTTTGAGCGGTGCGATCTTATCGCCGGGCCCACTTCGCCGGGCACCGCATTCCCGATCGGGGCCAAGAACGATGACCCCATTGCGATGTATCTGAACGATATATTCACCAACTCGGTCAACCTGGCGGGACTACCGGGCATCTCGGTCAATGCAGGGTTCGACCGCGACGGGCTGCCCATCGGACTTCACCTCATCGGCCGGTATCTGGATGAATCCACCATACTGAATGTCGCCCACCAGTTCCAGCAGGCCACCGACTGGCACAAGACGGCGCCGGGAGGCTACGCCTGATGCAGTGGGAAACCGTGATCGGACTGGAAGTCCACGTGCAGCTGATGACCCGCAGCAAGATCTTTTCCGGGGACTCCACTGCCTACGGCGCCGCACCCAACACCCAGGCCTGCGACGTCAGCATCGCACTGCCCGGCGTTCTGCCGGTGATGAACCGTGAGGCGGCCCGGCTGGCGGTGAAGTTCGGGATGGCCATCGGCGCCGAAATCAACCGGACATCGGTGTTTGCCAGAAAGAACTACTTTTACCCGGATCTGCCCAAGGGCTACCAGATCAGCCAGTACGAAACTCCCATCGTGGGCAGGGGGTCCCTGGAAATCGACCCGGGCGACGGCCCGAAGACCATCGGGATCACCCGGGCACATCTTGAGGAGGACGCGGGCAAGTCGCTCCACGGGAGTTCCGGTGACTTCACGGGAATCGATCTCAACCGTGCAGGGACCCCGCTCCTCGAGATCGTGTCAGAGCCGGACATGCGGTCTCCCGCCGAGGCAGTGGCCTACCTGCGCCAGCTACACGCCCTGGTCCGCTATCTCGGCATATCCGACGGGAACATGCAGGAAGGATCTTTCCGCTGCGACGCCAATGTCTCCATCCGCCCCCTGGGCGCAGCGGAATTGGGCACCCGGACGGAATTGAAAAACATCAACTCGTTCCGTTTCGTGGAAAAGGCCATCCGGTACGAGATCGAACGGCAGATCGACATCCTGGAAGACGGCGGCACGGTCGTCCAGGAAACCCGACTGTACGATGCCGACCGGGATGAGACCCGGTCCATGCGTTCGAAGGAAGAAGCCCATGACTACCGCTACTTTCCGGATCCGGACCTGCCGCCCATGGTGCTGGAAGACTCCTTCCTCGCCGAGGTGAAAGACAGCCTGCCGGAACTGCCCCATGACCGGCGCCACCGGTTCATCGAACACTATGGCCTGGCACCGGCGGATGCCGCGCAGCTTACCAACGAACGGACGCTGGCGGATTACTTCGAGGCTGTCGCGGCAGCCACGAACGCGGAACCCCGCACCGCCTGCAACTGGATCCTGGGCGAACTCAATGCCGCGCTCAACCAGGAGGGCATACCGGTAGAGGCGTCCAGGATCGGCAGCGATGCCCTGGCCGGACTGCTGGACCGGATAGCCGACAATTCAATCTCCGGCAAGATCGCCAAGGATGTGTTCTCGGCCATGTGGAATGGCGAGGGCGATGCCGACAGCATCATCGAGGCCAGGGGACTCAGGCAGATCACCGATACCGGCGCCATCGAGGCCGTGGTGGATGAGGTCCTGGCGGCAAGCCCCGATCAGGTCCGGCAGTTTCGTGAAGGCAACCAGAAGGTCATCGGCTTCCTGGTAGGCCAGGTCATGAAGAAAACCCGCGGCAAGGCAAACCCGAAACAGGTTAACGAAACCCTGCGAAGGAAACTGGACACCTGAATCTTCAGAGCCAATGCCGTTTGGTTGACGGATCAACCTCCCGATGAATGGTACGCATCATGGGCCATCCTGTGATGCAACCCCCACGTTCAGCAACCCCGGGGCCCCCAAGGCCGAAGGCATGGATTACGCCGATTTACCGGAGTCGCACCGCACAAGCTGGATCTGTCAGCAAAATTTCATATCTCCTTGTTTTGTCACGTAAAACAGGATCCTGGAGTGATGGAAGCCAGGGTCCATATTCTGCAAGGTTGTCGAGCATGGCCCCGAGATTGTCGGCATGTCCTTGCAGCAGCAGGCAATCGGATTGTTTCAATTAGTCAGATATAATCTTTCAAATAGTCATGCATTAACTTTGAAATTGTCGCATACTATCTTTCAATCGGTCAGCCACTTCAGAAACTGGAATGTACCCTCGTTTTGCCAAACGCCGTGTCCATGAGGCATTAGCCGATACCAGGGTTGTATTGGTTTGCGGCCCGCGACAATCGGGCAAAACCACGCTTGCACGGCAAATTGCGGGGGACAGTGTCCCATTTTTCACATTGGATGATCCCACTGTCCTTGAATCCGCCTCGGTTGACCCTGTCGGTTTCGTGCGCAGTCATGATCGGATGGTGATTGACGAAGTCCACCGTGTCCCCGATCTCATTCTGGCGATCAAGGCAGCTGTGGATGCTGATCCACGGCCCGGGCGGTTTCTGTTGACCGGGTCTGCGAACCTGATGACACTTCCACACCTTGCCGACTCGCTTGCCGGCCGCATCGGGATAATCCGCCTGCTGCCCTTGGCCCAGGCGGAGCTGTGTGGAAACCAGTCATCGTTTCTGGAGCAGGTGTTTGCAGGCGAAACACCGAAATCCACAACACCGGTTGTTGGTGATGATTTGGTCAAGATTGTCCTGGCAGGAGGGTACCCTGAAGCTCTGGCCCGTTCCGGATGGCGGCGTCGACAGAACTGGCATCTGGATTACGTCGAGGCAATCATTCAGCGCGACGTGCGTGACATCGCACGGATCGATCAATTGAATGCAATGCCGGGGCTGTTGCGGGTACTTGCCGAGTATTCCGGGCAACTTGTCAATTACTCCGGCTTTGGCGGAGTGCTGGGCATGAACCATGTCACCACGCAAAGGTATGTAGGCGTCCTTGAGAATCTGTT
The DNA here is from genome assembly GCA_022827325.1 of Gammaproteobacteria bacterium. Lineage (GTDB taxonomy): Bacteria > Pseudomonadota > Gammaproteobacteria > Arenicellales > Poriferihabitantaceae > VYFG01. The sequence continues at coordinate 12,780 of JAJDTE010000115.1, read as the reverse complement.
TATTGTTCGCACCCTGCAGCCCTGGTATACGAATACCCTGAAACGCCTGACGAAATCCCCCAAGCTGCATTTTCTTGACTCCGGGCTGCTGGCCACGCTGAAAGACATCTCTTCCGACCGCTTGAATCGCGAACGGGCACTGTTCGGGCCGCTGCTGGAAAGTTTCGTTTTCAGCGAACTTCTCAAGCATGCAAGTTGGTCCGATAACCGGTACGTGTTTTCACACTTCCGGGATAAGGAGCGCAACAAAGCCGATCTTGTGATAGAAGACAGACGTGGTCGGTTTGTGGGGATAGAAGTAAAAGCATCGGCAACTGTTTCGAAAGGAGATTTTTCCGGTTTGCGACGCCTTGAAGCCGCTTGCGGCGATCGGTTCGTCCTCGGCTTGGTTCTGTACGACCATGACCGGGCGGTACCCTTCGGTGATCGAATGGTAGCGGCTCCGGTCTCGACATTATGGTCCTGAAATCCGGGTTCCACATGAACCTGATCCTGTTTTCAGATCCCAGGAGACAGGGGAGTGAACCGAGCGCCTGCTTCCAGTCAAATACCCGAACAAACAATTCGGGACGTCATTGCCGCGAATCCGTTGCAGGCAGGCTGGTCAGTGCATGACAAATTGAGGATTGTTGGTTTATGCCAGATCAGCAACGCAGTCATGGGGCGGACGGTTCTCCAGACGGTGAACCTCTCTGGTCGATCAACCATCGACGCTTGCGTAACCGATAGAACCGATTGCAGGCGTGGAGCCGGGCCGAAAGGGTATTCCTGCCGGAACCCTACAATGGATAGGGTTCGATAAATTCCGCGGAAATTACGTAGCCGATCTCGGCCAGTAATGTCGACGTCGGTGAAGTCCCGAACATGCCGGTCACCCAAACCGGGTCAAACAAGCCCACATCTTCGTAGGGAATCCCGGTGGTGACCAGCACGAGTTGATTAGCCGGAGGCGGCGGCACATGGATACAGGCGCCGATATAGGGAACCAGAATGAAGGTCGTGACCCCCGTTTCCGTCCAGTCAATCGGCACGATGAATCCAGGCAGGCGTACGGTTTTTCCATTCCAGTCGGTGCGCACCCCCGTCGAGAGCGGCTGCAGATCGGCAAGCCCCAGGGCATCATGGGGAACGAATTCCTCAAGCTCAAACGGAAGGACAAGAGAACCTTCCGGAAGCAGATCGCTCCATTCGAGGTCGATAAACGACTCCGCCTGCAGCGTACGGCCCAACGTTGCCGCTGCTGCCAAACCCAGAAGGAAACAGCGGCGGTTAATCTGTCCGGCCATCATTTATCAACTACTGTTTGCAAATCCCAACCCTTTCACGGCCATCCAGGTCCGTCACCGGATTATCGCATACGGGTACCTGGACCGCATTCTCGAAGTGGGCCTGGTATGGGGGATCCTGAATACGGAACAGGGGCACTTCCTTTTCTCATATCCTTACCATCATGCCGTCCGCAAGGGAAAGCCGGTATGCCCTGAGAGCAGGAATGAGTCCCACAAGCCCTGCAGCGCCGATCACGGAAACGAGGATCCCGACCTCCCATGCAGTCGGCAACCCGATCGGCAGCCAAAGGCCAAAGGCGGCATCGACCCAGGGCCGGGCCACAAGCAGGCCCGAGTACAGGAGCGCAGTACCGAGAACAGCCCCGGCTCCTGCCATCAGTATCGCCTCTATGACCAGCAGTCCGAGAATCGTCAGTGGCCGTGCGCCCATTGCCCGCCAGATTGCCATCTCACGCCGGCGTTCATTCAGGCTGGAGAACACCATCGCCATCATCCCGATCAACGCCGTTACCACGACCATGGCGGAAACACCGATCAGTGCGGTTTCGGCCACCCCAACAATCTCCCAGAGTTCCTGCAGCGCCACGCCTGGCAGGATGGCCAGGAGCGTCTCCTCCGGGTATTCGTTGATCCATCGCTGCAGCCCAAAGATCTGCAGTCGCGACTTTAGGCCCACCAGGGCAGCCGTGGTTGCCTTTGGCACAAGGTTCATCTGACGGATCACCTCTACCGGTGTGACCCTTCCGGGCACCTTCACCCCGTCCTGCCAATCAACATGGATGGCCTCGATGGCCTCCATGCTTACGATCACTGTACGGTCCACGGGAGTACCGGTCTTGCCAAGGATGCCCGCCACGCGAAAAGGCTGGTCGGCGTGTTCCGAGAACGATGCAAGCCCGTGCGCGACAACGATGGGATCATCGATGGCATAGCCGAGCTTGTCGGCGACATCCGCACCGACAACGGCGTCATAGAGGTCTTCGAGGCCGTCGCCGGCCTGAAAGCCCAGCGATTTCCCGCCCCGGAATTTGTAGCGTGTGAAGAATTCCGCCGTCGTGCCCATCACGCGAAACTGCCTGTGGCTGTCCCCAAGTGAGATCGGCACGATCCAGTCCACCTCGGGACGGGCCGCAATTTCCTGATAGCTTTCCCAGGATATGTTGTTGGTGGCGTTGCCGATACGGAACACCGAATAGAGCAGGAGCTGCACTGACCCGGATCGCGCACCGATAATCAGGTCCGTGTCGGAAATCGTGTCGGCAAAGCTGGCGCGGGCTCCGTTGCGCACTTTCTCTACGCCGAGAAAGAGCATGACGGATAGTGCGATCGCGAGCACCGTCATCCCCACGGTGAGGGACCTCGCCATCAGCGAGCCGAGGGCGAGACGGATGATCATGCCCTCCCCCTTCCGATAGTTGCGATGTCCCCGATCCTCACCACACGGTCGAAGTGCCGCCCGAGCCGCTCATCGTGACTGACCATCAACAGGGTGGAATCCACCTGACCGGCCTGGGTGAACAACAGGTTCAGGAAACTGTCCTGGGTTTGTGCATCGAGTGCCGATGTCGGTTCATCGGCAACAATGAGCGGGGGTTGTCCGATCAGGGCCCGGGCAACGGCCACCCGTTGCTGCTGGCCGACGCTGAGCCGGCCTGCCAGCACCGGCAGGATATCCTCGGGGAGGTCAAGCTCCGCACAGAGCCGTGCCGCCTCAGACTGCACATTTCCCGCGCGTTTCCGTCTGTCCGGGGCAAACCGAAGGGGGAGCAGGATATTGTCCACCACCCGCGCGTAGGGAAGCAGGTTAAACTGCTGGAAAATGAGGCCGATCCGTTCCGCCCGGAACCTGTCACGGGCCCCCGGGCGCAGCTTCGCAAGGTCTGTTCCCGCGACCGTGACACGGCCTGAGATGGCAGTCACGATACCGCAGATCAGCGACAGAAGCGTGGATTTTCCTGAACCGCTTTCTCCAAGCAGCAGCACCCTCTCCCCTGGGTTGATTTGAAATGCGGGTACGGTGAGGCCAAAGGATGTCCGGCCCGGCCAGCAGAACCGGACATCCTCGAGGGCAAGGGAGACGGCCGTCACATTCAGATTCGATCCTTCAGATCCAACACCGGTTCGTCACGTTCAATTTCAAAGGCCTGGGCCCCCTTGCTCGAAACTACCTGTACCTCCAATTCACGGGCATTCGGAAACATCGAGAAATAGGCGAAATCGATCCGGGTAAGTCCGGATGGATTGGTGCAGTTCATTTCATATTCGGCGTGGAACTCGGTATGCGCTGTTTCGTGTTCCTCATGTTCCTCGTGCTCCTCATGCTCCTCGTGTTCCTCATGCTCCTCGTGTTCCTCATGCTCCTCATGCTCCTCATGCTCCTCATGCTCCTCATGCTCCTCATGCTCCTCGTGTTCCTCGTGCTCTTCATGCTCCTCGTGCATGTCTTCTACGAGACTCGCATGGGCATGGACAACCGAGCAATCCGCGGCTTCGGGCAGAAGGAACAGATTCAAAGGGTTTGAAAGTGCCTCGATTGCGTTCTCGACCGCCATACGATCTTCGTCGCTTGTCGCATGATATTCAAATCCGACGATGTCCGCGCCGGGTGAATCAAGTTCCATCACGATACGATTCCCCTCAAACGCGATATTCAAATGACCGACACCATGTTCGTGAGCCCCCAGATCACGCCGCTCCTGTGCGAGTAGCGATATGGAATTAATCAAAAATAATACAATAAATACAATGTATTTCATGTTATTTCTCATGTAAAACATAAATTCATATGCAAATTGTCGGCACCAGACCTGCCCTGCCCCTCACGCCTTATCATTGGATACCCTGGAATTTGTAAGACCTGCCACGAGATTGAATCTGAAATCTCGTTATTGAACGGCAAGAGATGCCTGGAAAGTCAACGTGTTCCCTTCACTGTGATTGCCATGAGGAGCCTGTTGGCTCCACCCGGGAAGTGATAAGTGCTACAGAACCGGACAGTCTACTTGCTCGCTACACGTGTCTGGTCCTGGCGTTTCCGACTGAACGAATTGTTATAGTATTACATAACAGTTTGCTGAAACAACAGACTCAGAATCGCTCCGGAAATACCGACAAAACACCTGTTTTCCGGCCCGCTCCCGGTCGATGACAATATTTGTCGGGTACGGATATTTGAAATCCCCCGGGTTAATTGCCTTTGAAATGGAACTCGTTGGGGCTCAGGCGAAAAGGAATCGCCATCTGGATATCCATAGAACGGCAATATCTGGGAGCGGTGTCCGGATTACAGACGACGGACCTTGCGGTGAAACCAGTATCCCCGCCCGGACAACGGAAATGAACCGGTTTTGACAGGAATCTGACCATGCGCCGCTGCACGGAAGTGGCGGAGAGAGGGGGATTCGAACCCCCGGTACGCTATTAACGTACACACACTTTCCAGGCGTGCTCTTTCGACCACTCAGACACCTCTCCGCGGTGACAGTCAGCGCAATTCCCTTGGCCGGCGTGTCGAGTGGGAATTCTAACGGGGCGCGGAACTTATACCAAGCCCTGACAGGGAACAAACGGCTCGTATCCTGGCTCTATTCAACAGTGACTCTCTCCATGTGCCAGGCCACTCTTTCCGATGTCGGTTTGGTCAAATACAGGAAGGAGACACGCAAGAAACCAATCACGGATGACATGAAAAAGAACATTCCCTCTGAACAGACGGAGTATCCTGAGCTACGGGTATAGCCGCTCAATATCCCACTGCGCCTCGTTGGAAAGATCCCTGGTATAGACAAAACGGTCATGCAAACGGCTCGCCCTGCCCTGCCAGAACTCCACCCGGTCCGCCCTGACGCAGTACCCTCCCCAAAATTCCGGCAGCGGTACTTCTCCCCCGACAAAACGCTTCTCCAGGACGCGCACCCGTTCTTCCAGGGCGCTCCGATCCGGTAATGGCTCGCTTTGCCGGGAAGCCCAGGCCCCCACCTGGCTCCCCCTGGGCCTGGTTGCGAAATACTGGGCGGAATTTTCCCGGTCCACTTTCAATACGGTTCCCTGGATTTCCACCTGTCGATGCAGTGCCAGCCAGGGGAACAGGCAGCTGACCCGCGGATTCGCCGCCAGTTCCCGCGCCTTCCGACTGTGATAGTTGGTATAGAAATACAGGCCGCCCTCATCGAATGACTTCAACAGCACCGTACGCTGGCTCGGCATGCCGGCATCGCCCATGGTGGCGATCACCATGCCGTTGGGTTCCGGCAGCCCTGCGTCCAGCGTCTCGTCAAACCAGCGTGAGAACAGCGTGAAAGGGTTGCCGGGTATGGTTTCGCGGCTGATTTCCGTTTCGGGATAGTCGCTGCCCTGGAGCTGGGTATCTTCGGATGACATGTCTCTTCTCGTTCGGATTTTCTATTGCACAATGAAAAACTGCCCAGAGTTTATGGGAACTCCCCTGCAAGAAGCCATCAAAACTTGGTTCTCTTCAGTCTGATCGGGAAGTGCCCCCCCGGAATGTCATGCCGGGTCTCATCAGGTGACCATGGGTACCGGGAACTGGGCCGGAGCTTGAATCGGATGTGGCCTTCAGGCTGTCGCGGTGAGCAGGAACACCGCATATTCCCGGTCGGGTTTGCTTATTGCGCTGGCCGTCACCATGCCCACACCGCCGAAACCGGCCTGCCGCGCAGTATCCTCCATCCATCCACGATCAAAACCGAAGTGGAATACCCCGGTGTCCTCTTCGTGAAATGAGCCGTCCTCGCTGTCGAGGTCGGCAAGGGCAAGAAACCCTCCGGGATTCAGCAGTTCGTGAAACCTGGCAAGCAATCCGGGAATATCCTCAACGTGGTGCAGGGTCATGGACGAAATAATGCCGTCAAACCGCTGGTCCAGGGTTTCCCGGGTCAGATCCATTTCCCTGATGTCCAGCTCACAGGGAAGCTGCCCCCGTTTGCTTTCGAGCTGGGCGTTCATGGACGGGGAAATGTCCACCGCGGTAATTCGCTCCACCAGCGGCGCAACCCTCTGCAGCAACAGGCCCGTTCCCGAACCGAAATCGAGAATGTGCATCCCGGGCAGGAATCGGACCCGGCTTTGGATGGCGTCGGCGATCCTGTCCACGTTGTTGACCCGGCACTCCGACTGATCGTAATCGCCGGCCTTGTGCCTGAAGTAGTCTTTTTGCATGTGTTTTCGCGCTCCGGAGGGAATCGTGGCAAGTGACCCGAATGATATCCAAGTGAACGGTAATCCGGTATACCCGGCGCGGAAACCGTGGAAGCGCCCATGCCGGGCGTGCGGCATGGGAGAATTCCGGAAAGCCCGATTGGCATCCTCCTGCCCTGCAGGCAGATATGAAGCCGATCCGCCGCCGAAAGCCATGATTGCCGAATCATCCCAGGCCATGATCAACGGATAGCCGGATGTCCGAGGTTGCTCTCCAACGTACTCTTCTTGCGGCCGTTGCTCACGGGTGATACGTTTTGTGCATGAATACAGGCCGGTTACACGCGGGCGCGGACTCCTGGGGCAGGAGCGCTGCCCGGAGGTAGCGGTACAACCCAAAGCAAGTCTTCGAAGTGATGACATGAACGACCGGAAAATGAAGGCCCTGGTGAAATCCAGGCCAGAGGCGGGGCTCTGGATGGAGCAGGTGTCCGTCCCGGAGCCTGGCCCCGGGGAAGTGCTGGTACGGGTGCGGCAATCGGCGATCTGCGGAACTGACGCCCACATCTGGAAATGGGACGAGTGGTCCGCGAAGACTGTCCCGGTTCCGATGGTGGTCGGTCACGAGTTCTGTGGCGAAATCGTCGGCTCCGGCCCTGATGCGCGCAAGTACGGGGTCGGCCAACGGGTTTCGGCGGAAGGCCATGTCGTGTGCGGAACCTGCCGGAACTGCCGGGCCGGAAGGGGGCACCTGTGCCGCAACACCATCGGAATCGGAGTCAATCGCCCCGGCAGTTTCGCCGAGTTCGTGGTGATTCCGGAAGACAATGTCGTGCCCATTCCGGACGACATTCCCGACGAGATCGCGGCGATTTTCGACCCGTTCGGCAACGCCGTGCACACGGCCTTGAGTTTCGACCTGGTCGGCGAGGATGTACTGGTCACCGGGGCCGGCCCCATCGGCATCATGGGCGCCCTGGTCGCCCAGAAGGTCGGCGCACGCAAGACGGTCATCACGGACATCAACCCGTACCGCCTCGCCCTTGCCAGATCCATGGGCGTGGAGCATGTGGTGAATCCCGCGGAGAGGGACCTTGCCGACGTCATGAAGAGCATCGGGATGTCCGAAGGGTTCGATGTCGGCCTGGAGATGTCCGGCGCGGCCCCGGCTATGCGGAATATGATCGACGTGATGAACAACGGCGGCAAGATCGCACTGCTCGGTATCGCGCCCACCGAATTCGCTGTGGACTGGAACCAGATCATATTCAAGATGCTGAACGTGAAAGGCATCTACGGCCGCGAAATGTATGAAACCTGGTACAAGATGATCGCGCTGGTGCAAAGCGGTCTGGATCTGGCCGGGATCATCACCCATCGCATTTCCATCGACGACTTTGAGGAGGGATTCGCGGCGGCGCTTTCGGGCAACGCGGGCAAGGTGGTGATGGAGTGGTGAAGCCGTACCAGGCCACTGCGGAATCCGGGCGATGAAGGCAGGCGCATGACACGAACATTCACCAGTGACCTCAGCGCCCGGCTCGAGTCCCTGAAAGCGGAGGGTCTGTACAAGCAGGAACAGGTCATCGCCTCGCCCCAGCAGGGAGAAATCATGCTCCAGTCCGGGGTCCCCTGCATCAACCTCTGCGCGAACAACTACCTGGGCCTGTCCAACCATCCCGCCCTGGTTCAGGCGGCGAGGGACGCATTGGACGCATACGGCTTCGGCATGTCGTCGGTACGGTTCATCTGCGGCACCCAGCTGCCGCACAAGCGCCTGGAGCGGCGTCTGAGCGAATTCCTGGGGATGGAAGAGACCATCCTGTTTCCGAGTTGCTTCGACGCCAATGCGGGCCTTTTCGAGGCCCTCCTCGGTCCCGAGGATGCGATCATCTCCGATGCGCTGAATCATGCTTCGATCATCGACGGTATCCGGCTTTGCAAGGCCAGGCGGTTGCGCTACGCGAACAACGACATGACTGACCTGGCAGCGAAACTGGCTGAGGCGGAAGACGCCCGGTACCGGATGATTGCCACTGACGGGGTGTTCTCGATGGACGGTCATGTCGCCGATCTGAGGACGATCTGCAAGCTCGCCGAACGTTATGACGCCATGGTAATGGTGGATGACAGCCATGCGACCGGATTCGTGGGCGCATCGGGCCGCGGCACACCGGAGTACTGCGGTGTCGCCGGACAGGTGGACATTCTCACCGGCACACTCGGCAAGGCGCTCGGCGGCGCCGCCGGGGGCTATGTCTCGGCACGATCGGAGATCGTCGAATGGCTGCGCCAGCGCGCACGCCCATACCTGTTTTCCAACAGCCTGGCCCCGGTTATCGCGCAGACCAGCCTGAGCGCCCTGGAACTGATCGCCGGATCCGGCAGCCTGCGCGAGCGCCTGTGGCACAACGCGAACCGTTTCCGCACCGAAATGTCCGCTCTGGGGTTTACGCTCCTGCCGGGTGAACATCCGATCGTACCCCTGATGCTGGGCGATCCGAGACTGGCCCAGGATTTTGCCGACGGACTGCGCCTGAAGGGTGTCCTGGTGGCCGCATTCTCGTTTCCGGTGGTTCCCCGGGGGCAGGACCGGATTCGCGCCCAGATGTCGGCGGCTCATGACACCGAATCCCTGGACCGGGCAATCGTGGCATTCGCGCAGGTCGGCCGTGACCTGGGCATCATCCGATAGACCGGTATCCCGACGGCTCCCCGCCTACGTCGCGAACGATCGGCGAACTCCGCCGGATGGGTGCGACTGAACCGCAGGGGTTACCCTGGACTGTCCTGCCCCGGCCACCGCCTGCGGGGCTGCCAAATCCCCTGTCTCCTAGAACGGGATATCGTCGTCGAAATCGTCAAACGCGCCCTTGGGCTGCTGGGTGCCGCCTTCCCGGGATTCTGCGGGTGCACCGGATGCCGGGCGGGATGGCGCGGACTGGTCATAGTCATCTCCTCCTCCGCCACTGCCGCCACGTCCACCAAGCATCTGCATCTCGTTGGCGACGATCTCTGTCGTCCAGCGGTCCTGGCCACTCTGGTCCTGCCATTTCCGGGTACGCAGCCTACCTTCGATATACACCTGCTGCCCCTTCCTGAGCCAGTCCTCGGCGACCTTTGCCAGGCCGCGGAACATCACAACGCGATGCCATTCGGTATTCTCCCGGGTATCACCGGTGTTCCGGTCCTTCCATGAGTCGCTGGTGGCCACGCTGAAACTGGCAATGGGATCACCGCCCTGGGTGTAGCGGATTTCCGGATCACGTCCCAGGTTACCCACCAGGATAACCTTGTTGATTCCTCTGCTGGGCATGGCGCTTATTCTCCCCGTATCTGGTCAAGTTTCTGAAGTGCGGCGGTATCCAGCTCCCTGTCATCGACCTTGAGGTACGCCAGTGCCTCGCCGCGAACGATGGTGACCTCCTGGACGCCCCGGACTGCCCGTATTCTATCAACCAGGGCATCAACACGCGAGTAGTCGGCAGGATTTCCGACATGGATCACCCGTGAGGATGAAAGACGGAACGCCGGGGACAGCCAGGCAATGGCCAGCCATGCCAGCGCCAGTGCCGCGCACAGGAGAAACACCGCACCGGCGCCGTATTGTCCCGACATCCAGCCGGACAGGCCGCCGCCTGCGAACACCCCGAAGAACTGGAAGGTATTGAAGACGCCAATGGCCGTCCCCTTGTCCGCTGCCGGCGCCACCCGTGAAACCAGGGAGGGCAGCATGGCTTCCAGAGCGTTGAAGCCGCAGAAAAACACCCACAGGCAGGCAGCAAGCCACAGGAAGGGACCGCCATCACCCCACGTCACCAGCGCCATCCCGCCAAGCCCCGCCAGGAGCAGGAAAACGGCGGCCCGGAACATGGGGGCAATCCTGTCCGCCCTGGAACCCGCGGCAATCAGGGGCGCCATGCCGATCACGGACAGCAGCAGTACCGGAACATAGACTTTCCAGTGTTCGTGCAACGCCATGTCCCCCATGCGGGACAATTCGGCAGGCAACACCACAAAAAGGGCCGTCAGCACCAGGTGCAGGACAAGGGCACCGACATTCAGGCGCAGCAACTGCGGATCGTGCAGGACCGCAGGCACCCGGCTGGCGGTGGGCGTGACATCGCGATGCCGCAAATGCCGGGACGGGGACGGCACAACGCCATGCAGCAGCAACAGCGCCACGACCCCAAGACCCGCGGTCAGCCAGAACAGCCCCGGGATTCCGATGTACAGGGACAGCACGGGTGCCAGCGCCATGGACGTGAGGAACACCGCACCGATACTGATTCCGATCAGTGCCATGGCCTTGGTGCGCTGTTCCTCTCGGGTCAGGTCCGCTGTCAGTGCCAGGACCGCCGAGGACACGGCTCCCGCGCCCTGGATCGCGCGGCCCACGATCAGCCACGGCAGCGTGTCCGAAAGGGCGGCGATGACGCTGCCGGCGATGAAAACGAGGAGTCCGAGCGTGATCACGCCCTTGCGGCCGAAAATGTCCGAGCACATGCCGAAGGACAGCTGGAACAGGGCCTGGGTCAATCCGTAGATCCCAAGGGCAAGCCCCACCAGGAACGGCGTACTGCCCGGCATGGCAGCGGCATGCAGCGCCAGTACCGGCAGCAGCAGGAAGAGCCCGAACATGCGCGAGGAAATCACGCCGGACAGCGCCAGCACCGATCGCCGTTCCATGGCATCCATCGGACCGGCGGCAGTCATTCCTTCACGCAATTTTTATTTGGCTCGGAGTTGAAAGACGGCGTATAGTATCAGGTTTGTCCAGACCGACCGGCAGCTTCGTGTCCACCGAAAAAATCCGCATTCGCGGTGCGCGCACGCACAATCTCAAGGCAATAGACCTCGACCTTTCCAGGGACCAGCTCATCGTTTTCACGGGGCTGTCGGGCTCGGGAAAGTCGTCGCTGGCCTTCGACACCATTTACGCGGAGGGTCAGCGGCGCTATGTCGAGTCCCTCTCCACCTATGCTCGGCAGTTCCTTTCGATGATGGAGAAACCGGAGGTGGACCTGATCGAGGGACTCTCCCCGGCGATCAGCATCGAGCAGAAGTCCTCCTCCCACAATCCGCGCTCCACGGTCGGCACGGTGACCGAAATCTACGATTACCTCCGTCTGCTGTTCGCCCGGATCGGGGAACCCCGTTGCCCGAACCATGACATCACCCTGGAAGCCCAGACCGTAAGCCAGATGGTGGACCAGGTCATGGCGCTCGGCGAGCGTCGTCTGATGCTGCTGGCACCGGTGGTCAATGATCGCAAGGGAGAGTTCCAGCAGCTTCTGGGGGAACTCCATTCCCAGGGCTACATTCGTGCCGTGGTGGACGGGGAAACGGTGGAACTCGATGATCCGCCCAAGCTGGACAAGCGCTACAAGCACAGCATCGAGGTGGTTGTGGACCGGGTGGTGGCCAGGGACGGCAATCAGCAGCGACTGGCGGAATCCTTCGAAACCGCGCTGGCGCTCACGGACGGCACCGCCCGGGTCGCGGTGCTCGGCGATGACCGCCAGGTGTCGAAGACCCTCCTGTTCTCGAGCAAGTTCGCCTGCCCCCACTGCGGGTACAGCCTGACCGAGCTGGAGCCGAGACTGTTTTCCTTCAACAACCCCGCCGGCGCCTGCCAGGACTGCGATGGACTCGGCGTGATGCTGTTCTTCGACCCGGACCGCATCGTGACGGATCCGGAACTGTCACTGTCCGCCGGGGCCATCCGCGGCTGGGACCGCCGGAGCGCCTACTTCTTCACCCAGCTGTCCTGCCTGGCGGACCACTACGGATTCAGCGTGGACCAGCCGTTCAACACGCTGACGCCGGAGCAGCAGGATCTCGTGCTCTACGGCAGCGGTCGCGAAAAAATCAATTTCGTGTATTTCCGTCACGGCACGCACTTCCAGAAGAAGCATGAATTCGAGGGCGTGATCAACAATTACGATCGCCGCTACCGGGAAACCGAGTCCAGCGCGGCCAGGGAGGAACTGGCCCGCCACATGAGCACCCGCCCCTGCAGGACCTGCGGCGGCAGCCGTCTCAGGCGGGCGGCGCGCCACGTGTTTGTCGGCAACCACACGATCCAGGGCATCGCCGCCATGACGGTGGACCGGGCGCTCACTTTTTTCGCCTCCCTGGAACTTGAGGGCCGGCGCGCGGAGATCGCCGACAAGATCGTGCATGAAATCAGGGCCCGCCTCGGATTTCTCACCAATGTGGGACTGGACTACCTGACCCTGGCCCGTGCGGCGGAAACCCTTTCCGGCGGCGAGGCCCAGCGGATCCGCCTGGCCTCCCAGATCGGATCCGGACTCGTGGGGGTGATGTATGT
>JAJDTE010000036.1:0-7068 GCA_022827325.1 Gammaproteobacteria bacterium | reverse complement strand
CCAGCGCTTCCCACATCTCCTGCCGCTGGTTCAAATCCTGGAAGGACCATAGATTCCAGACGCGATTCAGCGCGCCGACCTCACTAACCCAGGAGCCCTCCAGCGTGCCATGGTACGGGCGTGCTATCTCCAGTGCCGACTCATTCTCGGTGAGCATTTCCACCAGAGCGCCGGATTTCACGGCGTAGGTTTGAAGTTCGTGGATCATGGACTCTTTCCTAATGGGTCGACGTTTGTTTATGCGGTCGAACTGTTGGCACCGCCGCCATCTGAGTGTTGCGTAAGCCTCGCATCGTGCCACAGCGCCCGCCAACCGGTCAACATTCAGTCTTGTCCACGGGAAGCGAGCCCGAACGGAGAGCGTTGATCCAACGGGACCGCCACCGTCAGGGTCAGGGGATGCCGATCGGGCCAATCTGATGGACGAGGAGTCGCGCATCTTGTCGACTGCGGACGGATTCAATCAGGCCCGCATCGCCGCGGGATGCGATACCACCGGACGCCCTGAATCGAGGAAACTTCCGACTGCCGCGTTGACATGGGATATGATTGGCGGGCGCCCTATGGGCGACTTCAAAATCCCGAAGCTGACAGGCTCCTGGAGGGATTTCGCATGAACAAGACCATTCTAACCACTTCGTTTCTGCTGGCATTTGCTGCTTCGGCCATCGGGCTTTCCGGTTGCCATAAGGCCGTCACGGTCATGCCCGATGACGAAGTGCCACGGACCATGAGCGAAGAGATTCCCATCGGTGTAGTCGTAGCACTGACAGGTCATCACGCCGAACCGTATGGCCTGCCAATGCAACGCGGCTTTGAATTGGCACTAGAAGAGATCAACAACCTCGGTGATGTAAGACTCAGGTTTATCACCGTGGACGATATGAGCAACCCGGACGGGGCGAAGGCGGCAGTACGGCACCTGGTGAACCAGAAAGTACCTGCCATAGTCGGGCTTGCCATCTCTACACACCTAAAGGAGGCTGCTCCGATTGCGCAAGAGAACGGGGTTATCGCTTTCAGTTCCGTCTCCTCCGCCGCAGGATTGGGCGGGATCGGGGATTTTGTCTTCCGCAGCAGTCTCGTCACGGATATCAGCATTCCCAGCGGTGTGTTGGCGACCCGGGAGAAGCTCGGCTATGAGAAAGTGGCGACCATATACGATGCGACGGATCTCTATTCCACAAGCAGCAACGACGTATTAAGGACAGTGCTTGGGGAGAACCGGGTCGAGATCCTGACTGAAGAAGCTTTCAAAACCGGTGACACGGATTTCTCCCAGCAGTTGACGCGGATCATGGCGGTGGATCCGGATGCGCTGTTTGTCTCTGCACTTTCACAGGAAATAGCCGGGATTCTCTCCCAAACAGCCGAGCCGCGGTTTCCCGACACCATTCAGGTCATCGCACCGGATTTGACCATGACTGAAGTCCAGGAGGCAGGTCACGGTGCCGAAGGCGCAATCGGTTTTATCGGATGGTCCAGCAAGTCTGACGCCCCTGGAAACCAGGCCTTTGTTCGGAAATACCGTGCACAATACGGAATTGATCCGGAACCTTGGGCGGCTCAGTCGTATGCGACTCTCAATGTTCTTGCCAATGCGATCAAGACAGCGCAATCGGCGGATCCCGCCGCCATCCGGGATGCCCTCGCACAGACGACAGATTATCCAACCAATTTGGGCAGATTGGGCTATTTCTCCTTCAATCCTGACGGAGACGCCCTATATGACCAGATTCTGGTAGTCGTCACGGACGGAGAAATTGAGTTTCTTGAATGAGCAATGGTGCCGGAAAGAGGAATCGGATTTCCGATTTACTGATTGCGATTCTGTTGCTCCACAGCCGCACGGATTGGGAATAGTATCGGGGAGGTATTGGATCTTTCCGATCAACCTCAAGGCTTGTTGACTTGGAACTGCCTTCGATTTCCAGATCATTTCAAAGGCTTCCGGGTCAGTCGGCGCAGCTTCCCCAGTTCTTCGTCGGTTCGTTCTCAATGGTTTTAAGGAACTTCCTTTTCGGAAGTCAGATTGTCCTGGATCAGTTTGGCCAGTTTGTCGCTGTCGCCATGGAATGACTCAATCGAGCCCCTGGTCTTATCCTCGCGGCTGATCTTACTCCACTCGATTTCATAACCAGCCTCACGGGCGACCTGGCCAATGAAGGCCCGCTGACAACGGCCGTTGCCTTCCCTGAAAGGGTGCAAGGCGTTGATCTCACCAAGATAGTGACCCGCGCGTTCGCTGAATTTATCTGCATCCAGCCCCTTCAGGTGATTTTCATCGGCCAGCCGCTTGAACAGTCTGCCTGCCTCCTTCTCGATATGGATATGATGGGCGAAGAGGTCATTGCCCCTGCCAATATCGATTCGGCGAATCTCGCCGGCCCAGGGATAAACATCACCAAACAGGTGCCTATGGATTTTCCGCAGGTGGTCCAGGTCGAAATTTCCTGGCAAGGGAGAGGTTTCGAGCTCCTGAGCCCGCAGGTAGGACAGGTTGGCTTCGGCTTTGTTAAGATCCGGCGTGTTCCTGATGCCTAGGTTATTTTTTAAAACACCGTTGGGATCAATATAGGGATCGGATGCCGCATCATACTGCCCGGCGTCCGGGTCACGCTGATACGGCATAATTCCGTTTCATTGCCTCTACAGCATCGGCACTGGTCATCTCGCCCTTGGCGACTTTCGCCGCAAGGCTCTTGGCATCCTGGCTGGGCTCCAGGCCTTCCAGACGGACAGTGGCCAGTGCGGTACGCATGGCGTAATCACGGCGTTTTTGGCTGATTTTCTCTTTTTTCATTGCTGTCACCAGTGACAACGATTTTATCATAAAACAACCACTTAAACCCCTGTTTTACTGTTCTTTTTGAGGCTCTAGCCGGCTCACAAAATGGTTAAATCCCTTCACCCCGGCGATAAAATCACTATAGGCATATAGCTCATAGACCATGGCAGCAATCTTGCCGCCTTCCTTGACCGGTTCCGCCCTGAAACCGCCCGCGCTGCCGCAGCCGCCCGGCGACTGCCGGAGTATTTTCAGCAAGTCGAAGAAATCTACTAATTTATTGGCCTGGGGCTTTGTGTTACACATTGCCAAACCTGTTTTTCTTGCATAGCCCACCAAGTCCGGCCTGCGAGTGCGGCCAGTCTGTGTATACACCAAGGATGATGTGCGCGGCCACCTGATCCTGTGCATGCTGACCTATAACCTGGAGTGGCAGATGCGTCGGCGGCTCGCTGTGCTGCTGTTTGAGGAGGATGACCATGAAGGGGCCCGCAGGCGCGGGGACCACTACAGCGCTTCGCCCCACCACACCAGCCAGAAGTCGGGGTCGATGACCTGCGCTTGCCGAAAGACCTCGCCGGCATCCTCAAATTCTATGTGGCAAGCGCCGTCGACAGTCGTGGATCGAGATCGCCGGTCTCGCTCATGGCGTCGCGCAGTCCGGCCTGCAGACTCTCGAGCCGGACGCGATGCTCCGGGTCATCCGCGAGATTGCGCATCTCGTGCGGATCCGCATCCAGATCGTAGAGCTCGATGAATCCGTCCTCCTGAACCACCAGCTTCCAGCCGTCCGCGTACCAACAGCGCTGCGGCGCCGGTTCGTGCAGCCCGTAGTGCTGGGCCATGAAACCCGTTCGCCACGGTGCCCAGGGCTCGCCCACCAGCTCTGCGAGGTTCCGCCCGTGCATGCGAACCCCTCCGTCGATACCGCACATCCGCAGGATGGTGGTCGGGAGATCCAGGTTCGAGACCAGCCGATCGCAGGTCGTGCCGGGCGGGACTCCCGGGCCGCGCATCAGCAGCGGAATCCGCATGGTCTCCTCCACCATCAGGCCTCCCTTGTTGCTTACGCCACCGTTCGAGCCCACTGCATCGCCGTGGTCGGCGGTGAACACGACCAGCGTGGAATCCGCCAGCCCGAAGCGATCGACGGCTTCGACAACTCCGAGTAGAGCGGCCTCGACGAGGGCGACGTGCTCGAGCGCCCGTGCGACCATTCGTCGCCATCCCTGGGCATCGAGGCCCAGCGTGGTGCGCCAGTAGTCACGGTACCGGTGGTGGTGGGACGGTCGGCCCGCGAGGTCGAACAGGAGATTGTGCGACGGCTCGACGGCACTCGGTTCGAACATGCCGCACCAAGGGGCCGCCAGCAGGTAGGGCGGGTGTGGCCCCCAAGGGTCGATCCTCGCGAAAAAGGGATCCCGTCCAAGCGAGTCGAGCCAGCGTTCCACCAGGCGAGACAGGAAAAATGCCTCGTGCACCTCGGCCGGACCGTCGAGGCGCGCGACGCCTGACTCGTAGTCGAACCATTCGTCCGCGTCCACGAGGTCGATCTGCGTCCCCACCGCGAGACCTGACTCTCCGGACATCTCGATTTCCGCGACTGGCGGCGGTAGTCCCGCGTCCTCAAGGTAGCGCCGGTATTCAGGTGTCGCGTAGGGATAGCCGTAGCCCGGCAGCGAGAACCCCTCGAAGCCATAGTCGGCGGCGGATCGGTGATTGTCGACATGCCACTTCCCGAACCAGCCGCAGCGGTATCCGGCCTCACGCAACGGCTGGTGCACCAGCCGGTCGCCGGGATCCAGGCCGGCCCGGCCACCGAATCGGCCGTCGTTCTCGGTGACACCGTGCGCATGAGGATACAACCCGGTTAGCATGGAGGCACGCGCCGGACTGCACACGGGCAGAACCGTTCGGGCTCGCGTGAAGTTGCATCCCTCGCGCGCGAGCCGCCGCTTGAGGTCAGTGCGCCACACGGTCGGCCAATGATGGGCATGTGCCTGGTGATCAGCGACCATCCAGACGACGTTGAGCGGCCGATCAGTCATGGTGCTCCGCTCCCGCCGAAACGGAACGCCTCATGGCCTGTGCTCTGTAGAAAGACGGAATCTGGAATGAAGCCAAGCGAATGATCCTGTTTACAAGGCTGGACGATCAGGTTTCGGAAACCACCGGATGGCATCACGGCCTGGCTGGGAAACAGACGGTCGTAGGATCCGATGCCCATACCCGAATTGGATGCCATGGCCTGATCAGCTCAACCAAAGGAATTAATGTAGTTTGAGAAAGAGGAAATGGATCTCCGATAAGCCTCAATCGATCCGTTACCGGCTGCAGGGAAGTTCCTGCGGTATCAATCTTCCTTTGTCAACTGTCTGTTCCATTGGGCGCTTTCACTATCTCTCCCAGTCGCACTTGCGAATCGTGATGCTGTGGTTGTTGGGCAGATACTTCGAGTCGTATGTACAACTGCCACTGATGCCGACGTACTTGCCGGTGCCTCCGATGATCTCGGAGTGACCCGCACCCCCTCCACCATCCTGTATGTCTCCGGCTTTCCGCCGCGACACCAAGAACAAACTGTCGCCGTCAGCGTCGGTGGTCGTGCAGGGCGCCTCGAGATCGATGCCAGCTTCCGTCTTGCGAACATAGACAATGCAGGCCGCGGCCGAAACGGAACCCTCCACGAAAGGCGCACCGCTGCTTTCCAGCACGGTACTGGTGCCCGTAAGCGACCCCCCGGTGACCTGGCCGCCGGCATGTTCGATGGCGGTGTAGTCGCGCTCATAACTGTAAATGACGGTGATGCTACCGCCCTCTTCGGCGACAGCCACCTGAATTGCCGTCAGAAACCAGGACACAACAACGACTGGGGTAAAAAATATCAATTTCGCAAGGGACTTCGATTTCATGTTTCTTCCTCAAGTACAAGGGGACAGGCCCGGATTATTCACACCGACCTGATCACTGGTGACCCATCCGTAGAGACTGAGTTCCACCCGTTTGCAGAGAGCCGCAAGGCCGATACCGGAGTATTCGCCCCGTACCAAGCCACCGATTCCGGGGACTCGGCCTTGCCGACGCCGACAGGAGCTGGAGGGACTGTGCAACATCATATACGTCGGGGTGATCATCCCATCCAGGAGTCGGTAGAACTTTCTGTATTTCGGGTTTTTCAGGATCGACGGATTACTTCAGTACCCGGGAGCGTAACCAGATACCCAGTTCGATTTCGTCGACAATTCCCCGAGCCGCACGAATGATCAAGTCGCCCACCTCTCTGTGATCGTAATCGAGTTCTATGCTATTGAGCGATAAACAAACATCCATACAGGCGAATGCCGTGCGTTTATTTGCGTCATTGAAAACATGGCCCACCGCAAGAAAGCAGGCGTAGCAGGCGGCCAGATCGAATTCATCGTTTATCAGTCCGAACGCCATTCTGTTATCGATACGACCCAGCACCGCTTCCAGCGATTTGTCGCCGGCCATCCCCTGGAGTTCGTTTTCCCCGATGACGAGACCGTGAATTTCGATCACGTCGGGCAGGGTGAGAAATTTCAACGCTATTTGTCTTTAAGATAGTCGAGGGTTGCGTCCAGATGCTTTCTGCGACTATTGAACATGGAAGCCGCCTCACCGGTTTCGGTGGATTCGAAACTCAGGATTTCAACGGCGGAGGCAGGTACAAAGTA
Source organism: Gammaproteobacteria bacterium (assembly GCA_022827325.1). Lineage (GTDB taxonomy): Bacteria > Pseudomonadota > Gammaproteobacteria > Arenicellales > Poriferihabitantaceae > VYFG01. The sequence continues at coordinate 585 of JAJDTE010000036.1, read as the reverse complement.
GCCTTCCAGGCGGTCCCGATTCAGAATCGCAACCGGTTTGCTTCCCGCTTGTTTAATGACCTTTTTGGGGTTCCGAAACTCTGTGAGAGATGCGGTTTTGTTGGTCAGTAGATTTTGCATGACTGGTTTTAAGTCTTGGTATTTTGATATATATTTTAGTGTATATTTAAATATGCATCAAATCGCCTGTAGAGGTGATTGACTCCTCTGAACCAGTAATTGGGTTTGGAAATCCGGACCACCGACTCCCTTGGTAGGCAATAGAAGAATCAAACGGCAGTCAAGAAATGACCTGTGACCACACCTGCAAAGATTGCCCCAGAACAGCAACGGATACGCCGAAATTGCTTTTCAAATGATTCCCATAAATAGATTCCCAGATATTGAATCTATTGACTTCCAAAGTAATAAATTTTAATTAATTATTATTTTTCAATTAGTTGAGTGGTGCCGGAAAGAGGAATCGAACCTCCGACCTACTGATTACGAATCAGTTGCTCTACCGACTGAGCTATTCCGGCATGGGGATACATCGAGGAAACGGATTATATGTATTGGACTTTGCAGGGTCCACCACCGGCAGGA
>JAJDTE010000032.1:0-7833 GCA_022827325.1 Gammaproteobacteria bacterium | reverse complement strand
AGCCCGATCCCGCCCGTCACGAACGGGGCCGCGGCGGACGTCCCCGACTCTTCCAGCTGCAGATGGCAGTCCGCGGAGCCGTCCGCGCAATAGAATCCGGGAACGGGGCCTGTGATATCCACGCCCGGCGCCGCGAGGCAGTATTCCTTCGCGATGCCGCAGCGGCTGGAGAAATCCGCGATGTTCCCCTGCCGGTCCGTCGCCGCCACCGCCAGCACATGGCCCCTGAGCTCCGGAATCCTGACCGGGAGGCCGGCCGCGATATCCACCGAAGTGGCGGACACCACGGTGCCATCCTCATTGATCTCCCCGTTGGAGTTGCCCGCCGCCCACACGTACACGGTACGGTCCCCGGCCGGCGTGTCCGCCTGCGCCATCGCCCTGATTACATTGGGGAACCGTTGGCGCAGTTCCGCCTCGCCGAAATCCTCGATGTTTCCGGGAAGCCCGAAGCTGCAGTTGACCGCCGTGACCCTCCCGTTCAGGCTGTCGAAGGCCGACGCGAATTCCCTTTCCAGCATCGACTCGATGCCGCCGATGAGTTCCGGGAGTTCCAGGATCTGTTCCGGTGTCGGATTCTCCGGCACGATATCCTCGAGAATCCGGTCCAGGCTCCTGTAAGCCACCGATATCACGTCGGCATCGAAGGCCACGCCGTGGATCGGGGGTACGCTGCCCCGGGAACTTCCGCCTGTCCCATCGGCCGGAAGACGGGCGGACGCCATGATTCCGCCAACGTATGTCCCGTGCCCGATCAGGTCCAGGCAGGCGCCGTCCGGCCCGGGCTGCCCGCAGGAATCGAAATCCGGCACATGGTCCCCGACAGTCACGGTCGCAAGCTTCCCACGAAACCGGGGATGGTCCGGGTCCACGCCGCTGTCGACGATGCCGAGCGTGACTCCCTTGCCGGTCGCGCCCCTTGCATAGGCGTATTCCGCCTTCACCTGTCGAAGGCCGTACTGCCCCCGGAACTCCGGGTGGTCGGCGTACTCCCGCCGAAAAACCTCTTCCGACCTGGAACCGTCCGGACCGGACTGTCCGGCGGACAGGTCGATTCCGGTTCCATTCCCGCTGCAGCCGGCCAGGAGTGCCGGAAAGGCAAGGGCCACCAGCATGCTCCGGCGTCCCATGCCGCAGCCACCCGGACTCCGGTACGCATTCACGTCATCTTTTCCGGAATAGCCGCAGTCACACCGGCCGCCGGATTCCCAGTTCCTGCCATATCCAGCCCATGTCGTAGGGCTCTTCGCCCGCCAGCCTGGCACGGCGGTGCTCGAAGTTCTCCAGCACCTTCAGCCAGTCGACCACCTGACAGCGGACCTTCCCCCGGACCTTCGCCGCATCCCGGGGCGTCCTGCCCCCGAGCATGGGCACCGCGTTGTCCAGCACGTTCCGATAGTGCCGATCGTGCTGCGCATGCACGAACCGACGAGCTTCCTCGGGCGGTACTTTTTCTGCAGGATCATCTCCCTCGTCCGGCCCTGTATCCGTCCCCCTGTCCGGGTGTTCATCCGACCCCCCGTCCGGTTCATCCGGCCCACCGAATTCCTCCAGCACCTTGAGCGGGTTCCGGTACAGGATGACCGGGCAACCCACCAGTTCCCCCAGGCGGGAGGCAAGCAACGCCTGCCCCCGCTCGCACCGCTCCCTTGAGTTCGCCGTCAGCACCAGGGAATCCGCACGCAGAACCGCCCGGCCCATCACGGTGATCCCGATCTCTTCGCCGGTGCCGTCCACCCTGTCCTTCACCGGGTTCCCGTCCCGGTTCCGGGAAGAGCGGTATCCCGGATCGCCGGGCGCGCCCCACAGCCATTCCTGTCCGTCCGCAGCCTCCTGCGTTTCCTCCGTCCCATTTCCGGTTTCCGGGTTTGACGGGTCCCCGGATCGCCTCACCCTGCCGAAGCCCTCGATACCGTCCAGCACGGCCGCCACCGCCGCCATCGTGCCCCGCAGGGGAAAGCGCACCTGGCCCAGCAGAACCGTTTCCCCGTCCGTGTTCTCGACCGGCGGCAGCGGGGACGCCGCCTGAACCATGCAGTCCGACATCCAGACACTCGTCAGTATCTGCGCCATGGGCAGCATTTCCAGCGCCTCCCGCCTCGAAATCCGCGGAGGCTTTGACGACTTTCCGTGTGTTTGCCGGTAATCCTTGCGCAGGTCGTTCCGCAGGTTGCCGACCTCCCAATCGATCTCCCGCAGGGCATGGCGCAACATCTCGTGCGAACAGGGCAGGATGCCTCCCGTGAAATAGTATTCTCCGTCCACACTCACCACCCGTGCAGCCAGACGGTCCCAGGGGTCCGCATTCCTGGAACCGGCCTCCTCCCGGACGGCGAACGCCTTCCCGCCGAACAGCATGTCCCGAAGCCTGAGGCCCCTGCCCGGGTCGACCCCCGTCACTTCGTACAGGGACACCCGGGAATCCCGGAGGGACTCCAGATAACGCCGTCCCGGGACCGATTCCCGCCAGCCGCGCCTGAGCAGGTAGTCGTCGATCACGTTCATCCCCGCTCCGTTGCCATGCCGTCCCGCGAGGAAATCCTCCAGGATGAACACGAAGAGCATTTCCCGGACAGGTCCGTCCAGACTGTCCAGCATACCCCGAACCCCGTCCCCGTCCATCTCCAGAAACTCCGCCATCCGATTGACATGGGCATCATGAGCCCCGGCGTATACCGGCTCCCATTCGGGCTTCTCCACCCAATCGAGCAGGTTGTCGAACGCCTTGTGCGCACCGGGGGGAAGCATCATGGCAAGCGGTTCGGAACGCCAGGCCGGAAATTATGGCGTGGAGTGCGGTCGCCGGATCGGCTTCAACCGGATATGCCGCCGGTGCCCGGGCCCGTCCCTGACGGCCTCCGGCCTATTCCCAGCACAGCCCCAGACCCTCTTCGGCGGTGATGGACGGAACCCCCGGAACCGGTTCGTCCGTGACCAGGGTCACTCCGGTATCCGCAAAATCCAGGCCGGACGAGTTCTCCGGCCTCGTCCCCGTCCGGATGTATTCCACCATCGCATCCACCCCGAGCACGGCCATCCTGGAAGGGTACTGCATCGCGGTGGCCCCGACCGCGCCCGAGGCAACCTCTTCAACACCCCTGCAGCCCCCATCGATGGACACCACCAGCACATGGCCCTCCATGCCGGCCGATTCCAGCGCGACCCTGGCCCCGGCCGCCGCCGGCTCGTTGATCGTATAGACCAGGTCGATCTCCGAGTGTTCCCCGATCAGTTTCTCCATCGCAGCCCGTCCGCCCGCCTTCGTCCCATGGGACACGCCCCTGCCGACGATCCTGCCGTCGTGATCGTCCCGTATCACCCCGGGATCTCCGATATCGATGCCGAAACCACTGAGGAAGCCCTGGCTGCGCAGCAGGTCCACGGTGACTTCCTCGCGGTAGCCATCCAGCATCGCGATACGCGGGTTCCGGATGTCTTTCGATTCCAGCCTTTTCCTCGCCCAGCTGCCGATCAGTTCCCCAGCCCTGAAGTTGTCCGTGGCGAAGGTTCCGTCAACCGTGACCGCCGGGCCGAACGGAGTGTCCAGCGCGATGACCGGAATTCCGGCTTCCCGGGCCTTTCGGACCGCTCCGGCCAGGCGCTGCGGGTCGGATGGAGTGATGAGGATTCCCCCTGCGCCCGCGTCGACCAGATGCCCTATGGCGGCCGCCTGGGATTCGGCATCCCCGTCGTACTCCCCCGAGAAGGCCCGCAACTCGACGCCATGTTCCTTCGCCCTGTCCAGCGCCGCCTCCCGGATGCTGACGAAAAACGGGTTGTCCCCGGTCTTGATGACCAGGCCGATGACCGGCCCGTGTTCCGCACCTTCGGCGATGGCGGGGACGGCGCACAGGATGCACAGGAAACCCAGAATATACGGAACACACGGAGAACCCGCAACGGTAACACGGCCTGACGGCATGTTGTTTCGGCAGCCCCCGGCCGCATTCGGAACAGGCTGCCGAAGATACATCACGCCGGGATCATTGCCAATAACTTAACTTAACCGGATTCCACATTTCGGATTCCACAAGCTGGCCCGGAAAGTGGTCCGCAGGGAGGCGGCCGGCCGGCAGCGGCTGATCCACCTGATGCCCGGGATCTGGTTTTTCCTTCTGAATCCTTCATCACGGCCACCTGTCAACCCGGCAGCGGCAGCCGGTAATCAGTCCTGACGGCACAAACCGCTTTGCCTTGCCTGCTCCGCAATCGAGACCGGTCCCGCCTCTCCCGCCGCCAACCGGCGGCCGGCCGCCATTTCAACGACGCCCATGACCGACATGAACGTCCGCATCCCGTTTTTCGAGGCGCCGGATTCGGCAATCGCGTTGAAACACCGCATCAGCCCTTCGGCCATCTCCGGACCGCGAAACGACAGCGAGGCGCATCCCGGGCAACCGAGATGCCGGGTCTCCACCGTAGCCAGATATTCCAGTCCGGATCCACAGGGATCCTGCACGGACCGCCGGATTTCATCTTCCACGGATTCACCAGCATGCCCGGCCACCGCCGCGCACCCGAAGATCACAAGGAGGCGCTTCATCATCGGCAGCAGCGGGACCGGCGGTGAACGGTTCCGGTCAATGGCGGGCAGTGGCGGACAAGGCTTCAACGCTCCTCCAGGAACCGTTCCAGCAGGCCGGGATGGATAGCCTTGAGCCCGGCGCGCAGTTCCAGCCCCCGCGCGTCTGGCTCCGGATGACGCAGCAGGTTCCTGACCGCCCCGAAGGCACGCGACGCGGGGGCGCCTCCGCCGTCCGGCTTCAGCACCCCGGCAAGGTCGGGATCCTCCAGCAGCATCCACGACGGCAGCCAGCGGCAGGCCGTTTCCGGCTCCGGGTCCCGTTCCAGGGCGGCCTTCCAGGCCGTCCACAGGTTCCCGTCGGGAAATCCGGGGGCGTTCACCACCGCCCCGAAGTCCCGGGGCGCCGAACCGCAAAGGGCGGACCAGTGTAGAGAGGCGTAATGGTTAGAGTCAGATTCCCCAAATTAAGTGGGACTACCCGGGATCACCCGGGATCACCCGGAATGGCGTAAGTGTTTGATATCTGGGGGTCGCTGCGGGAAGGTAGGAAAAATCGGGCCGAAAACCGCGTAAAACGGCCGATTTCGGGGCGCTCAAAATGATTGGAGTCCAGATTCCCCAAATTTCCCTGCCGATTAAAAGGCCAGTAAAAGGCCTTTAATCATCCAAAAACGTGCGAGGCGGGAAACCGACGGATCTGCATCCGCGTTCCAGGGTGCGGACATCGACGGGCGGCAGGTTGAATGCTGATCTGAGGACCGCGTCAAGCTCCCGTTTCATTCGTTCCTCGTAGGAACGCCCGATCTGCCGGGATTTTTGGAACAAGACGAGCCTGGACATGATTACACCGCCAGCACTGGCTCACCCGTCTCCGGGTCTTCGATGTAGAGATCCTCCGCCTTCTCGCCGGGAGGAAGCTCCACGCCGTCGAATACCGTGGGCAGCGTAGCGCGCGGATCCGGACGGTCCAGGATACGCCAGTCGCGAATGTAGAGCATGGTCAGGAATTCCGCAGGGTTGCGGCCCGGATCCTCCAGGAGCCAGATAAGGCCGCCGTTGCCTCGCTCCACGGGCGCGGCCTCGATCGTGGAGAGAATCGACCGGACGTCGGAATGATCACCGCTGACCTCTCCGGTCTCGTCATTCCACACGATCCGGCGCAGCTCATCGCCTGCCGCAATATCTGGAATTTCGATTGTGTGCTCAGCCATTGTCCTGATCGAATTTGAACAGCGCTCCGACGGCCAGGTCCAGCATCTCCAGATCCTTATCGAGCAGCCTGTCTAGAAATTCATCTCCGTGAATCAGGTGCAGCTGCTGCTGGAAAGCCATCGTCATAACCTCTAACGGATCCCCATTATACTCTCTTCCGCTGTAGGGATGCACGTAGTCGTCAGGCCGCCCCGTTTCCCTCTTGAGATCCGGCTGGTTTGGAATCACAGGCACGACCGGGTCCCCTTGGGTACGGCGGCGGTGGAGTTCGGTAAACCGGGCGTTCAGTTCCGGGATCGCGCGCTGCAGGTGGTGGACATACTCGTGCAGCGCCGTGGACAAGGTCTTGGCGAGGATCCGAGCGGGCCTGCCGGCATAACCGGCCGAATAATACCCGCGTCCGCGGGCCGGCACGCCTTCCACGGGCAACCGGTTCCCTGCCTGCACCCAGGAAGCCGGAAGGTCCCGCGCCGCCTCGCGCACGCGCTTGGCAGTCACCCCGCCGCCTGTTCACGCCCCTATGGCAGATTCCACCGTCCCGGCGCCGCGCTCGGCCTTCAGCCTGGAGCGCACCTCGCGGCGGAACCGGTCTGGTAAATCTCTATCGCTCGGTACGGTGGCCTGTATCTTCAGCCCCTTCTGGATCTCCTTCCGGATCTCCCGCCCGGCCCCGATCAGCCCGTCCAGGCTGGTGTCGATGGTCTCCCGGACCGCCGGCGGCGCGTTCAGGGCCTTCACCTAGATCATGGTGCGGCTTTCGATCCCCTGGTCCCGGAGTCCCATGTTGTGCGCCCAGCCGGGATCGATGCCGTGCCAGGCGCGGTGCTCCGGACGGATGCGTGCGTCCAGGACGCCGATGTAGCGGAGGTAGGGCCGCGCCTCGGCCACGCGCTCGATCTTCTGCTATTGCCCGTGAGCGTAGGCCGTCCGAAGGTTCACGTCAAAGATCGTGCGCAGGCGGCGCAGGGATCCCAGCTGCGCCAGCACCCGCTCCCCGGTCAGGGGATCGATGATCTCCTGCTTGCCCCACCATCCCTTGCGGCGGAGCAGCGGCTCCAAGTCGTCCATGAACTTCTCGAACGTGGTGCCGGCCTCGAGCGCGTCCTGGACGGCGGTCCGGACGTCCTTCAGCAGGTCCAGGTCCATCATCTTGGCGACGGTGAACGATTTGAGGAGCTGCGACGCATCGGTGTCACGCCAGTCGAATCCGACGTGCAATCCCTTCCCCCTGAAGTGCCCGATCGCCTCGACCGGGTCGACCGTGAGGATCTCCGGATCCGCCACGGATCAGCCGGCGCCGGAGATGTCGGCGCTGAACGCCATCCGGTGCAGGACTCTGGCGAGATCCTCGGAATCCATGCCGGCGAACAGGGAGCCGTCCTCGGTGCGGGCGCTGAGCGTGGCCAGGTCGCCGGCCTCGCGGATCGTCCGGCGGACCGGGTCCACCGAACCGTCCACCAGCGGCTCCCACTCCGCGAGGACCTGGTCGATGGCGCGGTCGATCTCGTCGTCGACGTCGCCGGCGACGTTCGCCTTTGCGATCCGCCCGATGGCCTTCGCCACCGCCCGGGCCGCCTCGGCCTCGCGCTCGGGATCGTTCATGCCAGGCCGGCCGTTCGGCCGCGCCGCCGGCCGCCGAGCGTCTCGTCGTCCTCCTCCGGAGCGTCCAGCCCGAGGATCTCGTACCACTGGGCCTTCTTTGTCTCGAGGCCGAGCGGGGCCAGCATCTGGTAGGCCCGGGAGATGCGCTCGATGTCGATCGTCTCCTCGCGGCCGATGAGGACCTGCGGGTACCGCTTGCGCTCGCCCCGGTTCAGGGCCACCAGCGGCCGCAAAAGGTCCCTGGACAGCGTCTGGCTCAGGGCCATGGCGTCGGACCGCTCGATGTCGTGCCGGACCTCGTCGTGCACCTCTCCCAGGGACCGGGCGCCCTTGTCCCCGGCCTCCGTGGTCAGGGTCTGGCCCAGGACGGCCTTGGAAATCAGGGAATCGATGTACTCCAGCAGCGAGCCGTGCGCCGTGGCCTGGCTGCCGCTGCTGCCGCCCCCGCTGCCGGACACCTGGGCGAACTCCAGCATCATGGACTCGGGGATCAT
>JAJDTE010000214.1:0-5814 GCA_022827325.1 Gammaproteobacteria bacterium | reverse complement strand
AGCCCGATCCCGCCCGTCACGAACGGGGCCGCGGCGGACGTCCCCGACTCTTCCAGCTGCAGATGGCAGTCCGCGGAGCCGTCCGCGCAATAGAATCCGGGAACGGGGCCTGTGATATCCACGCCCGGCGCCGCGAGGCAGAATTCCTTCGCGATACCGCAGCGGCTGGAGAAATCCGCGATGTTCCCCTGCCGATCCGTCGCCACCACCGCCAGCACATGGCCCCTGAGCTCCGGAATCCTGACTGGGAGGCCGGCCGTGAACTCCACCGAAGTGGCGGACACCACGGTGCCGTCCTCATTGGTCTCCCCATTGGAGTTGCCCGCCGCCCACACGTACACGGTACGGTCTTCGGCCGGCGTGTCCGCCTGTGCCATCGCCTCGATTACATCGGGGAACCGTTGGCGCAAATCCGCCTCGCCGAAATCCTCGATGTTCCCGGGAAGGCCGAAGCTGGAGTTGACCGCCGTGACCCTCCCGTTCAGGCTGTCGAAGGCCGACGCGAATTCCTTTTCCAGCATCGACTCGATGCCGCGGATGATTGCCGGGAGTTCCAGGATCTGTTCCGGTGTCGGATTCTCCGGCACGATATCCTCGAGAATCCGGTCCAGGCTCCTGTAAGCTACCGATATCACGTCGGCATCGAAGGCCACGCCGTGGATCGGGGATACGCTGCCCCGAGAGCTTCCGCCTGCCCCATCGGCCGGAAGACGGGCGGACGCCATGATACCGCCAACGTATGTCCCGTGCCCGATCAGGTCCAGGCAGGCGCCGTCCGGTCCGGGCTGCCCGCAGGAATCGAAATCCGGCACATGGTCCCCGACAGTCACGGTCTCAAGCTTCCCGCGAAACCGGGGATGGTCCGGGTCCACGCCGCTGTCGACGATGCCGAGCGTGACTCCCTTGCCGGTCGCACCCCTTGCATAGGCGTATTCCGCCTTCACCTGCCGAAGACCGTACTGCCCCCGGAACTCCGGGTGGTCGGCGTACTCCCGCCGAAGGGTCTCTTCCGACCGGGAAACGTCCGGCCCGGACTTTCCGGCCGACAGGTCGATTTCGGTTCCATTCCCGCCGCAGCCGGTCAGGAGTGCTGGGAGAGCAAGGGCCACCAGCATGCTCCGGCCTCCCATGCCGCAGCCACTCGGACTCCAGTACGCATTCACGTCGTCTTTTCCGGAATAGCCGCAGCCGGGGGTGCAAAAAACGTCACCGATCGAGGAAATCCTCGCTCAGCCCGACGAACGATCCGAACAGCCTGCCGAGGCTCCCATCGGACTCCTCGAAGTAGGCCGCACCGAATCCGGTCACGAGCCTCGGATTGCCGGTCGCGTCCGGCTTGTTGGAAAAGCCCCCGCCCCAGTGGCCCTCGGAGAAGGTAACATCGCGGGTGGGATGCCGGACCTCGGCGGCACCGGCATCGAAAGTGCCGGCCCCGAAGGGTTGTTCGAGAAGGTGCAGCTCGTAGTCGGAGATGTCGTGCCGGACATCCCCGCGCGAGGCGGGCGCGACGGCCGGACGGGCGGTGAGGTCGCCGGCACAGCCAATGCAGCCGCTCACCGTCCCTTTCCCGAAATCCGCAGTAACCGTTGCCAGTCCCTCCATTCCGTCGAACACGAAATGACGCTCCCCGATCGTGGCGCTGGGCACATAGGTGTAGACACCGCCTGCCAGGCCGACATAGGAGGCGGTCCCCGAGACGGGCATCTCGGGCGGATGGGCCGGGTCGATCTCCGGGCCGTCGACGATGGAGTATTCCTCCGTGTCGAGGGGGTCCAAGTCGGGCGGGTGCTGATCGGGGTAGTAGGCCCACCAGCCCGCCATCAGGTAGTCGGCCGGATCACCGGGATCCCAACTGACCGCCGCATAGGCGAGCGACGTGCCATGCTTCTCGTCCTTCAGGAACCGCCATGCCTGCCCCCGGTGGCCGGGAATCGGGGTGGTGAAGGCCTCGGTCGAATCCACGTCGTCCAGCGTGTTCACGGTGAGCGGACGACCGTCCTGCAGGTTGAGGTATACCCGCAGGTACCGGGTCGAGAACTGCGAGTTGCGTTCGAAGCTGATTCCGTCGTCTGCGGGCGCGTTGCCCTGGCAGCCTGAAAGAAGGGCACCCGCCAAAAGAAACACAAGAAACCGCATGCCTGCCTCACGGTGAATTTCACAGCCGAAACTGTATCACACACCCCTGTTCGCCAGCCATGCCTCGGGATTTGCACCGGGATTGGTCCATTCACTTCGCATGCCGGGAGGCCTCCTGTGATTCATCCGGATTCCCGAGACGATGTACCGGCCGGAACATACCCCGGTAAAATGTCCATTGCGATGCTGTCCGATATCCGCACCGCCGCCGCCCGCACCGTATCCCGTCCGAGATGCGCGTACCTGGCCGTCGTCTCCACCCGGCTATGCCCCAGCAGCTTCCCGATCGCCGGCAGGCTCTCACCCAGCGCAAGCGCCCTGGACGCGAAACTGTGGCGGATGTCGTGAATCCGCATGTCCTCCAGCTCCGCCATCCGGCACACCGCCTTCCACGGCGCCGTCAGGTTGAACAGGTGTTTTCCCGTCACCTGTCCCGGAATCACATACGGGTTGCCCTTCACCCTGGGAATATTCTGCAGCACCTCGATCGCCTCCGGCGACAGCACCACCGTCCTCCGCCCGGTCTTGGTCTTTTCCAGCTTCAGTTCCCCGGCCTTGAGATCCACGCGGCTCCACTTCAGCCCCAGGATCTCATTCTTCCGGCAGCCCGTCAGCAGCAGGAGCCGGATCGCCGCGATGGCGTGGACCGATACCCCGCCGGTGGATTCGGCGCTTGAGAGAACCCCGGCAAGGCGCCTGAACTCCGCCTCGCCCAGAAAACGCTCCCGGCGGTTCTCCCGGAAGCCCACCACCCCACGGCAGGGATTCGTCCGCTCCGGCAGGTCCCCGCGGGCCTCCGCCGCGTTCCAGATCCTCGACAGCACCCGGACCGAGTGGTTCGCCATCGTCGGCGTCTCCCGGAGCGCGTGATGGAACTCCACCACCATCCCGTGGGTCACGCACAATGCCGGGGTCTTCCCGAACACGGGCAGGAGATGCTTTTTCACGATCAGCCGGTACATCTCCCTCGTCTTCGGCCTGCAGTGCGTCTCGACGTGCTGTTCCAGCCAACGGGCCGCCAGTTCCCCCACCGTGGGGGAATCCGCCCGCTTCGACGATTCCGGCTCCGGCGCGGGGTCCTCACCCGCCTTGATCCGGGAGATCATCAGCGCCGCCCGCCGCCGCGCCGCCTCCGCGGTGACCACCCCGTGGCGACCTACCGTCAGGCGCTGCGCAGGCTTCCCCTGCGCCCGCGCCTTCACCACGTAGTGGCGGCTTCCCGACGGGTATACCCGGACCCCGAAGCCCGCCAGTTCCGAATCCCAGAACACCGTGTCCTTCTCCACCTTCAGCGCTTCCACGGTCCGCTTCGATATCTTCCTCTTCTCCAACTTCATTTTTTCAAGCCTCAGTAGTGACTGACAAGAATATTCCCAACCCGGGTTTTCCGGCTTCAGATTCAGGCGCCCGATTACGCAGCCTCAACATCCTGTTCGGAATCTTGTTCAGGTGCCTGCGGATGAAGCAATAAAACGAAGGCTGGTGCCGATGCGGGCGGCGGAAACGCGCTCGGCGTCCTTCACCAGATGCGCATACCGCGCCGTCGTCGAAACGTCCCGGTGGCCGAGCAGATCCCCGATCGTCGAAAGTCCCTCCCCCAGCGCCAGGGAACGGGAGGCGTACGAATGGCGCAGGTCGTGCAGGTGGACATCCTTGAGCCCAGCCTCCTTCCTCAGCCGCACCCAGATCCGGTCAATGCCCTCCAGGTGGCTGCCCGCCTTACGGCCCGGCAGCACCCATGGATTCCCCTCCTTCGGCGGAATCCCCGCCAGCACCGCCTCCACCGCTGGCGTCAGCGGAATCCGCCGCAGGCCGGTCTTTCCCTCCCGCAGGCGGATCTCCCCCGCAAACCGGTCCACGTCGTCCCATCTCAGGGTCAGAATTTCACTTCTCCGACAACCTGTTAGCATTAGAAGCCGAATCGCGGCGATGGCATTGGGAAATACCGAACCTTCAGCCTCTGCTTTTGTAAGAACCTTTCCCAATTTACGGTATTCCGCAGGCGAAAGAAAACGCTTCCGGGCTTCTTCCCGGAACTTCCTGACTAAACGACAGGGGTTCGGGTGGGGAAATGGCAAGACCTCCCAAGTCTTGGCAACTCGGAACATTCCAGACAATATAAGTATTACTCGGTTAGCAAGGGTGGAGTGCTCTCTGAGGTTATGGTGCAGGCCCGCCACCTCCGCACGCCCGATCTCCGACAGATGCATTTCGCCAAGCCGCGGAAGGATGTGCAGGCGAAACGCACGCTCTATCCCTGTCGCTGTGGTCTTTTTCAGGTTAACATGTACATAAGACTCCAGATACCGTTCGGCGAACTCCGCCACCGTGGGCTCCTTCATCTCCGGAGGAGGCTCGGCCGGAAGGCCCCGCTTGATCCGGTCGATCACCACCGCTGCTTTTTTTCTTGCTCCATCAGGAGTCACTTCTCCGAAGGGTCCGAGCGGCACGCGCCTGGGCTTTCCCCGAAGATCACGGATCTGCACGCACCAGACTTTGCGGCCGGTGGCGTAGACGCGGACGCCGAAGCCGGGAAGGTCACGGTCCCAGACCACGGTGTCGCCGGAGGAAACGGCAAGCGCGTCGACGGCGCGTTTGGTAAGCTTGACGGGTTCTTTTCGGGGCATTGCAGAAGTACAGGTGAAAGTGAAAGTGGCGGAGTCGGTAAGCGTTCAGTCACGCGTGTATACAAGCATAGATGCGATGATGATGTCGTACCAAAGTTTGTCTGGAATCGGTGTTACCACTGGTTATGAGAACGCTTTTCACTCTATGACGAATATTCAAAATTGCCACCTGCCAACGCATGACCGAACGCTTACCGTTTACCAAATTGAAATCCGGATCGCATAACAGAACTGAAATCATCCGTAATCATGTCGCAACCAAGTGACATCCAATCCGAGTATATCAAAAGCTGCGATTGGGGGCGATAGACGATGATGAATATTTTATATTTTCATTTATATTCAGACGATTATGAGAACTGCGCAGGCAGTCGTGCGTTTGGATTGGAATGTTGATTTATCTGATATATTCTAATGAAACTCTCAACCAGACACTAGGATTTTTCCAGTGGAAAATTGACATGCATCCAATTATATGATTTAAAAGGAAAATAATGTACTGTCCATGAATGCCTGCAAGGTGGGGGAATACCTTAACCCAATCATTTCCGCTCCCGGTCCCCGGTCACAGATTCCGGGAATTCCGATGGATCGCGTCAACGGGTGAATTCAGTTCGGGTTGAATTCCGCTCAAGGACGCATTTGATCAGGGCGACTTCAAGGCCATATACTATAGTTGATGCAGAAAAATGCCTGGCTCCAGAACCGCATACACAGCCCAGGCTAACGATTTGCGCGCAGATTGATAAGCAGATCAGCCGGGGGCAGCTGAACAAAAAAAGCCTGAAATTTGCGATCAATATAGTTTGTTGAAAGTCATTCTCGCCAAGCCACGCGGATTCTGCGCCGGTGTCGACCGCGCCGTCGAAATCGTCGAGACGGCACTGGCCACCTATGGTCCACCGGTATATGTGCGCCATGAGATCGTGCACAACAAGTGGGTGGTCGCGGATCTCACCTCCAAGGGCGCGCGATTCGTCGAGGAACTGGATGAAATACCGGATGGGGCCATTACGGTTTTCAGTGCGCACGGTGTCGCCCAGTCGGTAGC
>JAJDTE010000077.1:0-19489 GCA_022827325.1 Gammaproteobacteria bacterium | reverse complement strand
CCGGCGTCCCGTCGACCAGCACCCTCCCCCGGTGCAGGATGTACGCCCGGTCACAGATACCCAGGGTTTCCCGGACATTGTGGTCGGTGATGAGAATGCCGACGCCCCTGCCCTTCAGCAGCTGTATGATCTGCTGGATTTCCCTGACGGCGATCGGGTCCACGCCGGCGAAGGGTTCATCCAGCAGGATGAACGAGGGCTCGAGCGCCAGGGCCCTGGCAATCTCCACGCGGCGCTGTTCACCGCCGGAAAGCCCGACGGCGAGCTGGTCCCTGAGGTGGTGGATGCCGAACTCCTCCAGCAGGCCGCGGCAGATTTCCGCGCGCGCGGCGGCGGCATGCCGGCCCGATGTTTCAAGCACCGCCAGGATGTTCTCTTCCGCGGTGAGCCTGCGGAACACCGAATGTTCCTGGGGAAGATAGCCGATCCCTCTGCGCGCCCGCTCGTGCATGGGCAGCCCGGTAATGTCTTCCTGGTCAAGAAAAACGCGGCCCCCGGTCTCCCGCACCAGGCCGATAATCATGTTGAAGCTGGTGGTCTTGCCGGCGCCGTTCGCCCCGAGAAGGCCCACCACCTCGTTGTCCGCCACCTCCAGTGACACCCCGTCCACGATGGCGTTCTGCCGGTACTTCTTCACCAGGGACCTGGCGGAAAGTGAGCGCATTGAAATGGAACCTGACGTCGTGACCGGAACGAACGGCGCGCTCAGTCCTGCTGCTTGCGCGGCTGTATGACCAGCCTGGCCCGGGGCCGGGATTCCGCATCCTCCGGTTGCCCGCCGGAGACTGCTCCGCCGGCGCCCGCGGTTTCGCCGCCGGTGGATCCGCCGGACGCACTGCCCGACGTCTGGACACCGCCCTTCACGAGGACTTTGTCGGTGTCCAGGCCGTACGTGATGAGGCTGCCGGTGACCGTGTTGGGACCCTGGGTCACCCTGGCCTGGCCCCCCAGCGTCACCAGCCTGCCGGTCTGGTCCATGGTGATTTCCACGGCCTCGCCGACCACGTCCTCCCCGGAGCCTTCCGGTCTCTGGCGGAACCGCCCGGGAGTCCCGGTGCAGACGCCCGTGTCCAGCTCCCCGTCATCGTTGAGGCGGGTGACCAGTTCGTCGCAGTCCATGCGGATGGATCCCTGGCGGTAGACGACATCCCCCCGGTACGTCCGCACGCCGGTTCTCAGGTCCAGTTCGATGTCATCGGCCTCCAGGGTCGCGGGCTGGTCCCGGTCGCTTTCAAGGGCCAGGGAGTCCGTAGCCGCGGCCAGCAGGGGCAATGCCAGGGCGGCGAGCTGGAGGCATCTCATCGGTCGGGCCCGGCCAGGTTGCATCTCAACCCCGGTCCTCATCGAGGATGATCACCATCCTCTCACCGGTGAACACATCACCGGTGGCCCCGGCCGGGTCCTGAAGCACCCGGACATTGCCGGTCAGGAGGATCTCCGAGGTGTTGTTGTCCAGCCAGCCCGTGTCCGCATAGACGTGCCGCGGGGCCTCGTCCGGGCTGTATTGGACGATGTGCGGGTTGTCCAGCAGGGCGCGGTCCCCGTAGGGGTAATGCACCATGCGGTCGGCCCGGAGCTCGTATCTCTTTCCCAGCCCGTCCCTGCCGGTGAAGACAAGATTCCGAATGTAGTAGTCCGGGGCGTTTTTCTCCGCCTCCGACGGCTCGGCCACCGGGGCGTCCAGCACCCCGAACTGCAGCCATGCCGACAGCCCCATCACGAGTGCGAACGTCAGGACCAGCAGAATGTCGTGGCGCAGCGTCCGCACGGCCCGTCCTCAGATGACGCCCACGCGAAGCAGGTCATGGGTGTTGAGCGCTCCCACCACGCGGCCGCCATTCTCCACCACGAACACGCTGTTGATCGCGTGGGGCCCCTGCCGGGCATGGTCCCGCATGATCCGGACGATCTCCTCGGCCAGCATGTCCGGGGGAATGGTGAAGGGATGGCGATTGACGAGATCGATGGCCCGGGCGGTGTAGATGTCCACCCCCTTGCCCAGCGTCCGCCTGAGATCGCCGTCCGTGAACATGCCGAGGAGCCTGCCTTCGGCGTCCACCACGCCCGCCATGCCCAGCGACTTGGACGACATTTCCAGAAGCAGCCGCTCCAGGGTCGCATCCTCCTCCACCAGGGGCAGGCTGTCGCCCTGGTGCATCAGGTCGGAAGCATAGAGCAGCAGGCGTTTCCCCAGGGTCCCGCCGGGATGGGTGCGGGCAAAATCCTGTTCGGAAAAGCCCCGCAACTTCTGCACGGCAACCGCCAGGGCGTCGCCCATGACCAGCGTGGCCGTCGTGCTGGCGGTGGGCGCCAGGTTCAGCGGGCACGCCTCCTGCGCCACGCTGATGTCCAGGCAGACATCCGCTTCCCGCGCCAGGGTGGACTCCATGTTGCCCGTAAGCACCACCAGCCCCACGCCGATCCGCTTGACGATGGGCAGTATGGTGATCATTTCGGCGGTTTCCCCCGAGTTCGAGATGGCAATGGCCAGGTCATGCTGGGTGATCATGCCCAGGTCGCCGTGGCTGGCCTCCCCGGGATGCACGAAAAACGCCGGCGTCCCGGTGCTGGCGAGCGTTGACGCGATCTTGCCGCCGATATGACCGGACTTTCCCATGCCGATCACCACCACCCTGCCCTGGCATTCCAGGATCTTCTCGCAGGCTTCGCTGAATTTCCGGCCGATTCTCGCGCCGACCGCCTCGATGGCGTCCAGTTCGACCCGGATGACCTCCCGCCCGTAATCCACGGCGGATTCGGGTCTGGCGGAGGCGGACATTTCTCTGGAATTCATGGGCGGGACTTTCGGGAGGATTATACCAATACGCCGGGATTCCCGCCCCCCGGCCCGTCGTCCCGCCGGTCCGTCCCGGATCACGGCTGGTGTAGAATGCCGCGGTGCCAAACCGAGTCAAGCCGTGGAACTCTTCAGTCCTGAAAACCTGTTCACCCTGGTCATGCTCATCCTGCTGCAGGCGGTGCTGGGCTTTGACAACCTGCTGTACATCTCCCTGGAATCGAAGCGTGTGGAGCGGTCCCGACAAGCCACCGTCAGGCGCTGGGGCATCGGTATCGCGGTTGCGCTGCGCATCATCCTCCTGTTCGCCCTGATCAAGGTCCTGTCGCTGTTCCAGGAAACGTTGTTCGATGTCCGCATCAGCGGGATCCTGGAGGGGACGTTCAACCTGCACGCCCTCGTCGTCCTGCTCGGCGGTGTTTTCATCATCTACACCGCCATCAAGGAAATCTCCCACATGCTCATCATGGAGAATCTCCATCTGGAACAGAAATCCGGCGGCTCGCTCGCGGGCGTGATCACCATGATCGTCATCATGAACGCGGTGTTCTCCTTCGACTCCATCCTGAGCGCCATGGCGCTGACCGATGTCTTCCCGGTGATGGCGCTGGCCATCGTCATTGGCGGCGTGCTGATGATCTGGCTGTCCGACCGCGTTTCCGCGTTCCTGGAAAAGAACCGGATGTATGAGGTCATCGGCCTGTTCATCCTGTTCATCGTCGGCATCATGCTGCTGTCCGAGGGCGGGCACCTCGCCCATCTGAAGCTGTTCGGCTATGCCGTTACGCCCATGAGCAAGGCCACGTTCTATTTCGTGATCGCGGTGGTGGTGCTCGTGGATGTCGTGCAGTCCCGATACGCGTCGAAACTGATGCACCTGAACCGTCTGCAGATCGCCGGCAAACCCGCAACCAGCCACTGACTGACCGCCATGCAAAATCCAGACATTCCCCCCATCGCCGAAAAGGACCGCATCGAAATCGAGGCCGCCCTGTTCCGCAAGCTGCTCGATCACCTTCGGAAGTACCCCGAGGTACAGAATATCGACCTCATGAACCTGGCCTATTTCTGCCGCAACTGCTTCTCGAAGTGGTACGTGTCCGAGGCGGCGGAGCACGGTATCGAGCTGAATTACGACCAGGCCAGGGAACTGGTCTACGGCATGCCGTACGGCGAGTACAAGTCCCTCCACCAGGAAAAGGCCAGCCACGAACAACTGGAAATGTTCGAGACCGCCCAGCAGAAGGCGACCGAGTAGAAGTTGCGGCCCTTCCTGGTCTGACGGCCTGCCCCCAAGACCAGGGCGAAGGCGCCGGCAGCCGGCAGGTACCGGCGCCACGCAGGGCATTGGCAATGATGTGATTGCCGAGAGTACGGTCGAGATAGAGAACGAAGCGCTCAGGCGGCCGCCTTGAGTTCGCATCGGATCGCTTCTTCGATCTCTGCTTCCTTGCGCTCATAATCCTTCGCCAGATCGCTTACCGACTCACCGGCCTTGTAACGCTCGGCGATCACTTCCGTCGCGAGTCCTGTTCCAGTAATTACCGGTCGGCCGGCCGAGAGCGCTGGATCGATTACCACTAGCGCAGGTGCATGGTCGATTGAGCTACGAGTGAATGGATAGAGCTTGATCGGTATTCCATGTTGGTCGCGCCCGATCCGTTGCAGCGCGGCTTGCATTACCTCCCTCATGGCGAATTGCCCGGACTCACTGATGTTCACGAGCTCGCCATAGCGTTCGATAAAAAGATCCAACCCGTCTGTTTGGAGCTGCCTGCTGATGAGTGGATGCCGCTTGTCCGCTTTGCGCTTGGTGTGCTTTCTTAGATATTCAATTGCTGTGCGAACCTTGGCCATCGGCATTGCGTGCCTGCGACGAATCGCAGCAAGTACATGCAGTTCAACCAGATTGAGAAATGACAGCAACGCTGGTTCTCCGGGGCGCACCTTCGGGATTTCGATCAGGGCCGGATACGGCCCCTGGCCCGTCGCCCAATACCGCATCGTCGGCGGCGGCACGCTGAGAAGGTGTGCTGCTTCAGCGATCGTATAGGCGGGCTGATTCCGGATGTTTAGTGGCCTGGCTTCAGTTCGTGCGCTCATTCCTGGACCCTCTTCTTGACGACTGCAGCACTCTTTCCGAGTCAGAACCCTAAGAATGCTATTGGCAAAGTACGGCACCAATGACGTTGGTCAAGTCGGGCGGTTCGAAGACGGCGTACCGTAGCTCTTGGTAGAAACCCGTCCCGTACGAAGTACAGGCGTACCGGATCAGGTCGCGGTTTTTGTACACAGTGCTTGTATTGGATACGGAGGCGGTCTGTGACATACTAAAATCGTCGGAAATCGGTATCTATTTGATATGTCAGAACCACGCCGAAACCCGCCGGCCCCGATCCGGGCTTCACGCATTTTCGGGGGCGCCGCACCGGTTTTGGCGACGGACTCCGACCTCGGCCCCGTTTTCAATGCTTATGATGGGTGATTTTCATCCGACGCTGGCAACATGCGGGAAACCACGGGCAATCATGCACAAATCGATGGCGTGGAATGCACTCGGGCGGGACTTGGTCTAGCATTGAGCCCGGTTAGTTTCGCGTGCCCGTCTCTGTCCTCAAGAATTCCGGGAAATTGGAGGTAGCACCTTCCGCATACACTGAAGCCGGAGTCCGGTGATATATGCGGTGTCTGTTACACCGACGATTCGTGCGAAAGGGTCGGATGTCAGTAAGCGATCGACAACAAGATATCCCTATTTCCAGAACCTATCGTTCTAAAGCAATACCAGGAATGGGAGTATCCGGACTACCTGTCGCTACTCGAGGAATAGCGTGATACGCACATGCGAGCCACGTTGGCGCATTGGCTCGTAACCCATCCGGCGAAGCGATGCCAGCAGAACAGTACCGCTGACATCGCGTGGAACTTTCACGCCACTAGAACCTCGTCCCGCACGAAGTGCAGGCGTATCAGATTCGGCCGATCCATGGTTTCATCGAAATAACACTCCATAGCCTCTCTGACGTTTCGTCGGAGCTCCTCAATAGATTCTCCTTGCGTGTGAATACCAAAGCAGAGTGCTGTCGCCGAATAACCCCCGTCCAGTTCGTCTTCGACGACTTCGAAAATGATCTCTGATGCCGACACTATTTTCTCACAAGCCTAACGAATTCAACACTAGCATGCGGATCCTTCATTGTTGTGTTCAATGTTATGCGGCGGTGCATCCAGAACGTCCCGGCAGATCGCCCCGGAGAATGATTGCATTGCCCTGGCTGCCGCCTTGATGGCAATTGCCGCTTCTCCTGAAGCCAGAAAATTCCCGGCGTAACCTGCGGTACCGACCGGCTCAAGACAACTTCATTAATCAATGCCTCTGAAACCGGACAGAATTCATGCTACGGCCGGGCATATGCTCGCTGCAGGACACAGTGTTTGTATTGGATACGGAGGCGGTCTGTGACATACTAAAATCGTCGGAAATCGGTATCTATTTGATATGTCAGAACCACGCCGAACCCCGCCGGCCCCGATCCGGGCTTCGCGCATTTTCGGGGGCGCCGCACCGGTTTCGGCGATGGACTTCCGACCTCGGGCCCGCTTTCGATGCGCTTGGCGGGTGTTTTTCATCGACGCCGGCACCATGCGGGAAACCACAGGCAATCATGCAGAAACCGACGGCGTGGAATGTACTCGGGCGGGACTTGGCCTAAAGCGTTGAGCCCGTTTATTTTCGTGTGTCCGCCTCTGTCCTCAAGAATTCCGGGAAATTGGAGTTAGCACCTTCCGCATACGCTGAAAGCTACGCGAAAGCAAGCTCCATGGGCATGGGCGCGCGTGCTGAAAATTACATCCGGCATACGAGGATCGGAGACCCCGTGCTCGACCCGGTCATGGAGGAGCTTTCCGCCATGCCTCCCGTCGACCTGCACCGATTCATCGGGGCGGGCATCGAGCAGCAACCCGACATTCTTCGCAAGGCGCCGCAGGTGCTGCGGGATTTCTTCGATCATCTGGAAGATCCTCCGTGGCTTGACCGCGAGGCGTTCCAGCCCGGGATCCGCGCGTTCAGCACCAACGCGGACCTGATGCTCGTGGCCTTCGTTGCGGGCGTGCTGGTGGAAGGGTTTTCGACGCTGATCGCAAAATCATTCAACACCACCAAGCGGGTGGCGGCCACCAAGCGACGGCTGCAACAGAACAACCGGCAGTTGGTGGAAATCTTCTTCCCCGGTGGTTTGGACCGGGACGGCGACGGCTGGAAGCTGTCCACGCGCGTACGGTTCGTGCATTGCCGCATCAGGACGCTCTTGGCGCAGTCGGACGTATGGGACGAGGACGCCTGGGGCACGCCGGTCAGCGCGGCGCACCTGGGGCTGGCGATCGCGGTTTTCTCCAAGCGCCTGCTGGATTACTCGATGAAAGTGGGCGCGACATACACGCCCGAGGAAAAGGCGGGCGTGCTCGCAGTGTGGCGCTACGCCGGCCACCTGATGGGGATACCGGATTCGATCCTGTATGCCGACGGGGAGGAAGCCGAATCCATCTACACGGTTGGCTTCCTGTGCGAACCGCCGCCCGATCAGGATTCCGTGGAAGTGGCGAATGCGCTGATCAAGTCCATTCCGTCGGTGGCGGGCATCACGGACCCGACCGAAAAAAGGAAAACGACGGCATTGGCCTTCAAGCTTTCGCGCGCACTCATTGGCAACAGGCTTGCCAACCAGTACCAGTATCCGTGGAGCCCGACGATCGGAACGCTGTTTCTGTTCCGGCTGAAACAGTACCTGCAACGCAGGGCCAAGAATACCCAGTTGCTCCGATTCGGAAATTTCTCGCAGCTTCTGGACATATCCGTGTATGACGAGGGTGGCCTCAGCTACAGGATGCCGAACCACGTCCATGCCTCGAAGTCGGCCGACTGGTGAACGATTGATGCGCGACGTTTCAACCAGGCGGTGCGCTGCGTCGCACGATGTACACGGCCGGGAAGGTCCTTGCCGATGACGCCCGCTCATCTCGACCGCGCCTTCGACCTGATCCTCCGACGGCCCTGGGTGACGGTGGCGCTGGCGTCGGTCTTGATGATCGCGATGACCGCGGGCGTTCGCTACATCAACGTGACCAACGACTATCGGATCCTCTTCGGCGAGCACAACCCGGAACTCGCCGAGTACGAGGCGCTGGAGGAAATCTACGCCGAGTCCAACCGGGCGTTGATCGCGGTTGCGCCCGCACAGGGCACAGTATTCACCCGCGAGACCCTTGGCGCCATCGAGGAGTTGACCGAGGCGGCCTGGCGGGCGCCGTACGCCAGCCGCGTCGATTCGCTCACCAACTATTCCCACAGCGAGGCGGAAGGCGATGACCTGATCGTCGAACCGCTCGTGGACGGCGCCGGATCCCTGACCGATGACGAGTTGTCGCAGGTCGAGTCCATCGCGCTGAACTCCGCGGAAATCACAGGAAGGCTGGTATCCCATGACGGACGCGTGAGCGGGGTGGCGATCAACTTCTTCCTCCCCGACCCGATGGACCCCGCAGTGGTCGAAATCACGGACCACCTGCACGCGATGCTGGACGAGGCCCGCGCCAGGCATGCGGATATCGACTATTACCTGACGGGTGATGTCGTCATGCACCGCGCCTTTGCGGATGCGACCCAGGACGACCTGCGCAGGCTCATGCCGATCGTGTTTGTCGTCATCGTTGCCGCCGCCGCCATTCTCCTGCGCTCGCTGCTCGGCACGTTGGCCATCGTGATCGTGCTCATGTTCGTCGTCAACACGACGATGGGGCTGGCCGGCTGGCTGCGCACGGAGTTCAGTCCCACCAACGCCGGCGTGCCCATCATCGTCATGGCCATGACGGTCGCCTATGCGATCCATATCGTATCGATCACCTTGCTGGGCATGCGAGGGGGAATGGAAAAGCGCGAGGCGATCGCGGATTCGCTGCGGCACAACGCGACCCCCGTTTTCCTGACGTCGCTGACCACGGCGATCGGATTTCTGAGCCTGAACGCCTCCGATTCGCCCCCGTTCCACGTGCTGGGCAATCTGGTGGCGTTCGGCGTTTTCTGTGCCTTCAGTTACTGCATGGTCCTGCTGCCGGCGATCCTTTCGCTGTTGCCGCTCAGGGTGCCGCCCCTGCGCGGGGGCAAACCGGTTTTCTTCGACCGCCTTGCCGGCTTCGTGATTGATCGCCGCAAGTTTTTGCTGTGGTCGGTCAGCGCCGTTACGATCGTTCTGGTCATGGGTATCCCGCGCAATGAAATCAGCGAAACCTGGTCGCGCTACTTCGATGACCGCTTCGAGTTCAGGCGCCACACGGACTTCGTAATCGAAAACCTCACGGGTCTGGACTCGCTGGAATACTCACTGAGCGCGGGCCGCGAGGGAGGAATCACCGATCCGGAGTACCTGCACACTGCGGATGCCTTCGCGGAATGGCTCCGGGAGCAGCCCGAGGTAACCCATGTGCAGGCGTTTCCCGACATCATGAAACGCCTGAACCGGAACATGAACGGCGACGATCCCGCCTTCCACCGGTTGCCCGAATCCCCGGAACTGGCGGCGCAGTACCTGCTGCTCTATGAATTCTCGCTGCCGTTCGGCATCGACCTGAACGACCGCATCGACGTCGCCAAGTCCGCCACCCGCATGACCGCCGTCGCTGCGAACCTGTCGGGCGGGGAACTTCTCGCGCTGGATGAACGCGCCCAGGCCTGGCTCGAGGCCAACGCACCGGGCATGGCCACGGCCGCGACGGGCATCACCATGATCTTTGCCCACCTGTCGCAGCGGAATATCGAGAGCATGCTGCAAGGCACGATCATCGCCATGGGCCTGATCTCACTGATATTGATCCTGGTCCTCAGGAACCTCCGCATCGGGCTGATCAGCCTGTTGCCGAATTTCATTCCCGCGGCCATGAGCTTCGGCCTGTGGGGCTATCTCGTCGGCAGGGTAGGCATGGCGTCTTCGGTGGTGACCGTCGTCGCGTTCGGGATCATCGTCGACGACACGATCCACTTTCTTACCAAGTACCTGAAGGCGCGCAAGGAGGGGCTTCCTGCGCCCGAAGCCGTGCGCTACACGTTCGGCGCTGTCGGCCACGCGTTGGCGACGACCACCGTCGTGCTTGCACTGGGATTCCTGGTATTCACGGCATCCGGATTCGAGTTGAGCTGGGCGCTGGGAATCCTGGTATCGATGACGATCGTCATCGCGCTGCTGACCGATTTCCTTCTGCTGCCTACGCTGCTGATGGCCATCGACAGGAAAAAGTAGGCGCCGGGCGGCCGTTGTGGGCCGTTCCGGCTTTCTTCAGGACCGGTCCTGATCGGCCTGGCCCCGAATTCCGTTTCCGGGATCGTCAGGTCAGTGCCCGGGCAGGACACGGAACGATGCTCTGCGGTTGTTGTCAACCGATGCATGCAATCCCGCCTGTTCGGGAAACCAGTATTGAATACAACGTCGAGAAGTTGGAATCGGACCGCATGACCACTCCCGTGACCGGCAATGGGAAAAACCCGGATTTCGGCACCAGGGCACTGCCTGCCGAACCGGACCTGACCGCACCGGACGGGTCGCAGGTGCGGGTGCTGCTGTCGCTTTCCACCGGAAGTGCGGCGCATTTCCAGTTGGCGCCGGGCGAGGTTTCCCGGGCAGGCCGTCATCGAACCGTCCAGGAAATCTGGTACGTCCTTGACGGCCAAGGCGAGATGTGGCGGCACGACGGCTCCCGGGAGGAGGTGGTCACGCTGAAGCCCGGTGTT
The DNA here is from genome assembly GCA_022827325.1 of Gammaproteobacteria bacterium. Lineage (GTDB taxonomy): Bacteria > Pseudomonadota > Gammaproteobacteria > Arenicellales > Poriferihabitantaceae > VYFG01. The sequence continues at coordinate 8,912 of JAJDTE010000077.1, read as the reverse complement.
TGCGTCACGATTCCGGTCGGCACATCGTTCCAGTTCCGCGCGACCGGAGAAGCTCCCCTGTCGGCTTTCGCGGTGACCATGCCGCCATGGCCAACCGGTTCGGACGACGAATGGCTGGAAGCCGCACCCCACTGGCCGGCGTAGGTTTACCCAGGCCGCAACCTGATATGATCCGCAGGCAGGTACAATACCGGGGGTTTCGAATGGCGTCTCACCCGGGCCAACGAACCGTGCTGGCCGTGCCCGCACCACCCATCAGAACCATAGTGTTGTAGAAATCCATGAAACATAAAGAAATGAAGCGTAAAGAGTTATATCGGCTGCTTCCATTGCTGCCGTTGCTGGTCGGTTTGACCGTGATTCCAGTACACGCCGCCGGAAAGGAAAATCCGGGTTCGCCCGCATTGGTCGAATGGGGATCCGGGGTGAGCGCAGAGCGTCTGCTCCGTTCCTCCCACAACACGGATTTTTTCCCGCTCAGCAACAATTTCGTCAGCCAGAACAACAAGATTTTCTGTGGCCCTGCATCCTCCGCGATGGTGCTGAACGCGCTGCGACTGGGCAAGAAAGAGGGGTTGCCCCATGACACGAAATCCATCGACCAAGATGAACTGGCCTGGTTTTCGGAAGGTTTCAGCCCGTTCTTCGGAAAGTATACGCCCGGCAACGTGCTCAACGAACTGACGAAATCCCGCAAGGAAGTCCTTGGCAAGCCCATCGAGATCAAGGGCGACATGAAAAGCGATTTCGGCCTGCAACTGCATCAGCTGGCACAGGTATTGCGCAGCCATGGGCTTGAAGTAACCATGCGGGTCGTCGATGACGATGCAAGTGCCGAGACGATCAGGCAGGAACTGGCCGCCAACCTGGCGACCAGGGATGATTACGTGCTGGTCAATTATACCCGCAAGGCGCTCGGCCAGCCGGGCGGCGGCCATATCTCGCCTCTCGGCGCATACGACGAAAACAGCGATTCTTTCCTGATCATGGATGTCAACCCGAACCGGGCTCCCTGGGTGTGGGTCAAATCCGACGACCTGGTCGGCGCGATGCGGACTTTCGACACGGTCGAGAATAGGGGCTACCTCCTGATTTCGGACACGAATTAGGCAGCACGGGAGAATCCGGGCTCAGAAGAACATTTTCAGATCCATACGAATCCGTAGAGGCCGGCATCCGAATCCGGCTGTTCGGCATGGTATGGACGTCTCCCGGCTCAAGACGCCTGCAGTTTCCTGGCGATGTGGTAGGGCGTCGCTCGTCCGACCCCGGGTTGCCTGGCCTCCTGCCTTGGTGTCATGCACTCATTGACCGGGTACGTGGCCGCAGACACGGCATCAAGCCGTTTCTGAACAGGATAGTCTTGTCCATCTACCCGGAATGTGCCTCTGCCTGCTTTGCGGACATGCTGATTCCCAAAGCCTTCATAACCGCAAGTGTTGAACGCAGTGTCGGATTACCCTCGGCGCTGAACGACCGATAGAGTTGCTCCCGGGATAACCCGGTCTGACGGGCAATCTCCGTCATCCCCTTGGCCCGGGCGACAACACCCAGGGCGTGGGCGATATAGGCCGAGTCGCTGGTCTCGAATGCCGCTGCCATGAAATCGGCGATGGCCTGGTCGGAGTTCAGGTGTTCGGCCGGGTCAAAGGTTGTCAGCTTTTCAGTCATGGTCTTTCTCCCCATTCTTTGGCAAGCCGTAGTGCGGTCCTGATGTCACGTGACTGCGAGCGCTTGTCGCCTCCGCACAGCAAGACGATGATCGAGTCGCCGCGACACTGAAAATAAACCCGGTAACCGGGGCCATGGTGAATGCGAAGCTCACTGATACCCTTTCCGACCGGTGTGGCCGAATGCCAGTCGATCCAGTCTGGAGGCAATGAACGTGGCAGCCCTGGTATCTCGGAGATTTGCGAACCATTTGCGAAAGGTTTCCGTTTGCTTCAACTCAACCATCGCATGATCGTAGTTTATATACTACGTTCAGGTCAATCGAAAATTCCCTGAGATCAATATCCAGGCAGTCAGGATGCTGCCAGTTTCCCGGCGATGTTGCAGGTTGTCGCTCGCCCGATCCCGAACCGTTCAGCTACTTCTCCAGGAAATGACATCGATGAAGAAAACAGGCTGATCATGTAATATACTCCCACCATGGTCCCGCTACGCCATCGTTGCGGGGCTTGGATCAGGGCGTGTCTCATGTACCAAGGTCCTGTTTCCGTGTTGTCCGGTACGGGCGCATTCCGCTCCGACGAACCACCAAATGCAAAGGAGAAAATATCTATGTCATCAACACAAGATCGTCTCAAGAACCTTGTCAACGAGCATCTGGGCCTTGGCCCCGATCCGGATTTCGACGCCCGATTGGCTGATGCCGGAATCAACTCGATGGATGCAGTCGCTTTCTTCAAGGAAGCCAACAAGGAGTTCAGCCTCTCGCTGCAACCGGAGGACTGTCTGCGGTTCAAATCCCTGAATGGGCTGTTGTCATTAATCGACGAACGCTCCGGCTGAAGACTTCCGATTCGGCCGGGACCGTCCGGCCGAATCTTCCTGACAGCAAAAGAACGTGCCCGGCCGCCTCCGTTTTGGGGGCGGCCGGGTTTTGCGTTCTATGGGATTGAATCCCGGCGCCGAAGCCGGGCACGGGTTTCGCGCCGGCGCTCCCGGCAAGCTGCCCGGCCTTCACCATCTCTCCGCCTTGGGTGATCCGGGTTTCGATCAGGTGGATTTCGTTGCCGGCACTGGCGTATCGGCCGCCACTTGTTCGTGGCGGTACCCGCTGTCCACGTCCATCCGGAAGTACCGATATGTGCGGTTGGCCGGCGTGATGGTGAGCCCAACCGGGCAGGCATCGGATTCGGTTGCTCCGAACCTGTCACGATACTGATTCACGCCGGAAACGGATCCTACCCGGCCATCCGCCCGGGCAACCAGGTCACGATGTCCGGAAACAGCGCAATCAGCAGCACCGCCACGGCGAGCAGCAGGAAGAAAGGCAGGGCGCATCTCGCGACAGCCATGATGTCCCTGCCCGTCAGTGACTGCAGCACGAACAGGTTGAACCCCACGGGCGGGGTGACCTGGGACATCTCGACCACCAGCACGAGATAGATACCGAACCAGATCAGATCGATCCCCGCGGCCTCGACCATCGGCAGGATCACCGAGGTGGTCAGGACCACCACCGAGATGCCGTCGAGGAAGCAGCCCAGAATCACGAAGAACACCGTGAGCGCCATCAGCATCAGGGCGGGGGAAAGCCCCATCGAAACAATCCATTCGGCGAGTTGCCTGGGAATGCCGACGAATCCCATGGAAACGGCCAGAAACGCCGCGCCGCAGAGAATGAAGGCGATCATGCACGATGTCCGGGTCGCCCCCATCAGGGCATCGACGAATACCCGCCGGCTCATCGACCCCGTGAGCCACGAAAGCGCCAGCGAAAGCACCACCCCGACGGCCGCCGCCTCGGTCGGGGAGGCAAAACCGGTGTAGATGGCCCCGATGACACCGGCAATGAGCGCCACCACCGGAATCAGGTTCCGGGCAGCGCGAAGCCGCCCGCCGAGCCCCGTGCTCTCCGTCGCGGACGGCGCACCCCGTCCCCCGCCCAGCAGCGACCAGGCGATGACGTAGCCCATGAACAGCGCAATGACCAGGAGCCCCGGAACCACGCCGGCGATGAAGAGCCGCACGATCGACTGGTCGGTGCCGACCCCGTAGACGATCAGGATGATCGAGGGCGGGATGAGCAGCCCGAATGTCCCGGATCCGGCCAGGGTGCCGATGGTCATGTCCTCGTCGTAGCCGCGCCTGCCCAGTTCCGACAGCGACAACCTGCCCACGGTCGCTGTCGTCGCCGCCGAGGAGCCGGACACCGCGGCAAACAGGCCGCAACCAAGGATGTTTACATGCAGGAGACCTCCCGGAAGCCCCGCAACCCAGGGCGAAAGCCCTGTGAACAGGTCCCGCGAAAGGCGCGAGCGGAAAAGGATCTCTCCCATCCAGATGAACATGGGCAGCGCCGCGAGTTCCCAGGAGTTGCCGGCGCCCCATACCGTGACCGCGATCAGCTGCCCCACCGGCGCCGGGGTGAACGTGGCGACCGCCACCGCGGCCACACCGAACAGGGAGAGCGCCACCCACACCCCGCTGCCGAGAAAGGCGATGAGCAGGACAACCAGGAGGACCGTCAGGACGGCCGGGTCCATGACGTATTCCGGTTCCGTGTCTTTTTCAGGTGCCCGCCGCTTCCGGCAGCGGGATCGCCGGACGCTTCCGGCACGGTGAAATTCTCCCCCAACGGGGTGTCTGCGGGTTCCTGGCAGGACGGTCTGCCCCCGCGCAGGGCGCATGCAAGGTCATCGATGGCGGCAATGGTGAACACGAACAGGCCGAGGGCCATGAAGCCCTGCGGAATCCACAACGGAACCGGAACCAGGCCCACCGAGACTTCGCCGAACGCATAACTGTCGAATGCGAGCAGTATCGAGTGGATGCAGAAGAAACCCGAGAACACGGCCGCAAAGACAAGGCATCCGATCTCGAACCGGTGGCGGGCCACACCGCCGAGACGCGACAGCAGCAGTGTGACCCTGATGTGCCCGCCATGGCGAAACGTGCCGGCGAGCGCCAGGAACGAAGCGGCGACGAACAGGTATCCCGTGAACTCGGCGGCCGAAGGAACGTACAGGCCGGGTCGATTGCCTCCCACCGCCCCCGCGAGAGTGTCCACAACCCTGCCCGCCACCTGGGCGGCGACGACCAGACAGATGAGCACCAGGCAGCAAGCCGCCAGGACAGTGCTTGCCAGGTATATGCGATCCAGTACGCTCCGGACCTTCATCGCGGCTACTTCCGACATGGCGGCTTTGCCCGGTTTTCGGGAAAGACCGGAACGTATGCCGGCAACCGCCGGGCGTCCCGACCTACTGCCGGTAGGCGTCCAGGATGGCCTGGCCGGCCTCCCCGGCCCGAGCGGACCACTCCTCGGCCATCGTACTGCCGATGGCCCTCAGGCCCTCCGTCAGTTCGGCATCCGGCATGACCACGGTCATGCCGTTCTCCCTGAGAACCGCCGTTTTCGCTTCCGTCTCCGCCATGCTGGCCGTCCAGCCGCGTTCCTCTGCCCTTCGCGCCGCAGCCAGAACTGTCTCCCGGACTTCCGCATCCAGTCCCATGAATGCCTTCCGGTTGACGATCACCATGTTCTTCGGCAGCCACGCCCGGGTATCATGGAAATGGGACACATAGTCCCAGGACTTCGTGTTGGCGCCGGTGGATGGCGACGTGATCATGGCCTCCACGCGTCCACTGGCGAAGGCCACCGAAATGTCCGGCACCTCCACCTGTGTCGGTACCGCATTCATGAGCCCGGCCAATCGTTCCGTGGCGGCGTTGTAGACCCGGAGCTTCATGCCGGCGAGGTCATCCACCTTCCGGACCTCCCTGTTCGCATAGATGCCCTGGGGCGGCCAGGGCACAGCGAACAGCAGTTCCAGCCCGGCTTCCCGAAGCCGGTCCCGGATCACCGGACTGCTTGCCTCCCACAACGCCTTTGCCTGCCGGTAGTCGGTGGCGAGAAACGGCACCGAGTCGATCTCGAACACGGAATCCTCGTTTCCGAGCCGGGACATCAGAATCTCGCCGATGGGAACCAGGCCACGGCGAACGGCGTTTCTGATCTCCGGGTGCCGGATCAACGAACCTGCGCTGTGCACGGTGATCCGCAGCGCACCGTCCGTGTTCTTTTCCACATCATCGGCAAACGCACGGATGTTGGCCGTTTGGAAGTTGCGGTCCCCGTAGGGCGTGGGCATGTCCCATTCGTCCGCGGCATAGGCGCCCTGGCCCAGCCAGAAAGCAATGGCTCCCACGAGAAGATTTTTCTTCATATTGCTCACCTCCGGTATTGGTCTGATCGAAAACGGATTGTATGGTCAAGGGGAAATGGGAGGGAAGTGCCGGGACAGGGAAAAATCGCCGCGACGGGAGATTCGCCGGCTTCGCCGACTGCCAGGCGACCCGGGCACCTCCCAAGAGCGCGCCACTTGACAGATCACCCCCGCGAATCGCCGCGAAAACGGGTCCGGGACAACCGCCACGGCGACACGAAAGCCGTACGCGGCCTCATGAAGCGACTACTGATTGCCGACGAACGGGTAGCCGGGTTCGATCTCGGTGAAATAGGGCATCGCCTCTTCGGGCGCCAGGCCCGGCTTCAGCGCGAAGGCATCGAATCCGCATTGCTCCATCATGGACAGGTTGTCGAAAATCGCCCCGATGCCCCGGATTTCCCCCTGGTACCGGTAGAACCGACGAAGCTCGAACGCCAGGGAATAGATCCGTCCATCGGCAAAGTTTTCGGCATTGATCGCGATGACCGGAATGTCGCCGATCCATTCACCGAGCGCCTCCGGATCGTCGCCGGGCTCGAGCAGCACCCCGGACAGGTCCGGAACCTGTCCGTTCGATGCCTGCGCCGGGGCAGCTTCCAGCCACTCGTCCAGGGCCAGAATGCGCCGGGGCGCCCCGCCCGGCTCCGCGGCCTCCGTATCAGGCAGCCACTCCGTGCGGACGATTTTTCTGTTTTTGATGATTCGCATGGAACTGTTCCCGGTAGGGTTCAAGCCCAGTGCGCTGGAGGCTGTCGGCGAACAATTCCCCCGGAAGCCGGATCAGCAGGTAGGTTTCCACGATCAGGACGATGCCGTCGACGAGCATGTCCCGCGGTATGGCGGGGCCGAGACGCTGGCCGATCCGGGCCGCGTTGCCGGCATCGCCGCCCAGCGTAATCTGGTACCACTCCTCGCCCTTCTTGTCGACGCCGAGAACGCCGATGTCGGCCGCATGATGATGGCCGCAGGCGTTCATGCAGCCCGACATTTTGAGGCTGATCCGGTCGATGTCCTGCAGCCGGTCCAGATCGTCCAGGCGCTGGCCGAGCTCCCTGGCCAGGGGAATGGTGGAGGCATTGGCGAGCGAGCAGTAGTCGAGGCCGGGACAGGCGATCATGTCGGTGAGCATGCCGATGTTCGGCGTGGCGAGTCCGCATTCCCCGAGCAGGCACCACAGCTCATGGGCATTTCGCCGGTGCACCCAGGGCAGGACCAGGTTCTGGCGATGCGTCACCCGGATCTCCCCGCCGCTGTAGAGTTCGGCAATGTCCGACAGGCGCCGCATCGTATCCGAGTCCATATCACCCGGCGCCGCGCCGTGCGCCTTGAGGGGCAGGTGCACGATCAGCCGGTCCCGGTCCCTGTGGGGCTCCGTGTTGTATTCCCGCCACCGCCGGAATGCCTCGCTGTCCACCGGGATATGCCGGGAAGGGAGGCTGGCATCGTCCAGCCGGGGGGTTTCGAAATCATCACTGATGCGATCGAACCGCTCCGGATCCCAGGCCTGAGATGTTTCACGGTAGCGCTCGAAAACCGATTCCACTTCCCGGGTGAATGCCTCGATGCCGAGGTCGTTGACCAGGATCTTGATTCGCGACCTGTACTTGTTGTCCCGTCGGCCGTACCTGTTGTAGACATGGATGATCGCCTGCAGCCAGCCGAGCAATTCATGCACCGGAACCGCATCCCGCACGACCTTGCCGATCACCGGTGTCCGCCCCATGCCCCCGCCCGCAAGGATTCTGGCAAGCTCCTCATCCCGGGGCCCCAGGTACAGTTCGATGCCGATGTCATGGAACCGGATCGCGGCCCGGTCCTCCAGGGAACCGGATACGGCGATCTTGAATTTTCTCGGCAGCCAGTAGAATTCCGGGTGCAGGGTCGACCATTGTCGGATCAGTTCGCACCACGGGCGCGGGTCGACGATCTCGTCCGGGGCAATTCCGGCGAGATGATCGGTGGTGATGTTTCTCACGCAACTGCCGCTGGTCTGTATGGCGTGCATTCCCGCGGTTGCCAGGTCCCGGAGCAGGTCGGGCGAATCCTCGATGGTGACCCAGTTGAACTGGATGTTCTGGCGTGTGGTGAAATGTCCATACCCGCGGTCGTACCGGTCGGCGACGGTTGCCAGCATCCGCAGTTGTGCGGAGCTGAGTTGGCCATAGGGAATGGCCACGCGAATCATCGGCGAGTAGCGTTCCATGTACAGGCCATTGCGCAGCCTGAACTGCTGGAACTCATCGGCTCCGAGCCGCCCGTCCTGGTGGCGCATGACCTGGCGGGCGAACTGGTCCGCCCTTGCGGTGAGGAACTGTCTTTCCTGGAAGCTGTGCTGGTACATCGACAGGGCAACGGTTTGTGATGGGCAGCAGTCTAGGGATTTATTTCGGCATGGACAATATAAAATAGAAAATAATTATATTATTTCGAATTTATTACGAGTTAATTAGATATTATTTCTATAAAATCAATAATCATGGTAGGGAATGAATTCCATGCCCGGAGTCGAAGAATTCCGTTTCCTGAAGAAATCCCGTGCCCTAGCCGGCTCATCTGGGAAGGTCTCCCCGGCCGGTGCATTGCCCCACGCGGAATGTGATTCCCGGGCGAATCCGTTCTCGCCCATCAGTAGGCGTCAAGGCCGCGGGGATGGCACAGGACCCGAATGACGGGCGTTATAACGAAGTGCCTGTTGCAGGGGACCTGGGGACAGTGGGACCCGGGAGTAGTCAGTCGGGCGTGGAATTCCCGGACTCTCCGCCGGCATTTTGCCACTGCGCGCGCAACGTCTCCTCCGAATCCGGTTCGGTCGCATAGCAGACTTCGCCCCCCAGCATCGGCGTGAGCCAGGGCTGCGCCCGTATTGTCCAGAGGTGGCTGGTGGGCACAACGACCGAGGTGTCGTCCAGGGTTCCGGCCTTCATGCTGAGGACCGTGCTGCCCGCCTCGCGAACGCCTCCGCCCGCATGGTAGAGCCGGGTGCCGCATTCGCCGCAGAACGCGCAGAGCTTC
>JAJDTE010000173.1:0-9621 GCA_022827325.1 Gammaproteobacteria bacterium | reverse complement strand
CGGCCCGGCCGCCGCGCACCTTGTCCGGTCGGGCTACGCCCTCCCTCCCAAGGTGCGCGACTTCGGCTTTCTCATCTTGATTGTCGGAAGTTTCTCATCCTGATTGTCGCTGCCCAAACTGCCGTATTTTCTGCGATCTTGCTCGCTCTCGCAGGCCCTGTGCTTGCAGGAGACATGGAGTGTGCTCTTTCCTACGATGTTTACGAGGCCAGCGTTCCCCATACCGATATGGAGGAGTGCCCGGAATCAATGGTAAATGAAGGCCGATTCTGCCGGCTTTCGGTGGTTGCTGAAGTAGCAACCATTTTCTCCTTTGACGAAGAGTCTGGTTGTCTCGTCGAAGCGATATCGTTTGAGGAAGACGAGTTCACGATCACGATAAACTGAGGCATATGTGGGGTGGGCAGTTGCCCCTGGATCAATGCAACTGCCCAATACCCCCCTGGAGTAATCACCATGAGAAAAACTGTCCCGGCTGCTGTTGCGTTGGTATTGATGTTGGTGACTTACATGAGTACAGCCTTTACTCCTGGGGACCCTGTCAAGGGTGAGGCAGTGTTCAAAAAGTCTTGTAAGGCATGTCATTCGATCGAAGCAGGCAAGAAGAAACCTACTGGGCCAAATCTACTGGGCATTTTCGGCCGCCAGGCCGGTACGGCGGATTTCAAATACGGAAAAAGTATGGTTGCGGCTGGTGAAGCTGGTCTCGTCTGGACGCCTGAACTCATGGATGCCTACATCACCGACACAAAGGCTTTCCTCAAGGAGACGCTGGGCGAATCCAAAGTACGCAATAAAATGAAGTTCAAACTGAAGAAAGAGGACCAGCGTGCCGACGTGATCGCCTACCTGATGTCGATTACCGAATAGTTGCTGTTTATCGGCAGACGGAAAGACCAAAATAACTGCAGGTGTCTGGACTGGCTTCCAGTCGGAAAGTATTTCTCTTCGCCACAGTTAAATTACCATATCGGTAGGCTCTTCCCCAGATCAAGCGGGTAGATTCATCGTTTGACGGGTTCGGGGTGGAGGTCCAACCCGCCGAGGTGGAAGTAGATCGTGTTGGCGAACCGCTGATTGTTTCGAAACCCCCAGCTGCGAATCTTGACCATCCGGATCTTGCTGTTGATGCCCTCCGAAGGATCGTTGGTGATATTCAGGACAACGGTATTGAGGATACCCCACAGATGGTTCCAGATCGTCCTGGCAGCTTGCTTAACTGGCTCCAGGCGACAGCGCACCGCCCAGAACAGCCACCGCTTTCAGCCATTTTCGGTCCAGGTCCTGCTGACATAGTGTCAGAGCGACATAGCCATCCCCTTGATCGCCCAGGCCTGGGCGGTCTTTAGCGTGCTGTCACGCAGCACCTGGGACCCGGACGTCTGCCGACGGGTCATGTTGGCCGGGTTCGTCAGCCAGTCGTACTTGCTCCCCTTGAGGTTTTCATAGCCTTCCCGCATCAGGGCCCGGTGCTCCTGGTGTCGGACCATGCCCAACCGAGCACTTAAATGGATTTCTATAAATCTATTGTAATGCTAATCATTATTATTTACATTACATGCCTTGTCATTCTAGATCCATCAAGCAACTGACAGGAATAAAATCAAGTGACTTCAAAGAATTGCCCGGCACTTGTTGTCGCCGGCCTTCTGGTGTGCAGTGGACCTGCACTGGCTGAAACCTACGGACCCTTCCCCGTCACCGTCAAGGGGTATGGCGGCGACAAGTCAGATTCGACCTTATATACGGGCCAGGCTGCACGCCAGGTCCTCCACAACTCCCTTAAGAAACTTGCCGGAATGGGCGATGGTTCCAATGCAGCTGAGATCAAGTCGCAAATGATGGCGTACTACGCCGGCAAGGAGGAGGGTCGTGCAATCCTGGATCCGAAATCCAAGGATGACTTCGTTGTCCTGCAGACCGAAGTCGATCAGATATCCAAGGGCAAAGATCTGAAGGGGAAAACCTATAAAGGCGTTGTCAATGGCTGGTCCGGCAAGATGACCGGTGCCGAGGTCATTGAGTTCATGATCGGCAAGGCGGCCGCAGCCAAGGGCGGGTTCGATCCGCTGACCGGATACGACTACCCCCAGCTGATTTCAAAATTTGCCATGGGCGCCGTGTTCTATAACCAGGCCGTGGACAACTACCTGGATGAAAAACTGGCGGCCGACAACAAGCCCAACAACAAGCCGTACAGCGAGGGCAAGCATTACACCGGCAAGGAGCACTCCTGGGACGAGGCGTTCGGCAATTTCGGTGCGCCGGCACATGCCCTGAACCTCGACGCGAAGCAGGCCTACGGAATTGCCAAGAAGAAGGATATCGGTGTTGCGGACCACGACAAGGACGGGAAGGTGCGGGGGTGATTCACCGAGCAATGATCCGAAGCTGGCGCAGGCCATTGACCCCGCCCCTGGTGCCGACCGATCAATATCAAAGCAACCGAGCCATTTCATGAAATCGATTAATTCACGCATCCCCCTGGCATTGGCGCTGGCATCGATGATTGCGGGATCCGCACCGGTGGTCGCGGAGGATGTCGTCAATATCTATTCCGCACGCAAGGAGGCGCTGATACTCCCGCTCCTGGAACGATTCGAGGCGGACACGGGAATCGGGTTCCGGCTGGTAACCGGAAAGGCGGACGGCCTTCTGAAGCGGATTGAGATCGAGGGTGAGGCGACGCCTGCGGATGTCTTCATCACAGTGGACGCCGGCCGGCTGCAACGCGCCAAGTCCGCGGAAATCCTGCAATCAATCCAGAACCCCGTTCTGCACGAGGCAATTCCGCCTCATCTGCGGGACGAGGACAGCCAGTGGTTCGGCCTTTCCCGCCGCGCCAGGATTATCTTCTACGCCAGGGACCGGGTTGATCCGGCGGAACTTTCCACCTATGAGGCGCTGGCGGACGAGAAATGGCGCGGCCGCCTTTGCATACGCTCGTCGAGCAATATCTACAACCAGTCCCTGGTTGCCTCCATGATCGAGCACCTGGGTGAGGAAAGGACGGAACAGTGGGCCCGGGGCCTGGTGGCGAACCTTGCCCGCAAACCCGGTGGAGGGGATACGGACCAACTGCACGCGGTGGCGGCCGGGCAATGCGACCTTACGCTGGTCAATACCTATTATTACGGGCGCCTTGTCAACAGCGACAAGGAGAAGGATCGCGCGACCGCGGAAAAGATAGGCGCCTTTTGGCCGAACCAGGACGGCCGTGGAGCCCATGTCAATGTCAGCGGTGCCGGCATTGTCCGCCATGCCCGCAACAGGGACGCGGCAGAAGCCCTGCTGGAATTTCTCGTGGCGACGGAGTCGCAGAGCTGGTACGCCGAAGTCAACAACGAGTATCCCATTGTGCCCGGGGCGTCCGTTTCGGATACGCTGCGCCGGCTGGGGGAGTTCAGGGCCGATACCCTCAACCTGACACTGCTGGGTGAAAACAACAGGGCGGCGCTGCAACTGATGGATCGGGCCGGATGGCGTTGAGCGCTGTGCGACGTGTCAGGCATAATCCGCGACCCGCCCCCAGTCATATGATCGTGTGTTGGCACTGCCCATGACCAGCCGGCCCGATGCACGGCATTGTCGCGTTGACCCGCGGGGGGGTGTCCCCAACGTTGCGGTGTTCCTGTGATGCGCAGTGCGGCATTGCCTGCAGGTGGAAGGCCCCTCGGCCTGCAACGGTTGCCCGGTGGCTGGGCGATCGCCGGCGCGCTGACGTCGCTCATCATACTGGTGCCCATCGGCGCCGTCTGCGTTTACCTGTTTACCCCGGCAAGCGAGAACTGGCCGCATCTCGTTGACACCGTCCTGCCGGAGTACGTCCTAAACTCATTGTGGCTCATGGTGGGTGTTACCCTGGGCGCGGGGAGTATCGGCATCACCACGGCATGGCTCACCAGCATGTACCGCTTCCCGGGAAGGAATCTGCTGACTTGGCTACTGCTGCTGCCGCTGGCAATGCCGGCATACATCATTGCCTATACGTATACCGGGATGCTGGATGTGAGTGGCCCGTTCCAGGGATGGATCCGAGGGACATTCGGGGTGGCGTACGGGGAGTACTGGTTTCCGGAGGTGCGCTCGATCGGCGGCGCCATTGTCATGTTTTCACTGGTGCTGTACCCATACGTATACCTGCTGACGAGGGCTGCATTCATCGGCCAGTCGGTCTGCGTGCTGGAGGTGAGCAGGACCCTGGGTTGCAGTCCCTGGAATAGTTTTTCCAAGGTCGCCGTTCCGTTGGCGCGGCCTGCGATCGTGGCCGGGCTGTCTCTGGCGCTCATGGAAACCCTGGCGGATTTCGGCACCGTGCAGTATTTCGGCGTCAGCACATTCACCACCGGCATCTACCGCACCTGGTTTGGCATGTTCGACGCCGTTGCGGCAGCACAGCTTTCGGCGTTTCTGCTGATCTTCGTGTTCGCCCTGATCCTGCTGGAACGTTGGTCCCGCCGCCGCGCGCACTTTCACCATACCACCAACCGCTACCAGCGGTTGCCGGACATCAGGCTTTCCCGCGGCTGGGCCGCACTCGCCTTCATCGCCTGCCTGTTGCCGTTGCTGTTCGGTTTTGTCATACCGACCATCCAGTTGGTCATCTGGGCCCTGGAAACCTACGAGACCATGATCGATCGCAGGTTTGTCACCCTGGCCTGGCACAGTTTCGCCCTGGCGGCGGGGGCCGCCGTGGTGGCGCTGGTCCCGGCGCTGATTCTGGGTTACGGCAACCGCATTCACCCTTCAAGAGCCATGCGGTTTTTCTCACGACTGTCATCCATGGGCTACGCCATACCGGGCACCGTGATCGCCGTGGGCATACTGATACCGTTCGGTGCACTGGACAACGCGTTGAATCGTTGGACCCGGGAATATTTCGATATGGGTTTGGGGCTGGTGTTCAGCGGCACCGTGTTCGTACTGCTTTTCGCCTATACGGTCCGTTTCCTTGCGGTATCCCTGCAAACCGTGGAGGCAGGGCTTGAAAAGGTCAAACCTTCCATGGATGACGCTGCCCGATCCATGGGCAGCAACCGGGCCGCCGTGCTGCGTGAGATTCACCTGCCGATATTGAAGGGAAGCCTGCTGACCGCCATCGTAATCGTATTCGTGGATGTGATGAAGGAGTTGCCTGCCACGCTGATTCTCCGTCCGTTCGACTTCAACACCCTGGCAGTGCGGGCCTACGAACTTGCATCGGACGAACGCCTGGCCGATTCCTCAACCGCCGCGCTCGCCATCGTCGCCGTGGGCATCATCCCCGTGATTCTGCTGAGCGGGGCCATCAGCAGGTCGCGGGCCGGTACCCGACCCATATGAATACGAAGCCCCAAAATCATCTGGAAATCAGCGGTGTCAGCGTTGAGCTCGGAGGGGCCCTGGTTGTCGACAACGTGAGCTTTTCCCTGGAGGACGGCGAAATCGGCAGCTTGCTCGGCCCCAGCGGTTGTGGAAAAACCACTCTTCTTCGTGCCATAGCGGGCTTTGAACAGCCTTCCCAGGGCCGGATCCAGATCCGCGGCCAGACTGTCTCCGGAGCCGGCCAACATCTGGCGCCGGAGCGCCGCAGAATCGGCATGGTATTTCAGGACCTGGCGTTGTTCCCCCATCTCACCGTCGCCGGTAACGTGGGCTTCGGTATCCGGCAGATGGGCCAGGACGCCATCCGCCGGCGCGTGTTCGAACTGCTGGAACTGGTCGGCCTGGGACGGTATGCGGACATGTATCCCCATGAGTTGTCGGGCGGTCAGCAACAGCGGGTGGCATTGATCCGCGCCATCGCGCCGGGACCTGATCTGCTGCTTCTGGATGAGCCGTTCAGTGGCCAGGACCTGGAACTCAGGGAACAGCTGGCCCGTGAGATACGCGAGGTATTGCGTCAAAATGGCGTCACCGCTCTCCTGGTCACCCATGATCAGCTGGAAGCGTTTGCGTTTTCCGACTTGATGGGCGTCATCAACAGCGGCCGGTTGCACCAGTGGGACTTCGGTTACAACCTGTACCATTGGCCCGCGGATCGATTCATCGCCGAATTTATCGGGCGTGGAGTCTTCATACAGGCCAGGGTGCTGGATGAAAACCAGTTGCATACCACCTTCGGGGTGCTTGCCGGGGAAATGTCCGTATCCTATCCCGCCGGCACCGAGGTGGATCTTTTGCTCAGGCCGGATGATATTCACTATGATCCCCGGGGCCACATCACGGCCCGGGTCGAGTCCAGTGCATTTCGTGGGGCCGACCATCTCTACACCCTTGTGCTGAATGATGGTGCCCGGGTCATGTGCCATGCGCCGAGCCATCACGCCCACCAACCCGGGGGAGAGATCAGGATTCACCTGGACCTGCAGCACATGGTGGTTTTTCCGCGGGCCGGTTCTGCCTGACCGGCGGCAAATATCCGGCGCCGGTTACAGTCAGACCGACACTACGAGCATCTGCTGCCGGCGGAAAAGTCCACGGGGAAATCCTTATTCTGAACCCGGTGAATTCAATCGACGCGAAGTACAAGGGGCTGGTGCGTACCCGGGAGCGGGAACGTTACAAAAACCACTCCGGGGCGCATATGGGAAATGATATGGCGCTGGATTGAGGAAGTGGGCATGAGAAAGCCGCAGTGGATGGAACGAGAATCAGAAGCAATGTTATTTTGTTTAAAATCAATCAGTTGTAAATGATTCACGTCTTTGTTACCCTTGACAACCTTTCCAACAACAATGGCGACGGCAATTGAATTGCCGCTTGCCACAACAGTAGAGAAATCAACATGAAAGGAGATGAAACAGTCATCAAGCACCTGAACAAGGTTCTGAAAAACGAACTGACGGCCATCAACCAGTACTTTCTCCATGCGCGGATGCTGAAGGACTGGGGACTGGTCGCCCTGGGTGAGCATGAATACCAAGAGTCCGTTGACGAGATGAAACACGCCGACCAGCTCATCGAACGGATTCTCTTCCTGGAAGGTCTGCCGAATCTGCAGGATCTCGGAAAACTCATGATTGGCCAGGATACCCGGGAGATACTGGAATGCGATCTGAAAATGGAGATGAAAGCGCATCCGGATCTGAAAGAGGCCATCGCGGACTGTGAGAAAATCGGAGATTATGTTTCCAGGGAGCTGTTCGATTCCATCCTGGAATCCGAAGAAGAGCATATCGATTGGCTGGAAACCCAGTTGGAGTTGATCGACAAGGTGGGTCTGCAAAATTATCAGCAGTCACAAATGACACCTGGTGCTGAAGCCTGAGTATCGCTGCCGAAACGGACGGCAATCTTCGTATTGCGCCCCGGATGGCGGATTGCCGGTGGGCGGTTTGCTCCCCGGTGCCTCACCATGAACCGGACAGCATTCCAGTAAGCCGGCTCGGCAACTGGTGGGTATCGCCGTTGCGACATCTGGCGTTTGCGGGGGATCAGCTGTCCCGGTTCGTCTATCGACCGCGATCAGGCACCGTTTGGACCAACACACCGGACGCTGGCCGGGGGCTGGATGGGGAATCATCCGGATCCTGGAGATGTTGCTCACGGAACACTTCGGTGGGAGCAGGCCCAGAAACCATCGGGGCTTGACTGCTTGACATACCGTGTCCGGTTCCAACCTTCAAACCATTGATTCCCTTCATGAAAAGGGGGACATATCTAAATCGGACTGACGAGCTGCCATGTGGGCTTTGCAAGCGGATCAATTCTCATTTATACTCCGATTTGCAATTACCGAATTCCGGAGCATGTACGTCTGCATCTGCAAATCCGTCAGCAGCCACGAGATCAAGGACGCCGTGGAACGCGGGGATGTTTCCTCCCTGTCATGCTTGCGCAAGTGCCTGGGCGTCGGCACGGGATGCGGTATCTGCCTGGAGTCCGCTAAGGAGTGTCTCTCCGATGCGCTGGCACGCAATCTACCTTGTGATGCAATGGCGCAGTATGAATCCCCGACGGAAATCAGGATCACAGCAGCCCTGGCCTGATCCGGAACTTCCCGCTACGAAAGGAATCGGCGCCATATCCCGGCTACAGGCTGCGCCTGACTTGGGTTAAGATCGTAAACTTCAACTGCCCGGCAGCAGGATCCGCCTCGCGTTGTTACCAGACGGCATTGAGTTGCTGCACTCTTTCCGACAGGACACCCCGACACAGTGACCGCCACTTCTGAAGAAAAGACCGAAGGCCTTACCGATGATCTGCACAAGGCCGGGCTGAAGACTACACTGCCGAGACTGAAGGTCCTGGCGGTCCTGGAAGCAAGCGATACCCGGCACATGTCTGCGGAGGATGTTTATCGCGAGGTCTTGAAGGATAGTGACCCCGTGGGTCTCGCGACTGTCTACCGCGTTCTGGCCCAGTTCGTGGAGGCCGGGTTAGTGGTCCGTCACCAGTTTGAGGGAGACAAGTCGGTCTTCGAGCTGAATGACGCCGCGCACCATGATCATATGGTCTGCATGAAATGCGGCCTGGTGATCGAATTCGTGAATCGGGAAATCGAGTCGCTGCAGCAAAAGGTGGCGGAAAATCATGAATTCGACCTGCAGGACCACTCATTGACGCTTTATGGACTCTGCAGCAATTGCAACGAGTCCTCCCAGTAGCCCGGAAAACCCGCCCCTGAATCACTGACCGCCGATTTCGGTCTTCGCGGCGACTTGACCTGGGCGTGAAACGGCGTCCAATCCAGACGCCGAACCGGCGCCGCAATCGCCAGCCGTAGCTACCTCCGGCCCGTCCTCAAACCCATGTGGAGCGCAGCGAGCGCGCCGCAATTTCTTTCGGTGGAAGCCCTGCGGGACTCATGGATTTCGATGGTCAAAATCCATCACCGGGAGCTTGAAGCGGATATTCTCTTCGATACCGTCCATGGTCGACAGCTCCACCGGGGCGAATTCACGCAACCGGTCAATGACATCCTCGACCATGTACTCTGGTGCCGAGGCGCCGGAAGTGAGTCCAACCGTGACCACATCTTCAAACCAGTCCTTTTCGATGGCGTCGACATCGCCCACCAGATAACTCGGAATGCCGGCTTCGCTGCCGATTTCCCGAAGCCGGTTGCAGTTGGAACTGTTGTGTGCGCCGACCACCAGGATAAGGTCGACGATTGCAGACAGTTTGCGAACCGCAGCCTGGCGATTCTGTGTCGCGTAACAGATGTCCTTGACATCAGGACCGACGATTTCAGGAAAACGTGCCCTGAGGGCCTCGATCACGTCGCGGGTATCGTCAACCGACAGGGTGGTCTGGGTGACATAGGCAAGCTTGTCCGCATCCGCCGGCGAGAGGTTTGCAACGTCCTCGATGTCCTGAACCAGGTGCACCGTCCCAGGTATCCTGCCCATGGTGCCGATCACTTCGGGGTGATTCTCATGGCCGATCAGGACCACTTCAAAGCCCTGTTCGGCATAGCGTTGCCCTTCCTTGTGCACCTTGGAGACCAATGGACAGGTGGCGTCAAGCACCGGCAGACCGCGTCCCTGGGCGGCATCTGCTACCGACTGGGCGACACCGTGCGCACTGAAAACCGTAATGGCCCCATCCGGTATTTCATCCAGTTCCTCGACGAATCGCGCGCCCTTGGAGGTGAGATCCGCGACCACCCACTTGTTGTGCACGATCTCATGGCGCACA
>JAJDTE010000044.1:0-6161 GCA_022827325.1 Gammaproteobacteria bacterium | reverse complement strand
ATACCGGCAATGAAATCAGGGGTATCCGGATTGCGCCAATGCCCTTGACCGGAGGGGCATTGGGAATTTATTCTTCGCGCCTGATAAATACAGTTATCGCGCGTAAAAACGCCCGGCGGAACCTCATAAGTCCCTGTTTCTCCTCGATTATATTATTTTCCATTTTTTCCGTCCTCTCCATTTCCCGTCCCTCGGGCAGGTTTGTCATAATTCTTTCGGGAGCCCGGCTTCCGCTGCCGAACAGGGTCCGTTCCCACCCGTTGAAAGGCCATCCCCGCCATCCCTGACCCACGCATCGGGCCCCTGTCCGGATGACCCTGGATGGGGGGATTAAGTTCCCGGGGTGGGTGGTCGGGTAACCGGCGGAATCCTGCCGGGATCATGAGCAGTGTCGGTATTGCTGTAGACGGGTTTTTCAATCCGGCACCTCTGCCCGTACCCGGGTCTGATGGTGTGCGGGACGCCCTGATCAGGGTCACTTTCGGTTTTGGGACGATGCTTAAGGAGCGGGGCGGTCCGGAATTCCGCCAGGAAACAGCGGGTCATGCGGCGTGATGAGGAATGAAACCGGGCAGACGTCCCATACACCAGCAGCCGCTTGGCCAAGATCAGTTCAACCGCAACCGCCTCTCGGGATCATCCCATCCGGCTGTTTTCCATTCATATCCCAAACAACCCGGCCAAGGCGGAACCGCAGGCCGGATCATCTGGCGGTGCATGCCGGTCCTTACGGACGTTACCCAGTAGCAGCGCCGGCCGGTGCCGCCGGCACATCGGACACTGCTTTCGATGATTTCTTCTTTTTGCGTCTGTGGGGCGTGAGCATCAGATCGAATCTCTCCACATCCTGCACCCAACTGTCCTTCTTCGGGACATGATGAATACGGGACGGTCCGCTGGATTCGTCGGCTTCATAGATCTGCGCCAGTTGCCTGGCTTCCTGGAGAATTCCCCATAAAATGGCGAAAGGGGCCAGGAAGAGAATTTCCATGATTCGTCCAGCGGGTGTGTGCGGATGCTGATTTACTGTTAAGGCCTGCCGAACCGGTTGACAGGCGGGATGGATTGTACATGCATTTCTGCCGATGGGGTACGTGCCATGTAGGAAGATTGACTCTTGCGCTTGAGACTAGTTCCTGCAGCGGAATGCCCAGGTGCAACGGCGCGCGCGGTACCACCGCTTCTCGGACCAACCTCCGGTCATCGGATATAATCGACCGCCACCTGAAGACTCATGCCCATGGCAATGTCCAGCCAATGCTCAATATAACGAAGGTCGATCACATCGGCATCCGGGTCAGCGACAAATTGGTTTCCGTCGCCTTCTATGAACGGCTGGGATTCCGGCTTCTGTCCGATGTCGGATTCGAGCAGGGCCATCCGATCATCATGCGGCATCCCTCGGGCGTCTTTCTCAACCTGCTCGGGCCCGCCAACATGCCGAACGACAGGAATATTCTCATGGACGTGGAAGAGAAGTATCCGGGCATTACCCACGTTTCATTCAGGGTCGGATCGATGGACGCCACCCGGCAATATCTTGCCGACAACGACATCCCCCTGAGCGGCCAGTTCACGTACGGGGACCTGCAGGCGGTCTTTATCCGGGATCCCGACCGCAACGTGATTGAACTCGATGCCTACGCCGGCGAGGAGCACGGGACCCGGAGCGACGACACCAGCAAGGACGGTTATCAGGCACATCCGTGACCTGCCCCGCCATGCTTGGCGGCGTGATGCGGTGCACCGGATCATCGGGCCGGCAACCTGGATGATTGTTGCGAATACCGCCCGCCCCCGACAACCGGGCCTTGCCAACGGGGCGGTCTGCCCACATCGGGGAAGTCCCGCCTGTCGAAACCCCGGCTGAATGGTATCCGGCCATGCCGGATCGGCAGACAACCGATGCCCCTTGCCCATTCGCATTCGGGACAGGCGGCCCCGGGCAACAGAGATGCGGCTGCCCCCCGCCAGGTAGAAGCCTTCCCTCGGGCTACCCGCGCGGCAGCTCGTAATCGATCATCCAGTTGATGCCGAAGCGGTCGGTCAGGTTCCCGAAGTAGGACCCCCAGAACGTCTCCGCCATCGGCATCTTGACCGCGCCGCCTTCCGCAAGCCCTGCAAACAACCCGTCGCAGTGTTCCCTGCTCTCACCCACCACGGATATCGAGAAGTTGGTGCCCTGTACCGGATGTGAACCGAAGACCGAAGTACTGTCGCTGCCCATCAGCATCCCCGACCCGATGGGCAGGCAGATGTGCATGATGCGGTCCTTCTCCGGCTCCGGCACATTCAGGTCCGCCGGCCCGTCCCGGAAGGTCTGCACGATCAGGAACTCGCCGCCGAACACCTCACGGTAGAACTCGAAGACCTCCCGGCAGTTGCCGTCGAAGAAGAGATAGGGATTGAGCGACATCGTTGGTTTTCCTCGTGGTTCGGTATGCTGTCCGCGTCCGGATTATATCCCGGGAAACCCCGGGGCCGTTCATCATGGCCGGGCATTGTCGGGTAAAAAACCCATACCCGAATCGCCGAACGGACAGCAGGGCAATCCGCCCTCATCGTGGAGGAATGTCGATTGCCGTGCATCACCGGTAAATCAGGCAGGGCATCGGAACGATGATGCGCCATCCCGGCGGGAAGCCATCATGCCACCGTCGTTCAGCCCACAACCTCTTCCCATTTTTCTCCGGCCACCCAGTTGCAGAAGATTTCGAACGCCCTCAGCCGGCGATACGCGCGCGGCAGTACGAAATAGAATCCCGGCACCTGTACCGGGGGCATCTTCCTCAGCACATCCAGCCCCAGGGACGCAACAAGATCGCCAACCCGGATATCGTGGTACGCGTCCGCCCCGGAGATCAGCCAGACCCCCATGCAGGACAGGGTTGCCCGCCGCATGGTCGCTGCATCATGAAAGGCAAGCTCCAAAGTGTCTCCAACCTCCTGGACGCCCAGTAGCTCTATGATATCCGACTATAAATCCCTGTCCGAGCCGGATGATTACGGACTATCAAGGCGCGGTGAGTACCATCATCGCAATTCGTCGGCGTCTATCCGTACATCCCGTTCGGAAGCACGTCCGGATGAGTTGCGAATGGCCGGCAGCTTCCATGCGCGCGTCAGTTGCGGGCTGAGCCCGGCCAAACATGACCGGCCGCAGCGTTCGCCACAGGCATCGAACCTGGCTCATATTAATGGGCAATCCGATACAGGAAGTTGCCCGATATGCGAATCTCACTGACGATAGACGACCGGTTGTTCGAACAGGCAGTGGCCTTGACGGGAGTGCAGGAGCATTCCGCCCTGTTCAGGAAAGGCCTGAAAGCGCTGATTGAGCGGGAATTTGCCCGCCGCCATGCTGCGCTGGGAGGGAGCGAGCCCGGACTCGATTCGGTTTCCAGGCGCAGGCCGGGCCCGGAAGATTCATGATTTTGGCTGACACCTCAATCAGGGTCGATCATCGGCACCATGGGTGATTCGCTGACCGGGATGCGATCTGCCGGGACCACGGATTCCCCCGGATACAATTTCACGACCGGTTGGCCATTCCATACGTCAGTTCGGGAAATTTCGTGGGCCGGGCAGATTCGCGGACCCATGCCGAAGTGATGGAAAACGCGGCCCACGGCCCCGTGCTCACGATCCGGGAGCAGAAAAAACCGGAAGATGCCCCGGCAAGCGCCGGCAGGAAGTATCAGTCCCAGATCGAGGCGAGATAGATCACCAGGAGCACGGTAATGACAATCACACCGAGAATCCGCAGCGCTCTTGCCGCGTGACGCTCGTCCGCCTCCGTATCCTGCCGGGCCTCGTCCACCCGCAAACGGTCATAGGAGGCCTTGTACTCGGCCTTCCTGGCATTCACCCGTTCTTCAAGCGCAAGCTGATTGATGGTCGGATCACTCATACTGCGATCTTACCATGCCCGCCCCGGGCCCGAGGGGCAATGCCATCAGCGGCCGATGCCGCACTGCCTCTCCGGGAAGGCGGGGACTGGGCGTTCCTCATTGCCAGGTAATCGGTGGACGACAACGCCTTTCTGCCCCCGGGCGGCTTCTCCCTCGACGCCCTCCGGGATTCCGCCCTCCCCCATTTCTCCCAGCGCTTTACCAGCCGCCAGATGACCCGAAGGCCAAGGCCCGTTTCCTCGGCAAGTTCGAGAAAGTCGCCTGGGGACAGGATCTTCTTTTCCCGATCGGCCAGCCTGTCCTGAACGGCGTCCCAGAGCCGGTCGGCCTTGTCCTCATCCGGGACCGGCGGCCGCCCCGTGGCGCCTTCCACCACCAGCGCGCGGCGCCAGCGGGAGTAGCTGCGCTGACTCATCCCGAACAGCCGGCGCATCATGTCCAGCGGGGCGTCCGCACTCAGCAGCATGCGCTTCATCCGCTCGGCCTTCTGCAGGGTATGGAGGCGGTGCAGCATCGGCAGGAAGACATCCCGGTTGAGCGTGATCTTCAGGCAATGCGCCCGCAGGGTGTCGGCACGATGAAGGTCCGCCAGCTCGACGTCCTCCAGGGCCTTCAACTCCTTCGGCCCGAAATCCATCTCGCGAAGGGCCTCCAGGTCCCCTTCGGCAAGGCTCCGGATGGCGTACACGAGCACCGCGAGGACGAGATCGGCCTCCTTACTCCTGCTCATGTCCGTCGCGCGCCTGTTCCGGTTGCGGCCACCCCGGCCCGGGATGCCGGGTACCGTCTCCGTCCCCCGAATGCCGGGGGTGACCGCAAGAATGGGCAGGAGGAAACAGCCAGGCGGCCAGAGCGGCCTCCAGTTCCAGGTGAATCTCCGCCCGCGCCTTGTCCGATTCGCCGGCGATCTCCCGTTCCAGCGCGTCACGGAGCGGCTGGATGTCCCATTCTGGGCAGTCATGGCGCCGGCACAGTTCGGCGAACACCCTGTCAAAGACGGCCCGGCTGTTTCCTTTGCCGGCCACGTCATCTTCCAGTCCCCGGCTGACCCAGACCTCCCCCGCGGCATGCTTGAGGTCGCGGATTTCCTCGACCCCGTCCCGCTCAAGACCGGCAGACAGGGCCAGGGGGATCGCGGGCCAGAGAACCTCCACGGCATAGATCATCCCGGAGATCATGGCCTCGCCGAGACCAAGCCCCCTTTCCCGGAACAGGGTCTCCAGCCGCTTCGGGGACAGTTCCCTGGTGCGGCACTCCCGCTCCAGCAGCGCCTTCGCATCGAAGACCGCCAGGGCCCGCTCGATGAAGGTGAGGCCGGCGCGCAGCTCGTTGTCCCGCAGGTGGGCCAGGAGGACGCCGGACTCCCCCTCCCAAGGCCGGACGATGCAGTCCGCCCAGCGGAACCGCTCCTCCCCGGTCTCCTTGTGAAGCTCCTGCAGGATCCTGAGCCGGGTGCTGCCGCTGCCGTGGAGCAGGTAGTCCCTGGCGCCCGGCTTCCGGGTGATCACCAGTGGTCGGTCCAGGCCAAGGGCCCGCACGGATGTCCTGATGCGGTCATGTTCGGGATTCGGCTGCCGCCTGGGATTGCGTACATGGCAGCGGATCCGGTCAACCCTCACCCGCAGCAGGGACGGCTTGGGCCCGTACTGTCCCGACCCGCCCGGCTTTTCAGGTCGCCTTGGCATCACCGATCTGCCCTGCAGGTACTTTACCTGCCCCATTCCCCTGGACGCCGACCTCCGTCCAGGTGCCGGATGCCGGATAAAGCCCCTGGAAGATCTCCGGGTAGCGGACCAGGCTGGACCGGGGCACCGCCGCCAGCCGGCCATTGCTCCGGCTGGCCATCAGGCAGGTATGCCCCTCGATGCGGATTGCCATCAGGGGGCTGGCGAAGCGGTGTCCGCCGGCGATCTGGTAAAGGTAGGCCACCGAGCTGTTGCAGACGGCGGCGACCTCGACGCGCTCCTGCCTGGTCGAGCGCCTGAGAAAGAGACTGAGGTTCATAAAAATCATGGTAGTTACGGAAAACAGTTACCCCCGATTGCAATGCTCTTGGCGGCAATCCGGAGTATTTATCAGTCTGCGAAATGTCCCTGCCGCGGACCTTCCCGGGGACACGCGGGCCAGACCGTCCAGGTGAACGGGAACCCGGGATGCCGGCAACCGGGCCGTGTGATATGGTCCCGGCATTGCTGGCGCCCGGCGGCAGGGATGCATCCATCCGGCCCGGCCGGGGAAATCTCCTTCAGA
>JAJDTE010000208.1:0-14525 GCA_022827325.1 Gammaproteobacteria bacterium | reverse complement strand
TTCCCGTCCCTCGGGCAGGTTTGTCATAATTCTTTCGGGAGCCCGGCTTCCGCTGCCGAACAGGGTCCGTTCCCACCCGTTGAAAGGCCATCCCCGCCATCCCTGACCCACGCATCGGGCCCCTGTCCGGATGACCCTGGGCGGGGGGATTAAGTTCCCGGGGTGGGTGGTCGGGTAACCGGCGGAATCCTGCCGGGATCATGGACGTGGTCGGCCCTGCTGTAGACCGGTACCTGCCGCTAATTACCTGATGGCGAGCAAGCCGCAGGGGGCGGGAAGACCAAAATTCTAGGCTATCCGATCCAGTTCGGGGAGCCCGTACCTGCCGGGAGAAAAGGCTTCCAGGCTTTCCAGTATTTCCTCCGCACCCCTGTACCTGGATTTGTCCATGTTCGGATCCGGTACCGCGATGACCCGCATGTTGGCCGCGATCCCGGCAGCAAGACCGGACGGGGCGTCCTCGAAAACCAGGACGTCCTGCGGGTTCGCCCCCAGCTTGTCCGCGGCGGCCAGGAAGATATCCGGTGCGGGCTTCGCCAGCAGGATTCCCGGGTCGTCTCCCGTGACGGTGATTTCGAACAGGTCAAACCAGTGCGTATGCCGGGATTTCTTGATCCGGAACAGTTCCCTGGAGGAACTGGTGGCCACGGCCATGGGAATCCCGTGCCGGTGCAGGTGCCGGACAATGCTCTCGGCGCCGGGCATGGCGTCGCATGCGGCGAAACCCTCCTTCAGCATGGTGTTGCGTTCCGCGAGGTATTCCTCTGGGGTGATCGGAAGGTCGAGGGCCTGCACCAGGTAACGCGAGGAGTCTGCTTCCGCGCGGCCGATCATATTGGCCTTGATGGACCAGTCGAAGGTCTTGCCGAATCGTGAAACGATCTTCTGCGTGACCCGTGTATAGACGATTTCGGTGTCCAGCAGCAGTCCGTCGACGTCAAAGATCACGGAACGGACGGGATTTGGATGTTGCATACACGCTCCTTCTGGAGACACGCTGGCATGCGAATCTGTGATTGATGTGCCGGCAACAGGCCGGGAATTACCCCGCGGAAGTGAAACGGCAGGCCCATGTCCGGACGACGCCCGGATTGTAACTGACAAACGCCGGACGTCAGGAGCAGAAAGGCTGTCAGCAAACCTTCGTTTCCGTCACGGCCCGGCAATCCCGCGATATCATCCGGCGTGGTGTGCCCGTGGACTATCCTGCTGTTCGTGCCGGCCAGATCCGGCAGGAGATTGCCGGGATGTCTTCACTGTCGGTCTGCTGGGCCTTCTTGAAATCTGTCTGGCCAATCCTATTTTCCCCTGTGAGATTGTCATGTCAGGTGGTAGAATTCAGATGTCGGGTGGAAATCACTTGTACACCGGCAACAGGCCTTTCCCTGATCCCGGCCGCATGATGAAGATATAGTACCCATGACCATGCCCATAACCCTGACAGAATCCGCCGCCCAGCGCGTCCAAAAGCAGCTGGCGGAACGTGACGGCTTTGTTGGCCTGAAGCTGTCGGTAAAGAATGCCGGATGCTCGGGCATGGCCTACGTGCTCGACTTCGCGGCCGATGCGACGGATGGCGAGCAGGTATTCGAAAGCCGGGGCGTCAAGGTGATCGTCAGCGCCGAGCACCTGGACTACCTGTCCGGCACCGAGATCGACTACGTGGAGGACGGTCTTTCCGCCGTGTTCCATTTCCGCAACCCCAATGTCACGGAGCAGTGCGGCTGCGGGGAAAGTTTCACCGTCAATTGACGTCTGCGGCCCGGATGGCCGCTCCCACGACCCACCCTACGATCGGAATGACGCTGCCCGGCCGCGATCACCGTTGTTGGCGCCCCCGCAAATGAATGCACTTCTGGTAGCACCCCCGGTCAGGCAGGAATCCCGTTCCGGACCCAGCGTGTCCGTGGCGACCATGGGCTGCAAGGTCAACGCGTTCGAATCCGCCCTGATCGGCGAAAAACTCGCCGGCTTCGGCTTTGCCGATTCCCCCGGTGCGGCGCCGGCCGATATCCGCATCGTCAATACCTGTACCGTGACTTCGGAGGCGGACCGCCAGGCGCGGCAGATGGTACGGCGCATCATCCGGGAAAATCCGTCCGCCTGGGTGGTGGTGACTGGGTGCTACGCCCAGACCGATCCGGAGGCCTGCGCCAGGATTCCCGGTGTGGACCTGGTCGTGGGCAATGCGCGCAAGCTGGATATCCCGTCCCTGCTCGGGCCGTTGATGCGGGGAGAACTGCCGCCCGTGATGGTGGATGACTTCGACCCGGACATCGGTCTGCCGGACCGGCTGATCAGCGGTCTTGAGGGCAGGACGCGCGCGTTCGTGCAGGTACAGCAGGGATGCGACCGGGGCTGCACCTTCTGCATCATCCACACCGCCCGCGGCCCCAACCGTTCCTTTTCCGCCGCCATGGTCAGGCGCCAGGTGGAGCGGCTGGTGCTGAACGGCTACCGGGAAGTGGTGCTGTGCGGAGTCGATATCGGATCCTACGGCGAAGACCAGCCGGGAAGCTTCGGTCTGGAAGACCTGCTGGAGCACATCCTTGACCTCCCCCGGGGCTTTCGCCTGCGCCTGAGTTCCATTGACCCGGCCCACGTGACCGATCGCCTGATTTCGCAGATGGCCGCCAACCGCGACCGGATCTGCCCGCACCTGCACCTTTCACTGCAAAGCGGCAGCACGCTGATCCTGAAGCGGATGAAACGCAGGGCTACCCGGGAGATCCTGCTGGACAGGATCGGGGCACTGCGAACGGCGCTGCCGGACCTGGTGCTGAGCGCGGACATCCTGGTGGGATTTCCCACGGAGACCGAGGCGCATTTTGCCGAAACGCTGGACCTGGTGGAGCGCCTGGATATCGCCTTTCCCCACGTGTTTGCCTATTCGAAGCGGTCCGGCACACCGGCCGCGCGCATACCCCGTCAGGTGGATGGGGCGGAAAAGAAGGAGAGGGCGTCCCGGATGCGGGCCGCGGGCATCCGGGTGCGTGACCGCGTGGGGGCGGGGCTGGAGGGCAGGACCCTGCCGGTCCTGGTGGAAGGAAGCTCGGCCGGCGGGGACGATGCAGTGACCGGGCGTGCGGACAACTATTTCGGCGTTCGTCTGCCCCCGTCCCATGCCCGGTCGGAGGATTGGCAAGAGGTTGAAATCGCTGGATTCGAGGACGGGATGCTCGTTGCCCGTGATACGGGCTAAAGGGTAGAATTTGCGGCAAACCTTTCCCTGCCGCCGCCGTGTCCCCGGTGGCGGTTCTGTCTGCACGGCTCTAACGGAGAAACCTGGAGAAATTTATGGCCATTGAACGCACGTTTTCTATCATCAAGCCCGACGCGGTCGCCCGGAACCTGATCGGCAGGATCTATCAGCGGTTCGAGGACGCTGGCCTCCGGATCGTGGCCGCCAGGATGGCGCATCTGACCCGTGAGCAGGCGCAGGAATTCTACGCGGTGCACAGGGAGCGGCCATTCTACGGCGACCTGGTGGAATTCATGATATCCGGGCCGGTCATGCTGCAGGTGCTGGAAGGGGAGAATGCGGTGGCAAGGAACCGGGAAGTCATGGGGGCCACCAACCCGGCGGATGCCGCACCGGGCACCATCCGGGCGGATTTCGCGAAGACCGTGGACGAGAACGCGGTGCACGGCAGCGATGCGCCGGAAACCGCGGCGCAGGAGATCGCCTTCTTCTTCACGGATGACCAGCTTTGCCGGCGGACCCGTTGACGCGGGCAGGCGAGGGCGGCTTTCGAGATAACCATGCAGGTACCGACGACCAATCTCCTTTCACTGGACCGCCAGGGTCTGGAGGAACACTTCGTCCGCATGGGGGAGAAACCGTTCCGGGGCCGCCAGCTGATGCAGTGGGTCTACCAGCGCATGGTGACCCGGCCCGAGGAGATGACGGATCTCAACAAGGTGCTGCGCCGGAAACTGGCCGCCGAGGCGAGCTTCGCCCTGCCGGAAATCACCAACCAGCAACTGTCGGCCGACGGCACCTGCAAGTGGCTGCTCCGGCTGCGTGACGGCAACTGCATCGAGACGGTATTCATCCCGGAGAGTGACCGCGGCACGCTGTGCGTTTCGTCCCAGGTGGGCTGCAGCCTCAACTGCGATTTCTGTGCCACCGCCCGGCAGGGGTTCAGCCGCAACCTCACGGTGGACGAGATCATCGGCCAGGTGTGGATCGCCAATGAACGACTCGAGTCGACCGGCTACCGGCATGGCGACCACGGCCAGGTCCCGGTTCCGGACAGCCGTCGGCCGGTGACCAACGTGGTGATGATGGGGATGGGGGAGCCGCTGGCGAATTTCGACAACGTCGTATCCGCCATGAACCTGATGCTGGATGATTACGGTTTCGGCCTGTCACGCCGCCGGGTTACCCTGAGCACCGCGGGGATGGTGCCGGGAATGGACCGGCTGCGGACGACCTGCCCGGTCAGCCTTGCCGTGTCGCTGCATGCGCCGGACGATTCCCTGCGGGACCGGCTGGTTCCGCTGAACCGAAAGTATCCCATCCGGACCCTGCTGGACGCCTGCCGCCGTTATGTCCGCGGGGCAGGGAGCCAGCGGGTGACGTTCGAATACGTGCTGCTCAAGGACGTCAACGACACCCCGGCCCAGGCCCGGCATGTCGCGGCCCTGCTGGGGGACATCCCGGCCAAGGTGAACCTGATTCCGTTCAATCCGTATCCTGGTGTTCCCTACCGCCGGAGCGACCCCGGGGTTATCGAGCGGTTTCGGGATGTGCTGCTGGAGCGCGGCCTCGTCACGATGACGCGCCGCACCCGGGGCGATGACATCGATGCCGCCTGCGGTCAGCTCGCCGGGGACTTCACCGACCGGACCCGCCGTTCGGAACGCATGCGCAGGGTGCCGGTTCCCTCGAGGGACAGCGCGGCAACCCCGGCCCCGGAAACGGCGATGGACGGGAGATGGTAATATGATTTGTCGGGAACAGGTTTTTCTGTCCGTCCGTGCGCCGACCAGGCGGACCGTCTCCACCGGCGCCGGCAACACGTTCCCGGACCGGGAGGGTGTCATTCATGACCCGTCCTGCCGGGCGTCGATTGCCGGTTGACCACCAGATCATGAACAGCGTCCTGTCCAACAGAAATCCGGCCCTCGGCATCCCCTCTCCCGGGCAGTTGCTGTCCGCGAAGCGCGAGGAGTACGGCTGGTCCAGGCGTGACGTGGCCAGGGAACTGCACCTGTCCGAGCGGCAGATCGAGGCGATCGAGCAGGACGATTACACCCAGTTGCCGGAGAAAACCTACGTGATGGGCTACTGGCGGAGTTATGCCCAGTTGCTTGAAATGTCCATCGAGGAGTCCATCCAGGTGCATCGCGCCAATCTGGATGGCCATATCAATTCCCTGTCGGCGCCTTCCGGTCATACCGAGGTTCACGGCAAGGTGGAACGCTCCCGGAAGCGTGGCGCCCTGCTGTTCGGCCTGCTGCTCGTGATTTTCCTGGTGGCCGTCTGGTACTGGCAGGACCCGGATGCGGGCGTGTCGGAGTGGATCGGCACCAGCATGAAGAAATTCTCCCAGTCGAACACCCAGGAAGCGCAGGATGCCGTCATCGAGACCGAACCCGCGCCGGCAGAGGAGCCCGCCGCCACGGGAGAGCCGGCCTCCAACGGGGCGATACTGGCATTACCCGAACCGAACTTCTCCGAGAACCAGGAAGTGGTGGAGATCAATACACGGGGTTATGAGGTTCTGGTATTCGAGTCACCGCTTCCGGCCCCGCCCCCGGCGCCGGCCATCCCGGAAACGGCGGCCGGGGCTGACACCGGGGCTTCTGCCGCAACATCCGGGGAAACCGCTGCCGGGACCGGCAACACCGCCCAGTCCGGAACCCCGGCGCAGGCGGAAGACCAGGTCGCCTCCGCGGAAACCCCGCCTGAGGAGACGGCAGCCGGCGGTTCGGCACCGGCGGCATCCCAGTCCGAGGCGACCCCGGAGCCGGCACCCGCATCCGTGGATCACCGCATCGTCTTCCATGTCTCGAAGGAGTCCTGGATCGATGTGCGCGACAGTACCGGAGAGCGGCTGATCTACCGTACGGTGAACCGGGGTGAGGACATACAGCTGACGGGGACCCCCCCCTACTCGGTGTTCATCGGCAGCGCCGAGGGTGTCAGGGTGCAGTATCGGGGCGAGGAAGTGCCGTTCGAGGCCCATGAAAGCGGCCTGTTCGCCCGGTTCGAGGTTGGCGCGCAATGAACCGAACCCGGGTCGGGTCCCCGGAAACCGCAGTCCGCAATCCATGAGCAGAATCCAGGCCGTCAAGGGCATGAATGATCTCCTGCCCGGTCAGATCGGGCATTGGCACCGCGTGGAGGCGGTGTTGCGGGATGTCGCCTGGCGCTATGGCTACCAGGAGATCAGAACACCGGTTCTCGAGAAGACCGAACTGTTCCGCCAGGCCATCGGCGACCAGACGGACATCGTCGAGAAGGAGATGTACGTTTTCGAGGATGCCGGGGGCGTCAGTCTGGCCCTGCGTCCCGAGGCGACCGCCAGCACCGTGCGTGCGGGCAACGAGCACGGCCTGTTCCATAACCGGAAACAGCGGCTCTGGTACATGGGGCCCATGTTCCGGCGGGAGCGGCCGCAAAAGGGCCGTTACCGCCAGTTCCACCAGTTCGGCATCGAGGCATTCGGCTGGCCGGGGCCGGATGTGGATGCCGAGGTGATCCGGGTCGGTACCCGGGTATGGAAGGAACTGGGGGTTGCCGGAGTGCAACTGCACCTGAACACGCTGGGTTCCGAGGCATCGCGAACCCGCTACCGGGATGCGCTCAGGGACTATTTCACCGCCCATGTCGACAGCCTGGACGGGGACAGCCGGCGCAGGCTGGAGCGCAATCCCCTGCGAATCCTGGACAGCAAGGTTCCGGAAACCCGGCAGATCGTCATGCAGGCGCCCTCCATGATGGATTTCCTCGAATCCGGGGAGCGGGAGAATTTCGACTCACTGGTGGATTCCCTGTCACGGTCCGGTATTGAACCGGTGATTGATGACCGCCTTGTACGGGGGCTCGATTACTATACCGGGACGGTGTTCGAGTGGGTCACCGACCAGCTCGGATCCCAGGACGCGGTTTGTGCGGGCGGGCGGTACGATGGGCTGGTGGCGTCGAGGGGCGGCCATCCCACGCCGGCGGTGGGATTCGCCATGGGCCTGGAACGGCTGGTGGAACTCATGAGCGTACAGGACATCCAAGCCGGCGGCGGCAACCTGGACGTCTACGTGATCTCCATGGCCGGCCAGCAGACGGCGGTGGATATCGGCGAGGCACTGCGCGACGCCGGGTACCGCGTCTGCGAACACTGCGGCGGGGGCAAACTGTCCAACCGGATGAAGCGGGCGGACCAGAGCGGCGCCCGGTTCGCGGTGGTCGTCGGTGAGGAGGAACAGGCGGAGGGCAGTGTACAATTGAAGGACCTCAGGGGTGGACGGGGTCAGGTGCGTATTCCACGCGAGTCTCTGGTGCAGACCATGCGGGAAATCGGTTAGTGCCCCTCCATCATCGGTGAGGGGATTGGCGGGCCATCTGTAGCGGGCCCTGATCACTGGAATCAATCGGCCGCGTCATCGAGCGGGCGGCATCAAATCAGAATATGGCAGAAGAACCAAATCCCCAGCTTGCCGGGGATGAAGACCTTGAACGCGCGCGTGCGTTCTGGCAGGAGAACGGGCGTCCCATTGTCGCCGGAGTGCTGCTGGGAATTTTCTCAATCGGCGGCTGGAACGGCTGGCAGTACTGGCAGAAGTCCGAGGGGGAGAGCGCGTCCACCCTGTACCAGAACCTGGTCAGCGGCGAGATCGGACCCGCAGCGGCGGCATCCATTGCCGGAGACCTGATGGGGGATTACTCCGGGTCCCCCTATGCCGCGAATGCGGCGCTTGTGATGGCGAAGATGTCCGTGGAGGCGAAAGACTATGCGGAGGCGAGACGCTATCTCGAGTGGGTGGCCGACAACGCGGGGGAAGAGGCACTGGTCCATATTGCCCGCCTGCGGCTGGCCCAGGTCGCGATGGCGGAGAACCGGCCGGACGAGGCGCTCCAGACCCTGCAGCAGGGAGGCGCCGTTGCCGCCGACGGTCCGTTCGCTGCCCGCTACCAGGAACTGATCGGCGATGCGGAAGAAGCGTTGGGCAACCACGAGGCCGCCAGAAAAGCCTGGGAGACGAGCCGTGGACTGCTGGAATCCGGTTCCCCGTCGGCCAGGCTGGTGCAACTCAAACTGGACAATCTCGGCAAACTATGAATATTCGGTTACTCGCTGCCACCGCATTCTCCATCCTGTTGCTGCAAGGCTGCAGCGGCAAGGAGAAAGAGACCGTGTGGGGCATCTTCAACGAGCCCGTCAAGAGGGAGGAACTGCCGGAACCGGTCGGGGCGGAGGAACTGTCCATCGCCTGGAAGAATGGGGTGGGGGACGCCGGGGAGGACGGGTATGCATTGCTCCGCCCCGCGGTGGATGCCGGGGGAATCTACGTCGCCAACCGCGACGGGGATGTTCTGGGCCTGGACCCCGGGAGCGGAAAGCCGCTCTGGCAGCGCGACCTGAAGCGACCGGTCTATGCCGCGGTGGGGCTGGGTGAGGGCCTGGTGCTCGCAGGCATGGAGGACGGATTCGTGGCGGCCCTGTCCGCAGCGGATGGGACCCTTCAGTGGGAGGCGGATATCCGCAGGCAGATTTCCGCGATTCCCGCGGCGGGATCCGGACGGGTTGTCGTGAGAACCGCCGGCGGGCTCGTGATCGGCCTGGATGCCGCGGACGGCAGCAGGGTGTGGGAAGTCCAGCGTAACGTTTCCGGGCTCGGGCTGCACGGAGAATCCATGCCGCTGATATCCGGGGGCACGGTGATTACCGGATTTTCCAACGGCAGGATCATCGCCAACGCCGTGATCAACGGCCGGGACTACTGGGAAACCGACATCTCTTTCGTTGGCGGTACCAGCGAACTGGACCGGCTGGCCGACATCGATGCGACTCCCGTCCTGTCCGGGACCAGTCTCTATGCCGCCACCTACCAGGGCGATGTCGTGGCAGTGGACATCCAGAGCTCGTTCGTACGCTGGCGGCGCGACATATCGACCCGCCTGCCCATGGCGGTGGATGCGGGACAGATCATCGTCACCGGTTCACTGGGGGATATCGTGGCCCTCGATGCGGACAGTGGCGGCGTTCTTTGGCGGCAGAATGCGTTCCGTGGACACGGCATGACCAACCCGCTGGTGTTCGACAGCCGTGTGGTTGTCGGTGATGCCTCGGGATTCGTCCATCTGCTTGACCGGGCGGACGGAACCCTGCTGCAGTCGCTGAAACTGGACCGAAGCGCCATCACCGGCCTGGCGAGGCAGGGAGAATCCGTGGTGGCGGTTTCCGTCGACGGGACGGTCGTTTCAGTGGGATTCACCGGTTCGTGACATCCGCAAGCCCGCCCCTCCTGTACTGATGCACAGGCCGGTGCCCGGGGACATCCAATGGCATTCCTACCGGTAATTGCCCTTGTTGGCAGGCCAAACGTCGGCAAGTCCACCCTGTTCAACCGTCTTACCCGGAGCCGGGATGCCATTGTCGACAATCAGCCGGGAATAACCCGGGATCGTCTCTACGGTCGCGGAAAGGTAGGCGAGCGGCCGTTCCTCGTGGTGGACACCGGGGGACTGGAGGCGGAGGACGGCCCGTTCAGAACCCAGATCCGGCAGCAGGTCGAGCAGGTTGTCGAGGAGGCCCAGGTGGTCATACTCATGGTCGACGGCGAACAGGGCCTGGTGCACCAGGACCGGGAAATTGCGGAACGGCTCAGGCAGTCGGACCGGAGGATCCTGGTGGCCGCAAACAAGACCGAGGGCGAGGATCCCCATCTTGCCGCGGCGGATTTCCAGGAACTCGCCCTGGGAGATCCGCTGGCCATCTCGGCGCTCAGGGGGGACGGAATCGAAAGACTGGTGGAAGCGGCCATGGCCGGGCTCGCCCATGACGATGCCGAGGAAGCTGACGCGCCTCCGCGCATTGCCATCGTCGGCCGCCCGAACGTCGGAAAATCCACCCTGACCAACCGGATCGTGGGCAGTGAGCGGGTGATCGTCAGCGACACGCCCGGGACTACCCGGGACAGCGTGCGGATCCCGTTCGAGTTTGCCGGCAG
The DNA here is from genome assembly GCA_022827325.1 of Gammaproteobacteria bacterium. Classification (GTDB taxonomy): domain Bacteria; phylum Pseudomonadota; class Gammaproteobacteria; order Arenicellales; family Poriferihabitantaceae; genus VYFG01. Next base: position 4,346 of record JAJDTE010000208.1, on the reverse strand, counting down.
GCCCCTGGTTGCAGTGGACACGGCCGGTGTCAGGCGCAGGTCGAGGGTGGCAGAGGCGGTGGAGAAGTTCTCCGTCATCAAGACCCTGCAGTCCATCGAGGATGCGGATGTCGCGGTGCTGGTGCTGGATGCCAGCAGCGAGATCGGGGCCCAGGACGCCAGCATCGCGGGCATGGTCCAGGATCTTGGACGGTCCGTGGTGGTCGTGGTGAACAAATGGGATGGACTGGAAAGCCGGCAACGCCGTCGAATCCGGGATGAGCTGGCGCGCAAACTGCCGTTCCTGCCCGATCCCGAAATCCTGTTCGTGTCCGCCCTGCACGGCTCCAACACCAGTGAAGTCATGCCGGCAGCGATCGGTGCCCTCGACTCGGCGATGGTTGAACTGGGGACCGCATCCCTCAACCGGACACTGCGGGCCGCGGTGACCCAGACCCCGCCCCCCATGCACCACAACCGGCCGGTCAAACTCAAGTTCGCCCACCAGGCCGGCAAGAATCCCCCGGTGGTGGTGGTGCACGGCAACCGGGCCGAGGCCCTGCCGGCATCCTATGTCAGATATCTCGGACGCTACTTTGCGAATGCGTACCGCCTGCGCGGGACCCGCGTCAGGGTCATCCCGCGAAGCGCAGAAAATCCCTACGCCGACAGGAAGGGGACTTCGCGGCCATCACAGGGATCCTCAAGGCGCCGACGCAAACTGTAACGGGTCGATGCGGTAGCCGTTCAGTGCCACTGCCCAGTCCAGGCGGCCGGTGCGGTCGCCGGCCAGGGCACCCACCTTCCCAAGCATTTCGCCCTGTTCGACCGCCTGTCCGACCTCCACCGGCACATCCTGCAGGTTCGCCAGGACCGAAACGACCGCATCCCCGTGCGCAACCACGATCCGGCTGCCGCCTTGCTGTGTCGGGTCGATTCCGGCCACCACACCGGGCGCCGGCGCATAGACGAGGTTGCCGGCGGGAAGAAAGAAACTCAGGTAGTCATGACACCACAGGTTGCCGTCCACGAGCAGCTTGCCGTAGTCGACGGAATACGTGGATTCCACCGGTGCACGGAACTGAAAATCCGGGTCCATGCCTGCCGCCAGGGCATGGTCATAATCGATGCGGCTGAACATGGCAATGTTGACGATCGACCAGGCGCTGATTCCCCGGGGCAGGGTAATGGTCGGGCTTCGGCCCTGGACGTTGCTGCCGCCGTCACCTGCATCCGGATCCGGCAATCGCGGGGGATGGGGCAGGATACCCAACTCGACGGTGGTGTGATCCTGTTGGCCCCCGGACACCGTGACGATGTAGTTGCCCGGAAGGATATCGCAGGGCAGGCCGACGACGGCGGTCCAGCCTTCCTGGTCCCGCGCCACATGGACCGGGCGCTCGCCGAACTTGACCACCGGCTTGTCGTTCGAGGCCATTGCCAGGGGAATCACCGCGATGCCTCCGGGAACCGGATTGTGCCCTGGCAGGTCCGCCAGCGCGTGCAGGCTGGTCAGGAACGCCATGACCGACAGGATGATCCCGGAAATGCCGCATCCGGGCGTGCCCCGTGTTGGTGCAGCCCCGGGAGGGGGGCTGCGGGACTCAGTCGCCATCGACGGTGAGCGGGATCGAACCGTCCGCCAGCAGCGCCGAAAGCGAATCCCCGGGATGGACGGATGACACCGAGCCGACCACGCGGTTTTCACGGTCACGCAGTATTGCGTACCCCCTGCCCAGGGTCTGGCCGGGTCCGAGGAGTCTCAGTGCATTGCGCTGCCGGTCGAGATGGCGCCCGCAATCGGAGAGCCGCTGGAACCCGGCCCGGACAACGCGGTGGTTCAGCGCGTGATGCCGTTCGCGCAGCAGCCGGAGCCAGTTTGCGGGATTGTGCCGGCTGGCGGAATCCCGCCTTGCCATCACCGTCTGACGCCAGCCCGAAAGGGACAGCAGGACATGACTCAGCGCCCGCCGGTGGAGTGATTCCAGTTCCAGCCGGTGGCGCCGCAGTCGTTCGGCAGGATGAACCAGCCTGGAGGCCGCATGATCCACGTGCTGGCCAAGATCGCCCAGTCGGCGAGTCATCCGCGCAACCAGAACAGTCCTGTGCCGCGAGAGTTGCTGGTGGATTTCACTTGCCAGGGGAGTCACCATTTCCGCTGCGGCGGTCGGGGTGGCTGCACGGCTGTCGGCCACCAGGTCCGCGATGGTCACGTCCGTCTCATGGCCGATCCCGCTGACCAGGGGCAGGGGGCAGCGATGGATGGCCCGGGCCACGGTTTCGTCGTTGAATGCCTGCAGGTCCTCCAGGGATCCTCCGCCCCGGGCAAGGATGAGCACATCCGTTTCCATGCTGTCCGCCGCCCGGTCGAGCATGGCGGCGATCTCGCCCGGCGCCTGTTCCCCCTGTACCTGGACCGGATGGACAATGACCCTCGCCGGCGGGTACCGCCTCCTCAGCGTCACCAGGATATCGTGCAGGGCGGCGCCGCTGCCCGAGGTGATCACGCCGATGGTCCGCGGGTAGGCGGGCAGCGGTTTCTTGATCCCGGGGTCGAACAGCCCTTCCTGCTCCAGCTTTCTCTTCAGGGCCTGGAATGCCCGGCGCAGGGCGCCTTCACCGGCGGGCTCGAGAAAATGCACGATCAGTTGCAGGTCGCCGCGCTTGGGATAGACGGAAACCTGCCCCCTGACCAGGACCTGCATGCCTTCTTCGGGCGTCTCCGAACCGGGGCGGCGGTTGCGGAAGAACGCACACCTGACCAGTGCCCCGTCCTCTTTCAGTGTGAAATACAGGTGTCCCGAGGCCGGACTTGCCAGGTCGGACACCTCGCCCTCGACCCAGACATTCCGGTAACTGGTTTCCAGCAACGTCCGGAGCTCGGAAACCAGTGTTCCAACCGAGTAGACGGCGTGTCCGGGCATTGCTATTGCGGGTAGTAGGGACCGGCGCGGGACTGTTCGGCCACCTGCTCGAGACCGAGGCGGGACATCCGGGAGACCTTGCGCGCAAGTTCGGAGGCCAGAACGGTATCGCCTTCCTCCTGGGCCTGCTCGGACCGGCGCAGGATCTCACCGAGGCTGACCGGCAGATCCGAGACCCGCGGCTCCAGCACCAGCCATTCCGCGTCGGCCGCCCTGGCGGCGGCAAGCATTTCCCGGGCCTCCACGATATCCGGGTTTTCCGGAATGACGGGAACTTCGGGCAATGGTTCGGGGATCGGCTCAGGCTCGGGCTCCACCACAGGGGCTGCGCAGGCGGACAGCAGGACCGTCAGCAGCAGTGGCGGCAGCAGGATTTTCAAGTTCTGGTGCATGATTTCCGGATGATCGCTCCCACCCCCTATTGTATCCCGTTAATTTTGATGTCTCGAGATAATCAGTTCCGTTGCGATAGTACGCTACCTCCCAACATCCAATACCGGTAAAAGGTCCCCAAAACTGCCGAGGTTATCGGGTAGAAGCTGCTTGATTACCCATTGGTCTTCACCGTTTGTCAGGCACATAGTGACCACATTGTTGCATTGGCTTAGAACAGTCCGAATTACTTCCGACGGGCGTTGGCTAATTAGTCGATCCTGAAAAACCCCGTTCTCAGGCGGCCATAAGAGCCAGTGGTTGAACACCGCCATGCCCGTATGCCGGTGTTTTCCATCGCCCGGACCATGCCGGTGTCAATGCCAAAGTAAAAATGCCCAATATCCAAAGACAAAAAAACCTCAGCCGACGAAGGATCAGCCGCAGGTTGTGACCGGCACAGCAAAGCAGCACGTTCATCCGGTCACCCTCCTCACCCTTCAGCCAGTTCCTCCCCAGGTGTCCATCCGACTTCAGGTGACCGATCACCGGCTCAATCGCCTGCCGGCGCTTCAGACACTTCCTCAGCCTCCGCGTCACCACGCCCCGCCGCTGCCCGGATATGTACACCGATGCCTCCCCCTCGCCATGACCACGGTAGCCGCGGTCCACAAACACCTCATCGATCACCCGGCCCGTCAGGCGCCTGACCTGGTCCAGCGCCGGCTTCAGCGTATGACCGTCATAGGGATTCCCCGACAGCGCCATCCCACCGAGGACAAATCCTCCACGGTTCGTGGTCGCGATGCTCACCTTCACCCCGAACTCGTAGCGCTTGTGCGCCTTGCCCTTGCTGATGCACTCCACTTCCGGCGCATGCAGACTGTACAGCTTCTTCCGATCCTGCTTCCCCTGCACCAGCAACCGCCGGGCCATGGCCAGCTCTTCCCCAAACACCTCCCCAAGGTCCTCCCGTCCGGCGGTCTTTCTCTCAATGTCCCGGACAACCCGGCCAAGGTACGTCCGCAGCCGGTTCACCTGCCGGCGCTTGCGCCGCAACTGCCGTGCATG
>JAJDTE010000034.1:0-11183 GCA_022827325.1 Gammaproteobacteria bacterium | reverse complement strand
TTGAACCCACTACCGCTTTGGGGTACGCTTCGCGCCCCCCGTGGCTACGTAGCTCAGTTGGTTAGAGCACATCACTCATAATGATGGGGTCGGTAGTTCGAATCTACCCGTAGCCACCATAAAAACAATCAGTTACACTCTTCCACCCGGTTTGTCGAAAGCTCCGACGCCATGCGCGAAGCGGCGCCTGGACGATCCCGGGAGCCGATTCCTGACCCGCGCCGGGGCGACAGTGGAAACACGCCGCGACCATGACGATGCGAACCGCCCGCAAGCCATTCCGGACCACGTGGCGGCCGGGGAGAGTCGGCCCTGCATCTGGCGCCGATCCCGAGTCGGGACGGACCGATCCGGATCGGATACTGTCTGGCGCCGGCTGACGCTACAATCGGAGTCGGGGCCGGGTAACCGGCCGACCCATGGGCCCTTGCGGTGATGCCCTGTACAGATCCTGCAGAAAAGGAGATCCCTGAATCCATCCGTTGATCCCGTGACACTGATACCCTTCAACAACCAGTACACCGCCCTTGGCGAGGGATTCTTTGTCCGCACCCGGCCATCACCGGTGTCCGGTCCCGGGATGGTCTGCTTCAACCACGAACTGGCCCGTGACCTTGGCATGGATGCCGACATGCTGGATTCGGAATATGGCGCCGCCGTGTTTGCCGGCAACGAGATTCCCGAAGGAGCCGACCCGTTGGCCATGGTCTATTCCGGGCACCAGTTCGGAATGTTCAATCCGCAATTGGGCGACGGGCGCGCCCTGCTCCTGGGCGAGGTGGTCGGCCGGGATGGCCTGGGGTACGGAATACAGCTGAAAGGTTCCGGTCGGACCGTGTTTTCCCGCAACGGCGACGGACGCGCCCCGCTCGGCCCGGTATTGCGTGAATACCTGGTCAGCGAGGCCATGCACCGGCTGGGCGTGCCCACCACGCGGGCCCTTGCGGTCGTGACCACGGGCGACAGCGTCTTCCGGGAACGGGCGCTGCCCGGCGGCATCATCACCCGTGTGGCCCGCAGTTTCGTCCGGGTGGGAACCTTCGAATTCTACGCCCGGCGCGGCGACATCGAAGCCGTGGGTGCACTGGCCGATCATGTCATACGGCGCAACTACCCCGATGTTGCCGGGATGGACCGGCCCTACCTGGCATTGCTGGAGCAGGTCATCGGCCGGCAGGCCTCGCTCATCGCCCAATGGATGCAGCTGGGTTTCATTCATGGCGTCATGAATACCGACAACATGTCCGTAGCCGGCGAGACCATCGACTATGGCCCATGCGCCTTCATGGACCAATTCAACTTCCAGCAGGTATTCAGTTCCATTGACCACCAGGGCCGCTATGCCTACTGCAACCAGCCGTACATCGCGCTCTGGAACCTGACCCGGCTGGCCGAATGCCTGGCCCTGATACTGGATGACGACCGGGAAAGGGCCGTTGAACAGGCCACCGAAGCGCTGGAGCAATTCATACCGCGCTACGAGGAGGCATGGCTGCAGGGCATGCGGGTAAAGTGCGGCCTTGGTGAAACACCCGGCCTGGCCGGCGAGGATCACAAGAAGCTGATCGGGGACCTGCTGGACCTGATGGCAAACAGCCGGGCGGACTATACCCTGACGTTCTTCCGCCTGTCGTCCCTCGGCAGCCGCGAGGGCCCTGAAGACGAGGCCTTTGTCGACCAGTTCGGGGACCGCGGCCCGGCCGGTGAATGGCTGGCCAGGTGGCGGAACAGCCTGCGGGGTCAGTCCCTGGACGACCGGGAGCGCCGGGATAGGATGCACCGGGTGAATCCGCTCTACATACCACGCAACCACCTGATCGAAGCCGCGATCCGGGCCGCCGAGGATGCGGGGGATTTGTCGGAATTCCACGCCTTTCACGCGGTGCTGCAGAATCCCTGCGAACAGCAGCCCGGAAAGGAGCGCTACCAGCAACCGCCGGCGCCGGAAGAGGTGGTTCTGGAGACGTTCTGCGGCACCTGACGGGAGGTCCGTCGCCTCATGCCGCCGGTACGGCGTGTCCCGGCAGACGCCGGCGGCTGCCACCATCCCTCCGCGGTGAAATTGCCCGGGCGAAGCGAAGCCGCCCGGCTGCCGCCTGCAACCGCCCGGCGCACGCAGTCGGGCATATCCCCTCCCGCCAAGCCCCCCAACCAGTTCTGGATACCGGCACGGTGCCGTGATATCTCCACTGCCCTTGGCCGGGAATACGGGCCGGGCTTGCCATTCGGCACGAATGGGGCCAAGCTATGATGAGGCGATTTCCATTCTGACAGACATGAAACCACTTCAAGCCATTGCAGCGGCCCTGATCCTTCTTTCTGCCCAGGGCCACGCTGACGAGCACGCCCTTTTCACCACCGAGAATCTCACCCCGGATACTGCCCTGAAGGCAGCCCGGGCCGCGCTGCAGAAGTGTCGCGATGAGGGCTACCAGGTTGCGGTTGTCGTTACGGATCGTAACGGTCTTCCGCAGGTCATGATCCGGGACCGGTATGCCGGCGCCCACACTCCCGATACCGCCCGGCGCAAAGCCTGGACGGCCGCCAGCTTCCGGTCCGGCACCTCCGAACTTGTCTCGGTGACCGCCGCCGGCACGACGCTGTCCGGCATCCGGCATGTCGAGGACGCCATCATGCTCGGCGGCGGCCTGCTGATCGATGCCGGCGGCTCCACCGTGGGAGCGATCGGCGTCTCCGGTGCCCCGGGCGGGGATCTGGATGATCTTTGCGCGCAAGCGGGTATCGATGCCATCGAGGAGGACATTCTGTTTTAGCGGACTTGCGGTTTCGGGGAGTGATTCCGGCAGAGCCGGCCCGGAAAAAACACAGACGATGATTCCAATGTCCACGATCCGCTGGAAAACGCCCCCTTGCTGTCGATACTGGCGGGCAAGAAGGGCCTTCCGGGGGTGCACGGACACAGCGCCGTGACCGTGGTCATGCCTCGGCGGCGCGGGCACGTTGATCAGCCCGGTGACGGGGAGAGCGGGGAGGCGACCCGGTCGGGCCCGGATGTCCATCACGGCGTCAACCTGACAATCACCGGCGAGCCGTCACCCGCTGCCCCGGGACCCCTCAGGGTGGGCAGCGCGTCCTCGCCCCCGAGGACGCGCCCCGACTTGGCCTAACCGGCCAAATTCAGCGTATCCCGAAGATGATGCAGGAAAAACCCGTCATAGCCATTCATCTTCGGCAATCCTCTCAGCTGAATCAGGATCAGGAATCCTGGAACCACCAGCGTTCCATGCACTTGATGCCATCGAGGTCCCAGGCCGCGGACAGTCGGCGGTGGGCAATTTTCTCGCTCACCGCGAAGACATAGTTGGAAAATATCGGCGCCACTACCCCGCCGTCGTCGCTGCAAAGCTGCTGCATCTCGAAGTACATCTGCTGCCTGATACTGGGATCAAGTTCCGCCCGGGCGGATTTCAGGAGTTCGTTGAAGCGCGGATTGGCCCAGTGCGTCTCGTTCCAGGGCGCTCCCGCGGCATAGGTTTGCGAGAATACCCAGTCCTCGGTCACCCGGCCGCTCCAGTAGGAGGCGACCCAGGGTTCCACGTTCCAGACATCCGACCAGTAGCCGTCGTTGGGTCTGCGAACGACGTCGACCGTGATGCCCGCCGCAGCCGCATGCTGCTGGTAGAGCACCGCGCCATCCGTCGCCCCGGCAAACGCCGTCTCCGCAACGTTGAGCGGCACGGTGAGACTTGTCAGACCTGCCTTCGAGAGATGGAACTTGGCCTTGTCCGGATCATAGGGCCGCTGCGGCAGGTCGGCCGCAAAATACCGGTTCGACCGGCCGATGGGGTGGTCGTTGCCCAGGTATCCATGGCCGTTCAGCAGCTTCTGGAGGAGATCTTCGCGGTCAATGGCGTACTTCAGCGCCAGCCGGACGTTGGGATCGTCGAAGGGCGGGCGGTCGCACATCATCGAATAGACGTAGTGCAGCGTACCCTGGGTTTCCGTCAGGCGCACACCGGGATTCCGGTCCAGCAAATGGGCGGTCTTGAGGTCAACCCGGTCAATCACATCGACCGCGTCGGAGGTCAGTGCCGACATCCGGGCCGCCACGTCGATGATCGCCAGCACCTCCGCTTCATCGAAGAATGCGTGGTCGGCTTTCCAGTAGTTGGGACTGCGCGTCAGGAATGAACGGACCCCCGGCTCAAAATCAGACAGGACATAGCCGCCCGTGCCATCACCCGAGCGCCAGTCAAGCGCCCCGTCCACGACCGGGCAGATGCCGATATGGTAGTCGCTCAGCAGGAACGGAAAGTCGGCATTGCCCTCGTTCAGGGTGAAGACAACGGTGTTCTTTCCGTCTGCCTTCATGTCCTGGATGGAGTTGAGGATTCCCTTGGCGGGGGAAGTCGACTCCTCGCCGAGATGGTGCGCCACGGAAGCGATCACGTCGTTGGCGTCCAGTGTCTTGCCGCTATGGAACTCGACGCCCTTGCGCAATTCGAATGTCCACGTGGTTGCGTCCGGGGAAGCCTCCCAGCTCTCGGCCAGTTCACCGATCAGTTCGTCCTCATTGGACACCTCGGTCAGGCAGTTGCGGAAGCCGAAGCCCACCACCTGCATGTAGGTGTCGTTGTAGGTCGCGGGATCAAGGGAATCGGTCGTCGAGCCCAGACCGAGCGCGATCCGCACCCGCCCGCCCCGCTTGGGTTCGGCCGCCATGGCAGTTCCGGCAAGCAACGAGGTTGCGGCTGGCAACGCCATCCCGCATGCCAGGGCATGCCTCAAGAATTCCCGCCGCCCGATGCGGCCCTGTCTCAGCAGCCCCAGCTCATGTTCGATTGATTTCATTGGTCACTCCTCCTATCAGGGTGGAATCGCCGACGGGTGCCGACGAAATTGCGCCGGATCCAGCACCCGGCGGTCTTTGCCAATCCATACCGGAAAACCACCAGCAAATGCCGTGACAGTTCCGCCTGCCGTTCAGGTAACGGATTTCGGGCCGTGTCACAGGAAAACCGGCATCCGCTGTTCGGATGGGCTGACAGGTATTGACTGTTGCAAGAAAACACGTTGGGCTCCCGAGGGGACTATCCCGACGGATCCCGTCTCAGTGCCTGACAAAGGCAATGGACGCCGCCGCCGCCCAGCGTGAACATGGACATGTCAGGATCGAATACCTCGAAGCCGAGCGCCCGCAGCTTGCTGTTCAATCCCTTGCTGCCCCCCATCGAAAGGACCCGGTCATTGCCCAGGGAAACCAGGTTGACCCCCAGGTCCCTCGCTTCCCTGTAATCCACCTCGACAAATTCGAAGCCCCTGGCGCGCAGCCACGCGACCAGCCAGTCCTCCAGTGCATCGACACACGCCACCAGCAACTTGGGGGCCAGGGGAACGACGAGCCCGTCCATATGGACAAATTCCCGCGAGATCGGCGCCACCTGCGCTTCCCATCCCTCCTGGCGCATCCATGCCGCCACCTGTTCGGCACCCTCCTTCTCCGAGCGCTCGCCGCAATAGCCGATGAGTACGCGGCCCGGTTCCAGGATCACGAAATCACCACCCTCGAAGTAGTCGGCTGTGACGTGGCGCCAGATCGGGATATCGTTTTCCTGGTAGAACCTGATCGCGGTCACATAATCGGCCCTCCGGCTATCCACCTGCATATGACAGATGAGCGCCCCCCATGGAGTCATGGCGCTTGAATCCCGGACGAAGAAATTGCGATGCAGCACTTCGTCGGCGTCCATGAAATGGCACACCACATCGTTGTCCTCGTAGATGCTGACCATTTCGGCGTGTTGGGCCAGCGCAGTCTCCAGGTCGAAGACAACCCCGGTATGCTCCTGGTTCTGTAGCGTACGCCGGGTGATCGGTCCGGCATCGACCCAACGGTAGTGGTCGGGGCGACCGAGCAACACATCACGCAGGGGGCTGTAGTCGTTGTCGATGCCCCAGTCCGGAATCCGGTTATTCATGATCAATTTTCTTTCTCGATACCAGCAATGACCCGCAGGAAACAGCCCCCTTGGGCAATTCGACCCCGTACGAGGTCAGGTATGAATCCCGGGTACGGAAAATCGTTTCACTTGACATCAATCTGACCGCCCACTGGCTTTTCTCTTTTTCATTTTGACATATTTTAAATTATATACACATTACTGTATCCATTCAAATTACGAACCTATGATTTTGTCAAAGAATTTCATAAAACATTATATATCATATGGTTAATATTATTATATGTATCTCTGAAGAATTATAACGCATATAATTATAAGCCTCATTGAGGCCTATATATTTTGTCAAATAGAATGGTATTCCGTATCCGTACGAAGACCGCCACGGTAATGGACTTCCTTCACCGTCCCCGGTACTGTATGAGGCCAACCTGTAGGGCCATGGCATACTGAACATGAAGGAATTGCGGGAAATCGCGGTCTCCGGACAGCACCTCCTCGTATTCGAGGTCGCCGCACGCCATGTCTCCTTCACGACTGCCGCACGCGAACTCGAACTGACCCAGCCCGCGGTCAGCCGTTCCGTCCGACAGCTCGAGGAGGCCCTCGGCGTCCCCCTCTTCATCCGCCGACATCGCGCCGTCGAACTCACGGAGGCCGGGGGCGTTCTCTACGAGGCCGTCCACGGTGGCTTCTCCCAGATGCACCAGGTGGCTCGCCGGCTGCGCCGCATCACTCACTCGCACGTTTCCCTGCTTTGCAGTGATACCCATGCCCACTGGTGGCTCATGCCGCGCCTGTCAGACTTTCAGGAGCGACATCCCGACATTTCCCTTCGGGTGCAGGTCATCAAGCGCTACATCGATCTCGAGCCTGCCGGCCCCGAGGGCATGGTTCTCGGAATCTGGAGCGGCGAGCAACCGAGACCAGGGTACGAATGCGCGGAAATCGCCCTTGAGGAAGTGTTCCCCGTCGCCAACCCCGCATTCGCCCGCACCCTCGATATCAGCGACGATCTCTCCTCGCTTGCACGTCAGCGGCTCATCCACGAAGACCAGAAGGGTCTTCCGACCGTGACCTGGCGGGAGTACTTCGCGGCCTTCGGCCTGAGACAGGACGCCGAACTTCCGGGGCTCCGGATGTCAGACTATTCACCTGTTCTCGTGGCCGCCCTCGCGGGCCAGGGCATCGCCCTTGGCATTGGCCACATCGTGGGCCCCCTCATCGACTCAGGGCTGCTGGTGCGGGTAGGCTCCCTGGTCCACCGGACCGGCCTGCGATTCTATCTCGTGTGGCCGGAGCGCACGCCGCTCGCTCCCCAGGCCGAACTGGTGAAGGACTGGCTGATCGGCACCATTTCCGGACGGACCGGCGGGGGTGCCGGCGTGGCGGCTCAGGGGCGTGGTACCGGAAGATGAATCAGCCGATCGAACCGGAACGGTCCCAGTCGGTTTTGAACAACACCACCTGCACCCTTCCGGAGAGGTTGGGATTGAAGGAGAGATAGATCATACCTGAATTGATGGCGGAAGGCCTTCCCGTCCTGGGACATCCAAGCACTTGAAAAACCTATAGATCAATCCTCCTCCCGCCGTTTTGAAGCTGGGTTGAACGCCCGTTGACATGGGTGTGCGTCGGCACATCCGCAGCATGCTGCATTGTCTTCAGTAACCGGGAACCTGTATCGATGAAGTGTCAAGGCAGGGGCATGGGCGGATGGAATTCGGCTTTTTATTTCTACTCCAGTCCGGGTGTTTGCTCGCTTCGTTGTTCCCTTTGTATGTTGCGTTTATTTCGATTATTAGACAAAATAGCACTGCTTGACGAAAGGGCCGCATGGCCGCGAACGGACTGACCCATGGTTACCGCCAGAAAGAATTTCGAACTCCTGCCTCCCTCCGAGCAGGAATCAGTACAGGCACGCGAATCGAGCCGGGTGCTGTCGGCATACGTTCACCGTACCGGGAAACTGCAAATCGAAGTAGGAGAGAAAGGCCGGCGGGAGGTTGTCTCACTGCCCGCCCGGGCGGTGCTCTTGCTCATGGACTTGCTCACGGAAATGGCTGAAGGCAAAGCGGTCGCATTATTGCCGATGCAGACCGAACTCACCACGCAACAGGCAGCCGATTTACTGAATGTGTCACGACCTTATCTGGTCAAACTGTTGGATGGGGGAACGATCAGACATCGTAGGGTAGGCACACACCGGCGCGTTCTCTTGGGCGAGCTTCTTGCCTACAAGCATCGAAATGAACGGGAGCAAATGATTGCGCTGGACGAACTGGCCCGCCAGGCCCAGGAACTGGACATGGGCTACTGACTGTAGCACCCGGTGACAATTTTCACGGCGATTTACGATGCCAGTGTCCTGTACCCGGCGCCGGTTCGTGACCTGCTATTGCAGATCGCGTGCTCCGATTTGTGCCGGGCTCATTGGACGAGTGAAATTCACGACGAATGGATCCGAAACCTTCTCGCAAACCGCCCGGATCTTGCACCCGACCAACTCCAGCGAACCCGGGAACTGATGGACGCCAGCGTGCGGGATTGCCTGGTGGAGAATTACCGTGCGCTGATTCCTTCTCTGGACTTGCCGGATCCGAATGACCGTCACGTCCTGGCGGCCGCGATTGTGGCCCAGGCGAGCCTCATCATCACCTGCAATCTCAGAGACTTTCCTCGCAGGAACCTAAAGATTCACGGGATCGAGGCCCGACATCCAGACGAGTTCATAGGTAATCTGATCAACCTTGCCCCTGCGCGTGTTCATTCTGTCGTTGCCACTATCCGGGCCAGATTGCGGAATCCCCCCATATCCCCCAGCGAATATATCGACACGCTTGAGCAGCACACCCTGACGAAGACTGCAGGATTGCTTCGGCCATTCGAGGATCAAATCTGAAACTACACGGAAGATCTCTCAGTTGTTTGAACCGGAACGGTCCCAATCGGTTTCGAACAACACCACCCGCACCCTTCCGGGGAGGTTGGGATTGAACAGGTGGTTGTGCCAGTAGGTGGCTTCGTATTCAACGGATCCTGGTTCGCATTCACGAACGGCGCAGGCCAGGGTAAATTCCTGGGTTCCCTGGCTGAAATCAAGCGTGCATCTTTCCGCGGCCAGCAGGCGGCCGGCAAGGTCGCTGTCAAGGGAAAAGAGGGCGGTTATCCTTTCGTCGAATTCCGCCGGGACCTGGTAGTAATGTTCGCCAAGTAGGCCAAGCGCGTTTTCATAGACCGCCCTGGGGTCATTGCTTTTCTGCACCATGAAACGGAATTCGGCGGTAATCCTTTCCGGGTCCAGTTTGTACATCACGGTGTTGATCTGCCCCGCGGCCTCCCCGCCGAGCCGCACCGACGCCCGGGCTCCCTCAGGCGGCCTGCCGGCCTGCCGGCGCACCGCATACTGTCTCACCCGGCATTGCCAGCCAAGAAACCTAAGACAGAGTTCCGGTCGTTGGTCGTTCTTCATGGTCAAGCGTCCCTGACAGCCGCCAGGAGGGATTGATCATCCCATGAAATGACGGCGGAAGGCTTCCCCTCGACCGGCCCGGCGGCGCCGGTCCCGCCATCCGGGTCCGCGACGCACCTGAAATATCCGGCCGGTGTCGATCGTTCCACTCTCCCGGGTCCAAAGAAAAGGGCGTGGCATTCCCCTTCCGAATGCCACGCCAAGGCTCACACCAAAAAGAGCTAGAATTTGCGGTAGGCCCTCATCAGGTCGACCATGGGATGGCCTGGCGACATCTGGAACTTGATCAGCAGTTCCCGCGCGATCATATCCCGGTCCTGCTGGTTGTCGGGCAGCCGGATATCCTCCGGCACCTGGACCCAGCCGTTGATGTTGCGGTCGAACACCGCGGGCTTGCCCTCCTCGTACCCCATGTGCACGTCTTCCAGCCAGTTCAGGTCCTTCCAGCCCATGACTTCCATGTACTTGTGCAGAAACGGGGTGCAGCGGTCCATGTCCGGCACCAGGTTGACATCATAACGGTAGCCGATGTGCTGGCCGATCAGCTTCTCGCGCTCGGTGTCGACGCCGTCGCCTTCGATGTACTTGTCGATATCTTCGCTCATCGCTGCCTCCTAGAAACGGGTCAGGTCGGGACGCCCGACGGTATGCTGGGTACCCGCCAGGGGCACCTGGGCCAGTGCCGACGCCTCCATGGTCAGAGCCGCGAGATCCTCGGGTTCCAGGGAATGGATGTTGGTCTTGCCGCAGGCACGCGCCAGCATCTGCGCCTCGATGGTGAGGGTATGCAGGAAGTTGTATACCCGTTCCGCGGCCTCGTCCGGGTTCAGCCGGGCCCGCAGTTTCGGGTCCTGGGTCGCCACGCCGACCGGACAGCGGCCGGAGTGGCAGTGATAGCAGAAGCCCGCCTCCACGCCCATCTCCTTCTCGAAATCCGCTTCCGGGATTGCCTTGTTGCAGTTGAGCGCCATCATCGCGGAATGGCCGATGGCCACCACGTCGGCTCCCAGGGCGAGCGCCTTGGCGACATCTCCGCCGTTGCGGATGCCACCGGCGTAGACCAGCGAAATCTCGTCCGACTTGCCGACGTCCTCCAGGGCCCGGCGTGCCTGGCGGATGGCGGCGATTCCCGGCACGCCGGTTTCCTCGGTGGCGAGGTGGGGCCCGGCACCGGTGCCGCCTTCCATGCCATCGATGTAGATGGAATCCGGCCCGGTCTTGGCCGCCATGCGCACGTCGTCGTAGACCCGCGCGGCGCCGAGCTTGAGCTGGATGGGGATTTCGTGGTTGGTGGCCTCGCGAATCTCGTTGATCTTGAGCGCCAGGTCATCGGGGCCGAGCCAGTCGGGGTGGCGCGCCGGTGAGCGCTGGTCGATGCCCGCGGGCAGCGAACGCATTTCGGCGACCTGGTCGGTGACCTTCTGGCCCATGAGGTGGCCGCCGAGTCCCACCTTGCAGCCCTGGCCGATGAAAAATTCCACCGTATCGGCAAGCCTGAGGTGGTTCGGGTTGAAACCGTAGCGGGACTGGATGCACTGGTACAGCCATTTCTCGGAGTAGCGGCGCTCGTCCGGGATCATCCCGCCTTCGCCGGAGCAGGTGGCGGTGCCGGCCATCGTGGCGCCGCGCGCCAGGGCGGTCTTGGCCTCGTAGGACAGCGCGCCGAAGCTCATCCCCGTGATGTAGACGGGGATGTCGAGCACCAGGGGGCGCTTCGCCTTCGGGCCGATGACGGTCTGGGTCAGGCATTTCTCCCGGTAGCCCTCGATCACGAACCGGGTCAGGGTACC
>JAJDTE010000213.1:0-27513 GCA_022827325.1 Gammaproteobacteria bacterium | reverse complement strand
CCGCTGCACGCCCACCCCGATGGAGCCGGATGACACCAGCACGATATGCATGCCCTCCTGCTTCAGGGCGGCGATTTGCCGCACCCATTCGTCAATGGCGGACTGGTCCAGCCCGTTGTCCATGTCGGTCAGCAGGGACGTCCCGATCTTGACTACCCAGCGGCCGTTCCGCGTCAGCCGCCGCCGCTCACCCATGGGACGCCTCCGTTTGATCCGGATCCCGGCAAGGGTTGCCGGAGTCCGCCGCAAGCTCATCGAGCCGCTGCATCAGTGCACCGACCAGGGACCGGCAGCCCCCTGCCGTTGCCGCCGATATGGCATGGACACGGCCGCTCCATTGGAGCCTGCCGACCAGTTCATCCCGTTTGGCCGCCACGGATTCCGGGTCGAGCAGGTCGCATTTGTTGAGCACCAGCCATCGTTCCCGCGAAGCCAGCTCGTGGTCGAATTCGGCCAGCTCCGCCTCGATTTCCCTGACCGACGCCACGGGATCGGACTCATCCAGGGGCGCCACATCGACGAGATGCAGAAGGATCCGGGTGCGGGACAGGTGCTTGAGAAAATCGATCCCGAGGCCGGCCCCCCGGGCGGCGCCGGCGATCAGCCCGGGGATATCCGCCACCACGAACCCCGCAGACTCGCCCACATCCACCACGCCGAGCTGGGGATGCAGGGTGGTGAAAGGATAGTCCGCTACCTTCGGCCGTGCGCTGGAGATCACGCTGAGCAGGGTCGACTTGCCGGCGTTGGGCTTGCCCAGCAGTCCCACGTCCGCCAGCACCTTGAGTTCCAGCCTGAGCATGCGCTCGTCGCCGGGCCTGCCCGGCGTGGTCCTGCGCGGCGCCTGGTTGGTGCTGGACTTGAAGCGGGCATTCCCAAGGCCCCGGGCGCCGCCCCGGGCCACCAGCAACGGTTCGTCGCAATCGACGACATCGCCGATGAGTTCACCGTTTTCGTGATCGAACACCATGGTGCCCAACGGTACCCGAATGTACAGGTCGTCGCCAAACCTGCCCGCCCTTTCCCGGCCGGCGCCGGACTCTCCGCTGCGGGCACGGAACTGCCTGGTGTACCGGAAGTCCGCCAGCGTGTTGAGTCCGCTGTCGGCCTTGAGGTAGATGCTGCCGCCGTTGCCCCCGTCACCGCCGTCGGGGCCTCCCCGGGGCCGGTTTTTTTCGCGGAGAAAGCTCAGCGCACCGTTGCCGCCCTTGCCGGCGACGACCCGGATGGTGGCTTCGTCAACGAAATTCATGCTGTAAAAAACCCCGCCTTGTCGCCAAAGCGGGGTTTCATCGGAAAATTGGAAACCGGCCGTTATTCGGCAACGATGCTGATGGTCTTGCGGTTGCGTGGACCCTTGACTTCGAACCGTACCCTTCCGGGCGCAGTGGCGAACAGTGTGTAGTCCTTGCCCATGCCGACATTCCGGCCGGGATGGAATGTGCTGCCCCGCTGGCGCACAATGATGTTGCCGGCCCGGACGACCTCTCCACCGAAACGCTTGACGCCGAGGCGCTTTGAAATGGAATCGCGGCCATTGCGTGAACTGCCGCCTGCTTTCTTGTGTGCCATGGTTCTAGTCCCAGTCTGCGTTGAATCGATGCGGGCCCGGAGGAATCAGCGTTGCTGCCCAGGGGGCAATGATATCAGGCTCGCGCGGTTAAATCCCGGTCATGAGTCCGGTGTTTCGTCCTTCCCGGAGTTACTTTCATCCGAAACGGCCGTATCCGGTTCCGGTGCGGGAGCCACGGAATCCGCTTCAGGTGCCTTGGCCTTTTTTCCGGAACGGGACTTCTTCGGCTTCCCGGCGTCGCCGATCGAGGTGATTTCCACCTCGGTGAAATCCTGGCGGTGACCCTGGGTGCGGCGGTAGTTCTTGCGGCGCCGCATCTTGAACACCTTGATCTTGTCGGCCTTGCCGTGGGAGACCACGGTGGCAGTGACGCTGGTGTCCAGGGCCGGAGTGCCGACACTGACCTGATCGCCGTCGGCCACCATCAGCACCTCGCCAAGGGCGACGGAAGCGCCGGCCTTCGAATCCAGCCTGTCAACCCTGAGGCGATCGCCGACCGCGACCCGGTATTGCTTGCCACCGGTTTTCACTACTGCGTACATCGTTCGTAATCCGTGCCGGAATCAAAATCTGTTCAAAAGGTGGTTCAGATGCCCCGCCGGACCCGGACCCGCGGATGCGGAACGGCCCGGCTCCCCCTTGAAATCTGAAGTCCACGATGCGCGACCCGGCAACCGGTGATCCCGGCGGGGTGCGGAAAATCGGGGACGACGGATTGTATCCATCGGCCATACCCGCGTCAACGGCGATTTCCGGCCCGGGGCGGCCTTCCGGCGGGCGCCGGCATCTGCCATGATCCGCCGGCCTGACGCTCACCGTGGGCGCGATTTCGATACAATACCGGCAACCACCCCCTGACCCTTCTGATTCAATGATCCACCCAGGCGCCCAAGCCGACCCCGAACCGGGCGGAGACAACGGAATCAATCCGGAATCCCTGCTCTCCTCGGCGCTGGCGCTGGTGGGCGAGGACATGGACAGGGTCAACGAGCTCATCCGGCTCCGGCTCGACTCCGATATTGTCCTGATACGCACGCTCGGCACCTACATCATACGCAGCGGCGGCAAACGGCTGCGGCCCCTCATACTGCTCCTGTCCGCCGGCACGAGCGGTTACCGGGGCGATCATCACATCACCCTGGCGTCGGTCATCGAATTCATCCATACCGCCACCCTGCTGCACGACGACGTGGTGGACGAATCGGCGATGCGCCGGGGCCAGCCCACCGCCAACGAGGTCTGGGGCAACGGGGCCAGCGTGCTGGTGGGCGATTTCCTCTACTCCCGCGCGTTCGAGATGATGGTGGAGACCGATCGCATGGAAGTGATGCGGATACTCGCCAAGACCACCAACGCCATCGCCGAGGGGGAGGTGATGCAGTTGCTCAATGCCCACGAGCCGGATACCACGGAGGAAACGTATTTCGACACGATCCGGCGCAAGTCCGCGTGCCTGTTCGAGGCCGCGGCGAGACTCGGCGGGCTGATCGGCGAGCAGGATCCGGCAACCTGCGATGCGCTGGCCAAGTACGGATTGCACCTGGGAACGGCGTTCCAGTTGGTGGACGACGTCATGGACTACGTGACCAGCAGCACGGAGATGGGCAAGGATGCCGGTGACGACCTGGCGGAGGGCAAACCGACCCTGCCGCTGATCCACGCCATGCGGACCGGCGACGGCGCCCAGGCGGAACTGGTGCGCGAGGCCATCCGCAGCGGCAGCCGTCACCGCATGGAGGAGATCGTGGAAGTGGTGCGGGATACCGGCGCGATCGATTACACCCTGGCCAAGGCGCAGGAGCATTCCCGGCTCGCCGTCGGGGCCCTCATCGACCTTCCCGGGTCGGGCTACCGCAGCGCCCTGGAGGACCTGGCCCGGTTTTCGGTGTCCCGGGGACGCTGACCGTCCCGCGGGATCAGCCCCAAAGGTCCGTACTGAGATAGCGCTCTCCGGAGTCCGGCAGGATGCCGAGTATGGTCTTGCCGCGGTAGGCCTCCTCAGCCGCCAGCTGGATCATGCCCGCCACGGCGGCGCCGCAGGAGATGCCGCTCAATATGCCCTCCCGGGTCGCCAGTGACCTGGCGCACTCGTAGGCCGATTCCCAGGTGACCTGCAGGATCCGGTCATAGGAGGACGTATCCAGGGTGTCCGGCAGGAATCCCGGGGCGGTGCCCATGATCTTGTGCTTGCAGGCGATTCCCCGGCTCAGGATGGGGGAGTCGGCAGGTTCCGTGGCGACGATCTCGATCTCCCCGTTGTACGCCCGGAGATACCTGCCAAGGCCGCTCACCGTGCCCCCGGTTCCCGTGGTGCACACCACCACGTCCAGGGATTCGCCGAAATCCGCCCAGATCTCATCCGCCGTAGCCTCGTGCGATTCCGGGTTCGAGGGGTTGAAATGCTGGCCGACGAAAAAATAGCCGTGCTCCTCCTCCAGGCGCCGCGCCTCCTCGATGGCGCCGACGGTGCCCTTGTCCGCCGGCGTCAGGATCACTTCCCCGCCGAAGGCTTTCAGTATCTGGACCCTTTCGGCGCTCATGTCCTCCGACATGACGAACACCGAACGATAGCCCTTCACCGCGGCCACCATGGCGAGGCCAATGCCGGTGTTGCCCGATGTCGGCTCGATGATGGTGTCCCCCGGCCGCAGCCGTCCGTCCCGTTCCGCGTCCTCGATCATCCTGAGCGCGGGGCGGTCCTTCACGGATCCGCCGGGGTTGGAACGCTCGAGCTTGACCCAGAGTTCCGCGCCGCTGCCGGCCCCGATGTGCCGCAACCGGACCGAGGGTGTGTTGCCGATGATCTGGAGGATGTCGTCGTATTTCATGACTGGATGATATAAGGAGGTGTCTTGGCTGTCAGGGATGGCTCGGCCAGGTGTCACTCACCCGGTAGCCTTCCGGCCAGGGGTCGTCGGGGTCCAGCATGTGCTGGTGGGTGCCGGTGATCCATGCCCGCCCGGTGACGGACGGTATGACCGCGGGCCTGCCGGCAACTTCGGTTATGCCGTCGATCCGGCAGCGGAAGGTGGAATCGATGATGGAGCGGGCGACGTATTCCTGCCCGGGACCGGCAATGCCGCGGGCGTGCAGTACCGCGAGCCTGGCCGAGCAACCGGTGCCGGTGGGTGAGCGGTCCATCTTCGCGGGCCGGATCGCCACGGCGTTCCTTCCCTCGAGGACGCCGCCGGACTGCTTCAGGGGACCGGTGAACTGGCAGAAGGAGATGTGGTCCCACTGGTCGTTTTCGGGGTGGCGAAAGCCGATCTGCTCGTTTGCGGCCCGGGTGATCCGGACCCCGAGACGGGCCAGGTCCGCCGCCTCGCCGGGTTCCAGGGCGAAGCCGAGATTCCCGGCATCCACCAGCACGAAACTGTCCCCGCCATAGGCGACGTCCACCTGCAGGCTGCCGCATCCCGGGACTTCCAGCGGCTGGTCCAGGCGGTCCGCGAAGGATGGCACGTTGGTGATGGTCACTTCCCGGGCGCGGCCCCCGCTGCAGCGGACCGCGGCCCGGACCAGGCCGGCAGGAGCCTCCAGCACGACCTCGGTCACCGGTTCGCGCATGGCGATGATCCCGGTTTCCACCAGTACCGTCGCCACGCAGATCGCGTTGGACCCCGACATTGGCGGCGTATCCTCCGGCTCCATGATGATCCAGGCGGCGTCCGCGTCCGGGTGCACCGGGGGCACCAGGAGATTGGCATGGCGGAACACCCCGCCCCTCGGCTCATTCAGCATGAATCGCCTGAGATTCTGGTCCCGGTGGATGAACCGGGACTGCTCCCAGACGGTGTCCCCCGGCGGCGGCGGCACGCCGCCGACGATCACGTCCCCGACCTCCCCCTCGGCGTGGCAGCTCACGGTGTGAACAATCCGGCTGCTTTGCATCGGTCAGGCCTCCTGCCTGATGAGCACGGCCAGGTCCATGACGTTGGTGCCGGTGGGGCCGGTGACGAACAGCCTGCCATGCCGGTCAAGCCAGGGCCCGGCATTGGCTGCCGCCAGGGACTCCCGCCCGGCATCCCGGTCCAGGGCCGGGCCGACAACTCCGCCGGCGGCTTCGGTGGGGCCATCCGTGCCGTCGGTGCCGGCGACCACGCCATGGACGCAATGCCCGTTGCCGAGCGCCAGGGTCAGCGCCAGGGCCAGGCTCTGGTTCCTGCCGCCAAGGCCCGGGTTCCCGGGCAGCTGGACGGTGGGTTCCCCGCCCCACAGGTAGGCCCCCGGCCCCCCATCGGCGATTCGCCGCGCCAGCGCCGGCGCCAGCGCCCCGATCTCCCCGTCCAGGCATTCCGCGCAGTCCGCCACGGCCAGCCCCATGTCCCGGCAAGCCCCGGCCGCGGCAGCCCTGGCCATGGCATTGGAGCCGACCAGGCGGCTGTGAAACGTGAAGGGAAGTTCCTCCCGGGAATGTTCGGCGTCGTCCCCCCGGGCTGCCCGCATCAGTTCCAGAATCCACTCCGGCACGGGAAACGGCGCCACTTCCGGGGGCGATACGGCGCCGATCCCGGAACCGATCAACTCGGCGTGGTCGCCGGGAATGTCCGAGATCCCCAGGACCCGCACCTCGCGTCCGGGAAACCGGCGCAGCAGGCGCCCGCCCTTGATGCGGGAGATGCCGATGCGGATGTGGTTGATCTGGTCGATGGAATAGCCGTCCGCCAGCAGCGTCCGGCTGAGGGAGCGTAGCCGGTCGAGGCCAATGCCGGGGGCGGGGGCTTCCACGAGGGCCGACGCGCCGCCGGAAACCAGCACCAGCAGCCTGCTGTCCCTGCCGCAGGATTCGATGAACCCGAGCGCCGCGTCGCCCGCGGCCAGGCTGTTTTCATCCGGCACCGGGTGCCCGGACTCGATGACGGTGATCCCGGGAATGCGGCGCAGCGACGCGTCCACATGGCCGTGCTTGGTGACCAGCAGGCCCCGGGCCCCGGGGGCCAGGAAGGGCAGCGCCCCGGCCAGCATGGATGATGCGGCCTTGCCCACGGCCAGCACCGCATCCGCCCGCTGCTCCGGTGACTCGCCGAGCGCCGCGCGGGTGGCGCGTTCACCGTCGACCGCATCCACGCCCGCACGCCAGATCCTGATGGCCTGTTCGATGACGGGTGGGTGTCCGGCCGCGCTGTCCATAGAGCGAATATGCGCACCGCGGGCGGAGGTTGCAACCGCCGGCGGCCACTTTGGCTCCCGGACGGCGGGAAAACGGGATCGGGGGGATCCCCGCGGGACGGGATCTCAGGCGGACCAGCTGCCCCGCTGGTGCAGCCACTCGGCGGCCTTCTTCATGCCCCCGAAGGGAAAGACGTGGATCTGCCGGATGGCCCCGTCAGGATTGCCCGACACATGCCGCTCCAAGGGGTCGACGATTTCATCCGGGTCAAAGCCCGCCATGAGGGTGCTGATGGCGCCGGCGCGCTTCTTCAGGAACGAGATGGAATTGCCGACACCGCACATGGCGGCGAACTTGACCAGCGTGGTCAGCTTGGCGGGGCCGGCCACTCCCAGGTGGACGGGCAGGTCCACGCCCGCGGAGGACAGGCCTTCCGCCCAGCGGATGAACTGCTTTGCATCGAAGCCGAACTGGGTCACGATCCGCATCTCGGCGCCGGTGCGCTCGGCGAAGGCCTGCTTGAGTTTCAGCGCCTCCTCCGCCACGCTGTCGGAGAAATCCGGCGACCCCTCCGGGTGCCCGGCAATGCCGATGCGGCGGATGCCGTATCGGTCAAACAGGCCGGTCTCCAGCACCTCGATGGAAGCGCCGAATTCGCCGGCCTGGGCTTCCAGGCCGCCGCCGACGACGAGCACGTTGTCGACCCCGGCCTCGGCGGCAAGCATGGCGATGCGGTTTTCCAGCACCCTGCGCGTGGTCAGGCGCCGTGAGGCGAAATGGGGCACCGCGCAGTAGCCGAGATCCTTCAGCCGGCGCGCGCCGACGGCAATGGTCTCCGCGCTGTCGGTGCCGACGTCGGTCATGTAGACCAGGGTGCCCGCCGGGAACAGGCCGGGGAGGTCGGCGCTTTCCTGGGCCTGCCTGGGGGAAATCTCGATGGATGCGGCAATGCGGCCGGCCATGGTCTGCCTGACTGGGGGTGTACGAATATGGGATGGACAATGGTAGGGATTTGCGTGCCTGCGCGGTAGCACTCATGCGACACAACGACAGCCCGTGGCGTCATCGGACAGCCCGCGGCGGACGTTCCGGGGCAGCGGAAATTCCCCTTCTTTCCGGGCGCTTTCCTGCCGCCCGGCAGGCCCGGATTGTCCGGCGGGGATTAATTCGCTATGCTTCCGGCCACGGTTTCCGGGTTACATGCCACCGGACAACCGGCAACACCAGAACACCAAAACAACGATTTCCTCCTGATTCACGCATGAACGAGGGAAAGAAACTCCTCAACATGTGGACCGGTTACCTGTTGACCGTGACGGCGTGGTACGTCTGCGTGAAATGGCTGCCGATCTCCTCGTTCCAGCGCCTGCCGGACCCGGTCACGGTGGTCGTGGAGTGGTTCAATCCCGACCCGGACTACGGCCTTTCCCTGTTCACCCGGGACTACTACCTGCACATCTGGTACAGCACCTACCGGGCCACCACCTCGTTCGTGCTCGCGGTCGTGCTGGGCGTGCCGCTCGGGATTCTGATGGGATGGCGGGCGAAGGCGAACGAATACGCATCCGCCCTGCTCGGCATACTGCGCCCCATCCCGCCCCTTGCCTGGGTCCCGGTCGCCATCCTGATCTTTCCCGGCAACGAGCCCGCGGTGATTTTCGTGACGTTCCTGGTCGCGTTCTTCGCCACCACCATGAACACCCTGCTCGGCGTCCGCTCCATCGACAAGGACTTCTTCCGCGCCGCGCAATGCCTCGGAGCCGAACCCAAGGACATCCTGAAGGACATCATCATCCCGGGGGCGCTGCCGTCGATCTTCACCGGCCTGCAGATCGCCATGGGCGCGGCGTGGTTCTCGCTGGTTGCCGGGGAAATGATCGCCGCCCAGTACGGCCTGGGCTTCATGATCCTGGAATCCTACAACCTGGTCCAGTATCCCACCATCGTGATCATGATGATCACGCTGGGCATCGTCGGGTACCTGAGCAGCGCGCTGATACGGGTGGCGGGCAACCGCATGATGCGCTGGCGGGCCCAGGCAATCGGCATCGGCGCCGCCTAGACTACCGGCCATGCAGAACGGCTCTCCCGAATCCTCCCCTTCCGCGCCTGGCGTGCAGCCGGCGGCCGACGGCGCCCTGGGCCACCTGGAGGTGCGGGACGTGGGCAAGATCTATGACCCCGAGGGCGCACGGGTGGAGGCACTGAAAAAATGCTCCCTGGACATTCCCGCCGGCGATTTCATCGCCATCGTGGGACCGTCTGGATGCGGCAAGAGCACCCTGCTCAACATCCTGGCCGGATTCGACAACCTGACCGACGGGGAAGTGCTGCTGGACGGGGAGCCGCTGGCCACCCTCGACGATCCCCCGAAGCCCGGCTCCGACCGGGTGGTCGTTTTCCAGAACGGGGCGCTGTTCCCGTGGAAGACGGTTCTCCAGAACGTGGTCTACGGACTGGTGGTCAAGAAGCAGATGCCCGAATCCGAGGCCAACGACCTGGGTATGGACCTGCTGGCCCGGACCGGGGGTCTCGACCGGATCGCGCAGGTCTTCCCGGGACAACTGTCCTCGGGCATGCAGCGCCGGGTGGAGATACTGCGCGCGCTGATCAACAACCCCCGCATCCTGATGCTGGACGAGCCCTTCCGGGCCATGGACACCGTGTCGAAGACCAACATGCACCAGCACCTGCTGGATATTTACGACACCTATCACAAAACGGTCTTCTTCATTACCCACGACCTGGATGAGGCCATATTCCTTGCCGACACCGTGGTCGTGATGACCACGCGGCCGGGAACCATCAAGCTCCGCCTGAACATCGACCTGCCAAGGCCGCGCAACCGTCACACCATCACCAGCCAGCAATTCATGGAACTCAAGCAGCACGCGGTCAGCGCGGTGCACGAGGAGGCCAAGAAGGCGTTCGAACGCGGCGAGAGGGAACTGGCATGACCAGGACCGCGCTCATGAAGAAGTTTGCCCCGGCCCGGATCCGCTGGCGCGGCGTCACTTCCGTGATCGCCTTCTTCGTGCTGTGGCACCTGGCGGTGGTGCTGGGCGTGTCCGGAATCAGCGAACTGCCGACGCCGGTCGAGACGCTGGCCACCTTTTTCGGGGACTACATCGCCGACAAGGACTACTGGCAGTCCTGGGCGGTGAGCTTCCAGCGCGTGTTGGCCGGGTTTGTCATCGCCCAGCTGCTGGGAATTCCCCTGGGGCTGGTGTTCGGCACCAACCGGCGTTTCCGGGAGATGTTCTTCCCGGTGTTCGAGCTGATGCGGCCGATCCCCCCGCTCGCCTGGGTGCCGGTATCGATCCTCTTCTGGCCCACCAACGAGTCCAGCATCATCTTCATCACGTTCATCGGCGCCTTTTTCGTCATCGTGATCAACGTCTACGACGGTGTGCGCAGCATCCGCAACGAGCACATGTGGCTGGCGCAGTCCCTGGGCGCCAGCAGGCTGTCCATTTTCCGGCGCATCATGCTGCCGTCGGTGATTCCCTCCATTGCCGTCGGGATGACCCTCGGCATCGCCATCACCTGGAATGTCGTCATCGCCGCGGAAATGATCTCCAGCGACAGCGGACTGGGACGGATGACCTGGGAAGGCTATGTCAGCTCCACTCCGGAGGTCGTGCTGATCGGCATGATCAGCATCGGCCTGGCGGGATACCTGTCTTCCGTGGTGGTGGAATGGATCGAGCGTCGCATGATGCCCTGGAAGGAAACACGATGAGCGATCCCGCCGGCCAGCTCAAGGGACATATCCGGGTCGACGGCCTCACCAGGGGTTTCCTCGGACCGGACGCCCAGCCGGTCAGCGTGATCGAGAACCTGAGCGTCGAATTCGAGCCCGGCCTGCTCAACGTCGTGATGGGTCAGTCGGGATGCGGCAAGTCCACCCTCGCCTACCTGCTCGCGGGCTACCTGGCGCCGGACGCCGGCAGCATGACCATCGACGAACGGCCGATCACGGGGCCGGGAGAGGACCGGATCATGGTCTTCCAGGAAACGGCCCTGTGGCCCTGGATGTCCGTGACGGACAACGTCATCTTCGGCCCCCTGGTGCGCAAAGCCATCTCCAGGCAGGAGGCAAAGGTGCGGGCGGAGGAACTGCTGGAGCGCTTCGGCCTGATCGATTTCAAGGACAAGTACCCGGGGCAGCTTTCGGGCGGCATGAAACGCCGCGCGGAAATTGCCCAGGCGCTCATCAACAGCCCCGACATCATGATTCTCGACGAGCCCTTCCGGGGCCTCGACGTCATGACGCGTGAACTGCTGCAGGAATACTATCTCAAGCTCTTCGAGGACAGCAGGCTGTCAACGCTGTTCATCACCTCCGAGCTCGAGGAGGCCCTGTTCCTGGCGGACCGGATCTACGTGATGGCGGAGCCGCCAGACAACATCACCCAGGTGATCGAGATCGACCTGCCGCGGCCGAGAACCATTGACGTGACCACCACGACCCAATACCTTAAATTGAAACAAGAGGCGATGCACCACCTCTATGCAGGCCTGGAGGCATCCGCCTGACCGATTTCCCACACCAACCCAAAGTATCAGCATGTTTAGAGTAACCATAAAACTCGTTATTGCGGGACTGCTGCTGTTCAGCACCCGCCTGATGGCCGCCGATGCGGTCGACATCACGTACGGCTATCATCCGTACTGGACCGGCGGCTGGAACGGCGTCATCATCAAGCACAAGGAACTGCACAAGAAATACCTGCCCGAGGGAAGCACCGTCCGGTTCGAGGCCCACCTGACCGGACCGCCCATGGTCAACGCCCTGCTCGCGGACAAGATGCAGGTCGGCACCATGGGGGACATGCCGTCCCTGGTGGCCACCACCAAGCGCAACATCGCGGACATCCGCCTGGTGTCCACCCCGATGTTCAGCAACGGCCAGAACTGCAACAAGATCGTTGTGCCGGCCGACGCGCCGGACTTCGCCAGCGTGGAGGAGGCGGGGGAATGGCTGACCGGCAAGCCCTTTGCCGTTCACCGCGGCACCTGTGCCAACCGCTTCGTGGATTCCATCATCGCCAAGGGCGCATTCGAGCCTTCCGAACGCCTCAGCATGACCATCGAGGTCATCACCAGCAACCTGGAGGCGGGCAAGCTGGAGGGGGGCGCCGCCATGTGGGAGCCCCATGCCAGGCGGGTGGTCGAGGCCGGCCACGCCAAGTATGTCGCCACCGGGGCGCCATGGGGTGAGACCGATGCCGACTTCACGCTGATGCGGCAGGACTTCATCGAGCAGCACCCGGAAGCCGCCATCGGCTGGATGAAGGCGGAAATCGAGGCCATGCAGTTCATCATCGACCACCCCGAGGAAACCGTGGAGATTCTCCACGCGGAGCTGACGGGGTATCCGAAGGCCACCATCTGGTCCGCCATCTACGAGGAAAACCCCGCCGCCATCGGGGGCGACCCGGTGACCTACCAGGCCAAGATGGTGTTCGACGATGACGTGATCACCCTGATGAACAACGGGTATGCCTTCCTGCACGAGCTCAAGGTGCTCAAGTCGCCGGACGCGCCGGAAAACGCCTACAACGACATGCCCGTCTTGAAGGCCCTGGAGGAGATGGGGCTGACGGCGCCGATCGGAGAGATCCGGGGCAAGCCGAGGTCCTCCCGGCCCTACGCGGCGGAATAGCCGACAGGCCATCCGCCGGACGCGCCATCCCGGGCCCCGTGCCGGGGGTGGCGCGATACCGGGGCCATGTGCCCCGGACTACACCCGCTTGATCTGCAAGTCCACCGGAACGGGTTTTTGCAGATCGTCCAGCACCGGGCAGTGCCTGTTCACGGCCTGCCGCAGGCGCTCTATATCCTCGTCGCTGGCATCGCTGTCTATGGAAATGGTGCCGTGTACCTCGCTGAACCCGGCGGGGACGTCCCCGTCCAGGGCAAAGAATCCCCTGGCGTCCGACACCCCGGTCACGCTGACGGCGACATCCTTGAGATCGATGTCCATGGCGTCCGCGTACAGACGGTAGGTGACCTCGTGGCAGGCGGCCAGGGCGGCGAGGACATACTCGCTGGGCCTTGGCCCGCGGTCGGTGCTGGCCATGTTCCCGGGCTGGTCCACGACCACCTCGAAATCGCGCACCCGGACGTGACTGCGGAAGGCCTCCACCAGGCGGCTGTCCGCGTGTACTTCCGCGCGGGTCTTGTCGGGGCGGTTCCGCAGAATTTCCCGCTTGTGTTCGAAAACCTGCTTGAAGGTGGACATGGCGTTACTCCGTGGATGAGATCAATCGGTCGCGCAAATGGAATTTCTGGATTTTACCGGTGGAGGTCTTCGGGAGCTCCCCGAATATGACGGTTTTCGGGCACTTGTAGTGCGCCAGGTTGTCGCGGCAGAAGTCGATGATTTCCCGTTCGTCGGCAGCGGCGCCGGGTTTGAGCGTCACGAACGCGCAGGGGGTCTCCCCCCACTTTTCGTCCGGCTTCGCCACCACGGCCGCCTCGGACACCGCGGGATGCCGGTACAGGCAATCCTCGACCTCGATGGACGAGATGTTCTCGCCCCCCGAGATGATGATGTCCTTGGAGCGGTCCTTGAGCTGCAGGTAATGGTCCGGCTGCATCACGCCGAGGTCCCCGGAATGGAACCAGCCCCCCGCAAACGCCTCCCGGGTCGCCTCCGGGTTCTTCAGGTATCCCTTCATGACGATGTTGCCGCGGAACATGGTCTCCCCCATCTCCTGGCCGTCGGCCGCGACCGGTTCCATGGTCTCCGGGTTCATCACCTCGAGCCCCTGGAGGGCATGGTAGGCCACCCCCTGCCTGGATTTCACCGCCGCGCTGTCCGCCGGATCCAACAGGTCCCATTCCGGTTTCCAGGCGCAGATCACCGCGGGGCCATAGGTTTCCGTCAACCCGTACACATGGGTCACGTGGAATCCGGCCTCCGCCATGGCACGCAGCACGGCTGCCGGCGGCGGCGCGGCCGCCGTCATCATGTTCACGGTCCGGTCGAACGTCCTGCGCTCTTCCGGCTCGGCATTGACCAGCATGTTCATGATGATGGGCGCGCCGCAGAAATGCGTGACCCCGTGCTCGGCAATGGCGGCGTAGATGGCGCCCGCGTTGACGGCGCGCAGGCAGACGCTGGTGCCGGCGATGGCGGCCAGGGTCCAGGGAAAACACCAGCCGTTGCAGTGGAACATCGGCAGGGTCCACAGGTAGACCGCGTGGTGGGGCATGTTCCAGCCCACCGCGTTGCTCAGGGCATTCAGATAGGCGCCGCGGTGGTGGTACACCACGCCCTTGGGATTGCCCGTGGTGCCGGAGGTGTAGTTGAGAGTGATCGCGTCCCATTCGTCCGCCACATCCGGCAGGTCGTCGCCGGGGTCGCCCTCCGCCAGCAGCGCCTCGTAGTCCAGGGCGCCCTCGACATTTTCAAGGCCCGCAACCGGTATGCCTACCAGCAGGATGTGCTCGCGCACCTCGCCGGGCAGCCCCATCCACGCCTTCAGCCCCAGTTCCGCGAGTTCCGCATCCACCATGAACACCCGGGCCTCGCCATGGGCCAGGATAAAGGTCACGGTGTCCGCATCGAGTCTCGTGTTGATGGCGTTGAGCACAGCACCGGCCATCGGAACGCCATAGTGCGCCTCGAAGATGGCGGCACTGTTCGGGGCGATGATGGCGACGGTATCGTCGCGGCCGACGCCGCGGCGGCGGAGCGCGGAGGCGAGACGGCGGCAGCGGTCGCGGGTTTCCCGCCAGGTGCGGCGGACATCGCCGTCCACCAGCGCGGCATGGTCCGGGTACACCCTGGCCGAGCGGTCCAGGAAGTCGATCGGCGACAGCGGCGCATAATTGGCCGCGCACCGGTCCAGACCCTGTGCATACAAACCCTGCCCCGCTTGACTCATGGCTTTGCCTGAATGGTTGTGGTACATGATAATACCGGCTTTGTCGAACACAGGACACCCGAAGGCACACAATGTCCGATACCCCAACACTCCGCCGCATCCTCGCCGAGCACCGCACCCTGGCCGTGGTGGGCCTGTCCGGTAACTGGTACCGGCCGAGCTTTTTCGCCGCCAAGTACATGCAGGAGCACGGCTACCGCATCATTCCGGTCAATCCGAACTACGAGGAAATCCTGGGGGAGAAGTGCTATCCCGACCTGGCTTCCATTCCGGAGCCGGTGGACCTGGTGGACATCTTCCAGAAACCGGATACCACCCCCGCCTACGCCCGCCAGGCTGCCGACATCGGCGCCAGCGTGATCTGGCTCCAGCTTGGCATCGAAAACGGCGAAGCCGGGGACATCGCCCGCGACGCGGGCCTTGAGTTCGTCCAGAACCACTGCGTGAAGATCGAGCATGCCCGGATCTTCGGCGGCCTCAACTTCGTGGGCGTCAATACCAAGGTGATCACCAGTCACCGCAGCAAATACATCGCAAACTGAAACCCCTGACCATGAGCGACAGAGAATTCGGGTTCGAGACCCTCTGCCTGCACGCCGGACAGCTGCCGGATCCCTCGACGGCTGCACGGGCGGCTCCCATCCACCAGACCGCCTCCTACGTGTTCGACGACACCGACCACGCAGCCAGCCTCTTCAACCTGCAGACATTCGGCAACATCTACACCCGGCTCAGCAACCCCACCACCGCGATGTTCGAGGAGCGCATGGCCGCCCTGGAGGGCGGACGCGCCGCGGTCGCCACCAGCACCGGGATGGCCGCACAGATGACCGCCCTTTTGACCCTGCTCAAGGAAGGCGACGAGATCGTTTCCGCGAGCACGCTCTACGGCGGCACCGTCTCGCAGTTCGCCGTCACCTTCAAGCGCATGGGGATACGGACCACGTTCGTGGACCCGGACGATCCGCAGAACTTCGCCCGCGCCATTACCGACCGGACCCGAATCATCTACGGGGAAACCATCGGCAATCCGAACAACAATGTCCTCGACCTCGAGGCGGTGGCCGAAATCGCCCATGCGCACGGCATCGCCCTGGTCATCGACAACACCTTCGCCTCGCCCTATCTCTGCCGCCCCTTCGAACACGGCGTCGACGTGGTGGTCCACAGTGCCACCAAGTTCATCTGCGGACACGGCACCTCCATGGGAGGCGTGATCGTCGAATCCGGCAAGTTTCCCTGGGACAACGGCAACTACCCGGACATGACCCAGCCCTCCGAGGGCTATCACGGCGTGCGCTTCTACGAAACCTTCGGCGATTTCGGCTTTACCATGAAGGTACGCTGCGAAACCCTGCGCACCCTGGGTCCGACGATGAGCCCCTTCAACGCCTGGACCATGCTGCAGGGCCTGGAGACCCTGCCGATCCGGATGGAACGGCACGTGGAGAACGGGCAGCGCGTGGCCGAATTCCTCAAGTCCCATCCCGCGGTCAGCTGGGTCAAGTTTGCCGGGGACCCCGACAGCCCCTATTACGCCCTGGGGAAGAAGTATCTTCCCAGGGGGGCCGGCTCCATCCTGACCTTCGGCATCCGGGGCGGCGGCGATGCCGGCATGCGGTTCATCGAGAATGCGAATTTCATGAGCCACCTGGCCAACGTCGGCGATGCGAAGACCCTGATCATCCATCCCGCCTCCACCACACACCGCCAGCTGAACGAGGAGGAACTCGTCAGGGCGGGCATCTCCGACGACATGATCCGCATTTCCGTGGGCCTGGAGAACATCGACGACATCCTCTGGGATATCGACCAGGCGCTCGGTTCGTCGGCCGCATGACCCGGCCGGCGAACGCCGTTCTGTCGCGGGCCCCGGCTCAGCCGGAGCCCGTGGAACCGAATCCCCCCTCGGCCCGCCGGCTTTCGCTGAACGACGCGACGATTTCAAATTCCGCCTGCACCACGGGCACCAGGACCAGCTGCGCGATCCGGTCGCCGGGGTGGACGGTGAATGTCGTGCTGCCGCGGTTCCAGCAGGAAACGAACAGCTGCCCCTGGTAGTCGGAATCGATCAACCCGGTCAGGTTCCCCAGCACGATGCCGTGCTTGTGGCCGAGCCCGGAGCGGGGCAGGATCACGGCGGCAAGCCCGGGATCCCCGATGTGGATGGCAATGCCAGTGGGGATCAGTTCGGCCTGTCCGGGCCGCAGTTCCAGCGGGTCGTCGATGCAGGCCCGCAGGTCGAGCCCGGCGGAGCCCTCGGTGGCATATTCCGGCAGGCCGTATTCGGCCTCCACCCTGGGATCCAGGATCCGGAGCGCGATTTTTCTCTTCATTCCCCGGTCAGCAGCCTGTCGATCTCCCTGAGCATGTCCACGGCAACGGCATACTTGTCCGCGGTCGGTATGGGGATTTCCCCCCCGGCATGGACCAGGGTCACCGTGTTGCTGTCACTGTCGAAGGCGCTGTCGGCGCCGCCCACGTCGTTGGCCGCGATCACGTCCACGCCCTTGCCCGCCAGCTTGTCCCGGGCGTTTGCCAGGGTGTCGCGGGTCTCGGCGGCGAACCCCACCGTGAAGGGCGGCGAATCCAGCGCCGCCACCGTCGCCAGGATATCGGGATTGCGCACCAGCGAGAGCGTCATGGTGTCCTCCCCCGGGGACTTCTTGATCTTGTGTTCCGCCGGCCGGGCCGGCCTGAAATCCGACACGGCCGCCACCGAAACGAACACGTCCGTGCCCGCCACATTCTCCAGCACCGCTGCGAGCATTTCATCCGCGGACCGCACGTCGATGCGGCGCACGCCCGCCGGTACCTGCAGGTGCACCGGCCCGCTCACCAGGATCACCTCGGCCCCCTGGTCCGCCGCCGCCGCCGCCAGGGCATAGCCCATCTTCCCGGAACTGTGATTGGTGATGCCGCGGACCGGATCCAGCGCCTCCCAGGTCGGGCCGGCGGTCACCAGGAGCCGCCTGCCGGCATAGGCCAGGTCGGGCGGGTCGCCTGACAGCAGCGAGGCGATTTCCTCCGGCTCGGTCATGCGCCCCGGACCCGTTTCACCGCAGGCCTGATCGCCGCTGCCGGGTCCGATGATTTGGATGTCCCGTGAGCGCAGGATGTCCAGGTTGGCCTGGGTGGCCGGATGAAGCCACATCTGCCGGTTCATGGCCGGCGCTACCGCAACCTCCGCAGTTGTGGCGAGGGCCAGCGTGGTCAGCAGGTCGTCGGCCTGGCCGTGGGCGATCCTGGCAATGAAATTGGCCGTGGCAGGCGCCACCACGACGAGTTCCGCCCACCGTGCCAGTTCGATGTGGCCCATGCCGGACTCCGCATCCGCATCGAGGAGGTGTTCGTGCACGGGATGGCCGCTGACGGCCTGCAGCGTCAGCGGGGTGATGAAGGCACCCGCCCCCCGGGTCATGACAACGCGCACTTCGCAGCCCCGGTCGATCAGCCGCCTGACGAGTTCAGGGGACTTGTAGGCCGCGATCCCGCCGGTCACGCCGACGAGGACGCGCCGGTTGCGGTGATGGGTTGTGGCGTTCTTGGACAATGCTGCAGTCGGTCTTTGGCGCGAGGGACGCGCCGGTCGTCTACCCGGAATCGAATCTTCGGGTCAAAGTGTAACGCAGGATGCCGATGAGGTTTGTATCAATAGCAGATGGGATCACTTACTTCCTGTAGCTTTCAAAGTTGCCGTTCACTCTCGTTGTATCTCTCATCCAAGGTTCCAATAATGATATGCGGGTCGATAAGCCTTATCAACATGATTAAGAATCCCGTCCATCCGGATATTTCCCGGAGTGACTAATATTCGCTTCCCGCTACGAAGGCAACCCAAGAAGGTATCCAGTGATTTTCACATATAGCGTAAATATCATTACGAGAGCTCTCCGCATTCTCCCAAGTCGCTGACATTTGTTCTCACGGCGTGGATCATGAGTGCCCTGGATCCCGGCAAACCGGACTGATGCCTGGCGATAATGATGAAATGGACAGCAAAGATGAGGCAACGCCTTTTCAATTCATCCACTGCATGCCTTTCGAAGGATAAACTAGATCTTGAAAAATAACCTTAAAAGTTATACTATTGTAAAATATCTTCGCATCTGAGGAAGCCCATGACTGAAATTGTCGTTCGACAATCCGGCGGTGCCAACATAGTGAGCATACCCAAAGCGATCATTCAGATGCTGGGTCTGACCGTGGGCTCAAGGCTGGGGCTCACCTTGCAGGACAACAGCATTGTCCTTACTCCCGTTCTGGAGGAACCGACCCTGGAGGAACTGCTGGAAAACAGTCCGAAGGAATGCTTCGCGCTGACTGCTGAGGACCGTGCCTGGATAGATGCGCCCCCTGTCGGCAAGGAGATTTGATGTACGTACCCGATCAGGGCGATATTGTCTATTTCAGTTTTGATCCAAGTGCCGGCAGAGAAATCATCAAGCGACGTCCCGCTTTTGTGATTTCCAAGCGAATTTTCAACGATCGCACCGGATTTGCGGTTGTCGCCCCCATTACCAGCACCATCCGGCACATGAGGCTCGAGGTTGTTCTTCCGACATCCTTGGTGACCACTGGGTCTGTGTTGGTTCATCAACTCAAATCCCTGGATTTCGAGGAAAGAGGAGCGGTGCTGATCGAAACAGCGCCGACGGACATCATCCAAAAAGTGCTGGGGCTGGCCAGGGCCATTGTTTCATAGAAACCTCTGCGGACAGCGTTGTTCTGAGAACCGCCCCTGACTCAGTCCGTGCCCATCGTGAGCAGTGGAGTAAATCCCTCCCCGTATGCCCGGGCCAGCTACTCCCCGTTCCGAAGCATGTGCCAGTATCGGAATCGGGATTCCATCAAGCGCTTTATTGAGAGCGGGTGTCAGGCGTCGCGATACTCCGACATCGAGAAGCGCCTTCACTTCTATTCAGGATCAGGTGCGCTGGGTTTGCTTGGTCTTGCAATCGATTTGGGCACAAAACGTACTTCCGGCAGCCATCAGGACGGCAGAGGCCGCGTCCCGATCAATTTCGAACTCCTCAACAAATTCATCCAAGGAAACGCCATCGGCAAGCCAGTCGAAAAGTTGTTGGACAGGTAGCCGGCTACCCCGGAAGCAGGGGGCGCCGCTCATCCTTCCTGGGTCCACCCAAACTGCCCGGTCAATCGTCATGGCCTCATGAGCTCCGGTTGTGGCAACTGTCTTCATCGGGAGTCCTGCAAAAAATTTCATCAGGTTACGGATAACTCAACAGGGCACAGTTCCGGGTGGGCGGGTTTTCGGATTCAAATCCACAATGTCGAGGAGGTCCTGTCCTTCTTCTGGCGTGAGCTCAAATCTAGGCATGCGACGCCCTGTGCTTTGCCTTCGCTTCTTCCCAAATTTCATCGACCGATTTTTCACTATATCCGTGCTCTTTGACTCTTTCCTCTGCGGCAATCAGGGCTGCTCGGATGGCTTCGATTTCTTCCGGTGTTTCGGTTTCCCGAGTTTGCCTCTCGCGGATCAGCTCACGGATAATCTCGCTTTCATTGCCATACCCCCGGTTTCAATCTGGGCTTTGATCCAGCGGTCTTGCCGGTCCGTTATGGAAATGCTCTTTTTAACCATTGGCATTGATCTATCCTCCAAACTCAGGATGCTATACGCCTACTTGGTAGTATAATCTACTCTGCCATTTTTAACTTGGCTGTTCTGTCTTGCCCTGCAGGCCGTTTTCTACGAACTGTCCGGGTCCATGGATCATGCCGCGTTGCTCCGTGCTTTCAACGGATGGAAACAAGACCCTTCTGCTACACTCGGCGTTTTCCTTTTCCGATCGTAAATGAAGTCAAGAGAGCGCAGACAGGGCATTACCCTGGTGCATACCGGCGAGGGCAAAGGCAAATCCTCCAGCGCTTTCGGCGTGGTGTTCCGGGCCGCCGGCTGGGGGCTCAAGGTGTGCGTGATCCAGTTGATCAAGGGCAAGTGGAAGACCGGCGAAAGCCAGGCGGCCAGCCGCTTCGACAACATCGAATGGCATGCCATGGGGGACGGGTTCACCTGGGACACCAACAATCCCGAACAGGACCTGAAAACCAGCCGCCGAATCTGGGAATTCGCCAAGGAGAAGATCACCTCCGGCGAGTTCGACCTGGTGGTGCTGGATGAAATCAACTATTGCTGCAGCTACGGCTGGTTCACCGGCCAGGAAATCGCCGACTTCATCCGGGAGGAGAAACCGAAGTGGATGCACCTGATCCTGACCGGGCGCGACGCGCCGAAGGAGGTGATCGAGGTCGCCGATACCGTGAGCGAGATGCGCAAGGTGAAACACGCCTTCGACGAGGGCGTCATGGCTGCCCAGGGCGTGGAGTTCTGACCACCGGCCAATAGCCTCGCTTGGGAGTGGCGGCGTCGGACCGTCGCTCAGTCCTGGTCCCCGCAGACCCGCCTGCGCAAGGCCTTCACCCTGGCCCGCCGGGTCTTGTCGTCCATGCGCCTTTGCCGGGCCGCCCTGCCCGGGCGGGTGGGGATGCGCTTTCGCCGCTCGACGGTTGCCGACCGCACCAGGTCCCGCAGCCGTTCCAGGGCAGCCTGGCGGTTCTTCTCCCGGGTCCTGTACTGCTGCGCCTTGATCACCACGGTGCCCTCCCGGGTGATCCGGCCGTCATGGAGCCGAAGCAGCCGGGCCTTGACCTGCTCGGGCAGCGAGGAGGCGGCGATATCGAATCTCAGGTGGATGGCCGAGGACACCTTGTTGACATTCTGCCCGCCGGCGCCCGAGGCACGGATGGCGGTCAGTTCCACTTCCTCGAGCGGGATCCACAGGCCATGGGCGACTCGTATGATGCTGGTTTCGTCGGTGTCCATGACGGGGATTCTAACCTCCTCGTGCAATCCCCCCGGCCCGGATGCCGGGTTGCGTTCAGCGGACTCCCGTTGTCGTATTCAGGCAAAGTCGGTTGATATAATGGAATTACACTTCGCCGGCTTTCAGCGTCCGCAGATTCCTTCCGTGCTGTACCGCACAACCTGACCCCGCCAATACATGAACCGGTATTCCATATTCAGCCTGTTGCGCAATGCCGTGAACTACCACCAGGACTGGCAGCGCGCCTGGCGAAGTCCCGATCCCAAGCGCGCGTACGACGTCGTCATCGTGGGCGGCGGCGGCCACGGCCTGGCGACCGCCTACTACCTCGCCAGCGAGTGCGGCATCCGCAACGTGGCCGTGGTCGAGAAGGGCTGGCTCGGCGGGGGCAACACGGGCCGCAACACCACCATCGTGCGCTCGAACTACCTGTACGACGAATCCGCCGGCATCTACGAGCACGCGCTCAAGCTGTGGGAGGGCCTCAGCCAGGAACTGAACTACAACGTCATGTTCTCCCCGAGGGGCCTGCTGCACCTCGCCCACAATGTCCATGACATGCAGGAAATCGGCCGGCGCGGCAGCGCCATCCGCCTGAACGGCATCGACTCGGAGTTCGTGTCGCCGACCCAGGTCAAGAAAATGGTGCCGTTCATCAACCTGGATTGCCGCTACCCGGTCATGGGTGCGCTGCTGCAGCGCCGGGGCGGCACGGCCCGGCACGACGCCGTGGCCTGGGGTTATGCCCGCGGCGCGGACGCCCTGGGCGTGGACATCATCCAGAACTGCGAGGTCACCGGCTTTCGGATCGAAAACAATACCGTGACCGGGGTGGACACCTCGCGCGGCATGATCGGGGCGGAAAAGGTGGGATGCGTGGTGGCGGGACACTGCGGCGTGCTGGCCGGCATGGCCGGGTTCCGCCTGCCGGTGGAATCGGTCCCGCTCCAGGCGCTGGTCTCGGAACCCGTCAAGCCGATACTCGACTGCGTGGTGATGTCCGGCAGCGTGCACGCCTACATCAGCCAGTCGGACAAGGGCGAACTGGTGATCGGCGCGGGCTCCGACCTGTACAACTCCTACTCCCAGCGCGGCAGCTTCGACATCATCGAGGAGACCGTGGGCCCGGTCGTCGAACTGTACCCGATCTTTTCAAGGATGAAGATGCTGCGCCAGTGGGGGGGCATCGTGGACGTGACCGTCGACCGCTCCCCCATCCTCGGCAAGACACCGGTAAAGAACCTGTTCTTCAACTGCGGCTGGGGCACCGGCGGATTCAAGGCGACCCCCGGATCCGGCAATGTCTTCGCCCACTCCATCGCCCGCGGGGAGATGCATCCCATCGCCGAACCCTTTTCCATCGACCGCTTCAACACCGGGGCGCTCATTGACGAGGGCGCCGCGGCGGCTGTCGCCCACTGACGATTAAGGAGAATTGACGTGCTGCTGATCGATTGTCCATGGTGCGGACCGAGGGACCAGACCGAGTTCCATCCCCACGGCGAGGCCCACATTGTCCGCCCCGGGGACCCGGATTCCCTGAGCCAGGTGGAGTGGGGCGATTACGTCTTCTTCCGGACCAATCCCAAGGGGATTCACTACGAGCGCTGGGTGCACGCGCACGGCTGCCGCCGCTGGTTCAACGTCATGCGCGATACCGTGACGGATCACATCCACGCCACCTACAAGCCGGGGGAACCGAAGCCGGCACCGCCCGGCGCACGGCCGGACGACGGGAAACCGGCCCCATGACCCAAATCCATCGACTTCCCCGGGGTGGCCGGATCAACCGGGACACACCCCTCAGGTTCCGGTACGACAACCGGGAATACCAGGGCTATGAGGGCGACACCCTGGCATCCGCGCTGCTGGCCAACGGGGTGCATCTGGTCGGGCGCAGCTTCAAGTACCACCGTCCGCGGGGCATCTACTCGGCGGGGTCCGAAGAACCGAACGCCCTGGTGCAACTGGAATCCGGCGCCCACACCGAGCCCAACCGCCGGGCCACCGAGGTGGAGCTCTATGACGGGCTCTGCGCCGCGAGCCAGAACTGCTGGCCGTCGGTGAAATTCGACCTGGGCGCAGTCAGTTCCGGGGTGTCAAGGCTGTTGCCGGCGGGGTTCTACTACAAGACGTTCATGTGGCCGGCGTCCTTTTGGATGACCTACGAGAAGTTCATCCGCAAGGCGGCGGGGCTCGGAAGATCACCCGAGGAAATCGACCCGGACCACTATGACAAACTGCATGCCCATTGCGATGTGCTGGTGGTGGGCGCCGGGCCGGCGGGACTGCAGGCGGCGCTCAGCGCCGGGCGCAGCGGCGCCCGGGTCATCCTGGCGGATGAAAAGCCGGAATTCGGCGGCTCCCTGCTCTCCGACCCGGCCGTGCTCGGCGGCCGTCCGGCCGCCGAATGGGTCGACGCCGTGGTGGCGGAACTCGGCGACCTGCCGGAGGTGACCCTGCTGACCCGTACCACCGTCACGGGCTACTACGACTACAACTTCCTGGTGGCCAATGAGCGGGTCAGCGAACACCTGGGTCCCCGGAACCGGGGTGGGCAGCCGAAAGAGCGGCTGTGGAAGGTACGCGCAAGGCAGGTGGTGCTGGCCACCGGCGCGATCGAGCGCCCCCTGGTCTTCGCTGACAACGACCGGCCCGGAATCATGCTGGCAGGCGCCTTAAGGACCTACATCAACCGGTTTGCCGTGCTTCCCGGACGCCGGGTCGGCGTGCTGACCAACAACGACAGCGCCTATCTCGCGGCCCTGGAGGCGGCCGATGCCGGCGCTGACGTGGAAGTGATCGACGTCAGGAAGGATCCCGACGGCGCCCTGGTGGCCAAGGCGCGCGATGCCGGCATCGGCATCCGGCAAGACAGCACGGTCGCCGGGGTCAGGTACCGGGGCGGGCGGATCCGCGCGGCGGCGGTCATGAAACTCTCCGACAGCGGCTCGGACGTCCGGGGTCGCCGCGACACGGTCCACTGCGACCTGCTGGCAGTCTCCGGCGGATGGAACCCCACCGTGCACCTGTTCAGCCAGGGCAAGGGGAAACTCCGCTACCTTGAGGATCAGCACTGCTTCGTTCCCGGCGCAAGGTCCGCGAACAATCCCGGCCACGAGGCCGGCGCATGCAGGGCCGCCTGGACGCTGCCCGTATGCCTCGCGCAGGGGGCGGAAGCCGGGGCCGCCGCCGCCCGGGACGCGGGCTTCGGCAGGGTCGTGGCGGCGGATTCCCCCGCCGTCGACGAGATTACCGAGGGAGGCATGCGTCCGCTCTGGATCCTGCCCACCGATCACCCGGTGGGCCGGGGGCCCGGCAAGCATTTCCACGAACTGCACAACGATTCCACCGTGGCGGACATCGCCCTCGCCGCGCGGGAGGGCTTCGTCTCGGTGGAGCATCTCAAGCGCTATACCACCACCGGCATGGGCACCGACCAGGGCAAGACGTCGAACCTCAACGCCCTGTCCGTGATGGCGGATATCCGCGGCCTGCCCGTTCCCGAGGTGGGCGTCACGACCTTTCGTCCCCCCTTCACGCCCCTGACCTTCGGCGCCATCGTGGGTCACGACAGGAGAGAGCTGTTTCTGCAGAAACGGAAAACCCCCATGCATCCCTGGCATGAGACCAACGGTGCGATGTTCGAGGACGTGGGCGACTGGAAACGGCCCTACTACTTTCCGCTGCCGGGGGAATCCATGCACGATGCGGTGCAGCGCGAATGCAGGGCCGCGCGGACAACGGTCGGGATAATGGACGCCTCCACCCTGGGAAAGATAGACATCCGCGGCAGGGATTCCCTGCGGCTGCTCAACATGGTCTACACCAATGCCTGGGATTCGCTCAATCCCGGCCGCTGCCGATACGGGCTGATGCTGAACGAGCACGGCATGATATTCGATGATGGCGTCACCACCTGCCTGGGCGAGCACCACTACCACATGACCACCACCACCGGCGGCGCCGCGCGGGTGATGAACTGGCTGGAGGAGTGGCTGCAGACCGAGTGGCCCTCCTGGGAGGTCTATTGCACCAGCGTGACGGAACAGTGGGCGGTGGCGTCCATCACCGGACCGGGGGCGCGGGACCTCCTGTCGTCGCTGTGCGACCGCCCCCTGGACGATGACGCCTTTCCCTTCATGTCCATGCAGGAATTCCCGGTTGCGGGCATACCCGCGCGGGTGTTCCGCATCAGCTTCACCGGCGGTATCGCATTTGAGATCAATGTCAGGGCCCGCCACGGCCTGGCCCTCTGGGAGGCCCTCGCCGACGCGGGCAAGGAACACGGGCTCTGCCCCTACGGCACGGAGTCGATGCACGTGCTGCGTGCGGAGAAGGGGTTCATCATCGCCGGGCAGGACACCGACGGTACGGTGACGCCAATGGACCTTGGCATGGACTGGATCGTGTCGAAGAAGAAAGGCGACTTTCTCGGCCGCCGCTCCCATGCCCGCAGCGACACTGCCCGGGAAGGGCGGAAGCAGCTCGTGGGCCTGCTTACCGAGGATCCCGTGTTCGTCCTGCCGGAAGGCACCCACGTGGTAGAGCCCCTGCGGGACTCACCGCCCATGAACATGCTGGGACATGTGACCTCCAGCTACATGAGCCCCAATGTCGGCCGCTCCATCGCCATGGCGCTGATCAAGGACGGGTTCAACCGCAAGGGGGAGACGCTTTCGGTTTCACTCATGGACGGCGGCAGTCACCGGGTGACCGTCACCGATCCGGTCTTCCTGAGCTGAGGAAGCTTTCATGTACGCCAGCACCGAAGAAATTCCCCTCACCTCCTCCTGCCGGGCAAGGGAGAAGATTGAGGGAACCAATTCACTGCGCGAGATGGGCCTCAAGGGCAAGCTCAACATCCGCGGCGATGCGGAGGACCCCGCGTTCGTCGCGGGTGTGAAGGCCGTCCTCGGTCTTGAGCCGCCCGTCAGGGCCAACACCTACAACGAGTACCAGTCCTGCAGGCTGTTCTGGCTCGGCCCGGACGAGTGGCTGCTGCACTGTGACCTGGATGCCGCCGAATCGCTCGAGGAGGGCCTGGCGCAGTCGCTGTCCGGCACGCACCATGCGGTGACCGAGGTATCCGACTACTACACGGTGCTCAGGCTGCGCGGCCCCGATGCCGCGGCGATACTGCGAAGGGGCTGCCCCCTTGATCTGTACCACGAGGCGTTTCCCACGGGCAACATCGCCCAGACCCGTTTTGGCCACGCCAGCGTGCTGCTGCATTACCACGGGGATGGCGAAACCTGGGACATCCAGGTGCGCTGGAGCTACGCCGAATACGTCTGGGACTACCTCGCCAGCGCGATGCGGTCCCTGTGACCTATCCCCAAGGGCAATCAGCCCCCGGGATGCCGGCCCGGCGCGGACCCGGGACCCGATCAGGAAGTCCCCGAACCCGCTGCCTCGAGTTCCCTGCATCGCGACCGGCACGCCGCCAGTTCCCGCAGCAGGCGATTGACATCCACGATGGCACGCCGCTCCGCGGGATTTCTGCGGCCCCAGATCAGCCAGCCGATGCCCAGGCCAAGCAGCCCCGCAGCGAGAATCCATATCCAGGTCTGCAAGAGCAGATAGAACATCAGACGTCCTCCCGTCATATTGCCGTTGATTGCGCCGCCCCTGTTCCGGGCCCGGCCCTTATCCGCAGTATTGTCCACCCTGGACCGCAAACTGCAAACCGGGAGACCATCCGGGGGGCGATCCGCAGGTGGATTTGCCGCCGCATCACGATTGCCGGCTGGGCCGGAACGGGCCCGCCGACCGATTGCTCGGACCAACCGCAGACGTGCCGGATCACTGCCAATCGGTCCGGCTCCTGATGACTCATCATAATCGCCCCCCTCGCCATTCCACTCCCTGAAACCAAAAGGGGACATGTCTGAGTTGGAGAAAAGGGGACATTTCTTAGTAGGGTTGACACCTCATGTCTTCAGCTTGAACCCACTACCGCTTTGGGGTACGCTTCGCGCCCCCCGTGGCTACGTAGCTCAGTTGGTTAGAGCACATCACTCATAATGATGGGGTCGGTAGTTCGAATCTACCCGTAGCCACCATAAAAACAATCAGTTACAC
>JAJDTE010000123.1:0-21594 GCA_022827325.1 Gammaproteobacteria bacterium | reverse complement strand
GGAACGATCTCACCCAGGATCAGCAGCAAAGGGGTAAACACCGCGAAGGCCCAGAATTCCCCGGTGTCCCCGAACAGGTTGATGAACAGGATGGTCGCCAGGGTCGTCAGGGCCACGGTGGCGATATTGGTGCCGACGAGGGTGGTTCCCAGCATGATCTCCGGCGTCTTGTACAGGTGCAGCACCTTCCTGGCCCCCTTGTCGCCCTGGTTGGCGCGGGCGTTGAGCTTCACCTTGTCGCAGTTTACGAGGGCGATTTCCGAGCCGGAGAAGAAACCCTTCAAAAGCAGCAGCAATATGATCAGCAGAAGGACGAGGATGACGGTCATGGCTCGGTCCCCGTGCGCGGGGCCTTGAATCCATCCCCGTTTTCATCGAACTGGTCCGCCTCCTCCTCGCCGATGATCTCGAGCTCCTCATCGATGCCCTCCTCGACCTCTTCGGCGTCGGGTCGGTCCAGCGTCTTGTCCTTGAGATCCTCCTGTTCGGTCACATGGACGTCGCTGTCGTCGATCAGGTCGTCGAGATCGACCCCCTGGGCGACGCGCACCCTGGCGATCCGGTGCTCGTTCATCTCCAGCACCTCGATCTGGATATCGTCGAACGTCACCTGGTCACCCACCCGGGGCAACCGGTCCAGATGGCGGAAGGCCACCCCGCCGATGGTGGTCATCCGGGGGTCCAGGATGCCGAAATTGGTCAGGTCATCGAAATCCGTCAAG
The DNA here is from genome assembly GCA_022827325.1 of Gammaproteobacteria bacterium. Classification (GTDB taxonomy): domain Bacteria; phylum Pseudomonadota; class Gammaproteobacteria; order Arenicellales; family Poriferihabitantaceae; genus VYFG01. The sequence goes on along the minus strand of JAJDTE010000123.1, from coordinate 20,872 downwards.
CGCATCTCGCCGGGCACGTCGTACACGTTGATGTCCTTCTCGGTATAGAACTTTGCCGTGGCGGGCGTGCCGCCGCTGATGTCGCCGAAAATGTAGCTCAGCACCCCGCGCATGGTGATGAACCCGTCCACACCGCCGAATTCGTTCAGGCAGGCCGCGGCACGGACCTTGTGCTGCTGGAAAAAGTCGAACATCTCATCCACCTTCTTGGTCAGCGGAACCACCACCGGGGGATGCATCACGTCCTCGATGGTCATGTTGTCGATATCCTTGTCGTCCAGCACCAGACGCAGGATGTCCTCGGCATGGAGAAAGCCCACGAGATTGTCGCGATGGGTCTTGAAAACCGGGACCCTCGGATGACGGTAGGCGATGAATTTCTCCACCACCTCGGTAAAGGGCATGTCGTAGTTGATGAACGCCATCTGGGTGCGGGGCGCCATCACCTCGACGATTTCCGTCTCCCCGGCGTCCAGCAGGTTATAGATCAGCGCCCGCTCGGTGGCGTCGAGCACGCCCTCTTTCGAGACCTGCTCCACGAGAGTCAGGAATTCATCCACCTGGAGGATATTGTCGGCGGCCTTGGCCTCTCCCACCATCCAGGTGGTGATCCGGTCCGCGATCTCCCGGATGACCCAGAGCGCCGGCGAGATCAACTGTACCCACAGCTTCATCGGCACCGCCACGATGCGGGCGCTGTATCGCACCGGGTTCGAGACGGCGACGGTCTTGGGCGTCACCTCGCCGACCAGGAGCAGCAGCGGCACCATGACGATCAGGTTGATCCAGCCCGCATCCTCCCCGCCGTACAACACGACGAGGATTCCCGCCATGTTCACGGATGCCGCGATGTTGACCAGCTCGTTGCCGGAAAGGATTGAGATGATCAGCCTGCGGGGCTGGTCCAGCAGTTCATGGATGGTTTCGGCGCGGGGATTCCTTTCCCGCCGAAGCTGTTGCAGATCCAGCCGCGACAGCGAAAAAAGGGCGGTCTCAGAACTCGAGAAGAACGCGGAGCCGGCGAGCAGCAACAGCTGTACGCAGAGCCGGACGATCATGTCCGGTTCCGACAGGAGGGCCGTGTCGAACGTGAAAAATTCGACCACGGAAGCCCAGTACTGACCAAGCTGTGACAGCAACTGTTGCATGCGGCAAAGGGTTGAAGAGGTTCAGGCCGCTACTCGACCCGGAATTGTCGTTCATCGCTGGCGCGATTGCTCCAAGAGTTGAATTACCCTTAATATCGCTTAATATCGAATTGATTTCAATAGTTAAACCCCAACAAGGCATTTCCCTGTTCGACACAAATCTGTCATATCATTGGGTTACAATCGAATATCGGATCCCTCATTGCCCCTGTTTGACCCTCCCGTGAACGAATCCAGCGACCTAATGGCTCTCAAAGAGGCCGAAGACCAGAAGGTGGACACCTCCGCCCGCGGGGAGGGTGCCACGGTACATCGCGTGAACCGCAGGAAAATGACGGCTCGCGGACGGGAAACCGCCAAGTCCCCGGTTTCCCTGGACGATCCTTCCCTCTATCTCAACCGCGAGCTCACCTGGCTGCAGTTCAACCGCCGCGTGCTCCACGAGAGCACGGATCCGAGAACTCCGCTTCTGGAACGGCTGAAGTTCTTTGCGATTTTTGCGTCCAACCTCGACGAATTCTTCATGAAGCGGATCGGCGGGCTCAAGCTGCAGGATGCCGCCGGGGTGAGCGAACTGACCGTGGACGGGGCCACGCCGCAGACCCAGCTGGACAAATGCTGGACGCTGGTCCGGGAAATCGAGGCGGAACGGGACCGGCAGTTGCCGACACTGCTCGAGGACCTCGGCCGCTACGATATCCGGATCAGGAGCTACCTCGACCTGGATCCCCTGGAAAAGGAGCAGGTGCGGGGGCATTACCTCGACAACATCTTTCCCCTGATCACTCCCCAGGTGGTGGATCCGGCGCACCCGTTCCCCTTCATCTCCAACCTTTCCCTCAACATCCTGGTCACCATACTGGGCGACCCCAACCAGGGTACGGGCGACAAGGACCTGAATCTTGCGCGGGTGAAGGTGCCCATCGGAGTCGGCGTGCCGAGATTTCTCCAGATCTCCGACCGCCATCACTATGTTCCGCTCGAAGAGGTCATCGCCCACAACCTGGACATCCTCTTTCCGGAAGTCACCATCGTTGCCCATGACTTCTTCTTTGTCGCCCGCAACGCCGCCGCGGAACGGGCCGAATCCGGCGCCAACGACCTGCTGGAACTGATCGAATCCGAGCTGAGGGACCGGCGCATCGCACCCATCGTGCGGATGGTGGTCAGCGAGGGCATGAACGAGGTGCGCAAGAGTCTTCTCACCGCGGAGCTTGGACTGAACTCGGAAACGGACGTGTTCGAGACTTCCACCCTGATGGCGCAGCGAAACCTGTTCCAGCTTGCCACCCTGGCGGTGCCGGAGCTGCACGACCCGCCGCACCATCCCGTGGTGCATTACCGTCTGCAGGACACCCAGCGCAGTATTTTCTACATCATCCGCGAAGCGGAGTCACTGCTCCTGCAGCATCCCTATGAATCCTTCGCACAATCCGTGGTGCGGTTCCTCGAGGAGGCCTCCAGGGATCCCAAGGTGCGTGCCATCAAGATGTCCCTGTACCGCACTGACGAGGAAACCCGGATCGTCGACCTGCTGATCGGCGCCGCGCAGAACGGCAAGCAGGTCGCGGTGGTGGTGGAACTGAAGGCCAAGTTCGACGAGGCGGCCAACATACGGTGGTCGGAGCGGATGGAACAGGCCGGCATCCACGTAACCTACGGCGTGGTGGGCCTGAAAACCCACAACAAGGTCATCCTGGTGGTACGCCAGGACTTTTCGGGCCTGCGTCGTTATGTCCACATCGGTACCGGCAACTACCACGGCGGCACCGCGCGAATCTATACGGATATCGGCATCCTGACCTGCGAGGAGGACATCGGCCACGACGTCACCGAGCTGTTCAACTATCTCACCACCGGCTACACCCCCAAGCGCAACTACCGCCGGATCCTGCCTGCCCCCAAGCACCTGAAAAAGGCGCTCCTGGCCAAGATCGATCGCGAAATCGAACTCCACGGCGAAAGCAGTCCCGGGCTGATCCAGATGAAATGCAACGCGCTCGAGGACCGGGACATTGTCCGGGCGCTGTACCGCGCATCCGGCGCGGGGGTGCGCGTGGAACTGATTGTCCGGGATTCCTGCCGCCTGCGTCCCGGCCTGCCTGACGTATCGGACAACATCAGCGTGATCAGCATCGTGGGCCGGTTCCTGGAACACAGCCGGATTTTCTATTTCCGCAACGGCGGCCGGGAAGAGTACCTCATCGGTTCGGCTGACCTGATGACCCGGAACCTGGAAAGCCGCGTGGAGGTGGTCACGGACATCGTCACGAAACCCCTCAAGAAGGAGCTCCGCCTGATCCTCGACACCCTGCTCGACGACCAGCGGAACGCGTGGGACATGCTCCCGGACGGCAGCTACGTCCAGCGCAGGCCCGACAAGGAGGATGATATCGGCAGCCAGATGAAGCAGGCGGAATACGCGCATGACCGCCTGACCAGCAAGCGCCACCGCAAGCTGATGCGGGGTGTCGGGCTGCGCAAGCGGAACTGATCCTGAAAGCCCGGTACCGGGTGTTCACGGATTCGGCGGACCGGGACCGCCACCGGGGCGGACGATTTGACGGCTCAATTGGCCTATGCCCATCAACCGCCTGTGTCAATCATTCTCGAGTGCATCGAACGGCTCGTTGGCCTCCGCAAGCGCCGCGCGCAGCCCCTTTTCCTGCGTCGTCCGGGAAAACCGCTCGTACTCCGGCACGGGCTGTGTACCGAGTATGGCAAGCACCTCCAGATAATCCCGGTTGGCCTGCCAGAAGCCCATACGGTCGTAGACCCGGTTGAGATAGGCCTTGTGCATCTTCTGCATGTCGCGCGGCATCAGTGCCAGGCGGCGCGCCGTCCTGGAGGTCAGTTCCTCGAGTTCGTCCCGGCTGCAGACGGCCGTGATCATGCCCCGGGCCCTGGCCTCCCTGGCCGATATGTCCATGCCGGCCAGCACCATTTCCTTGGCGTCGTTCATGCCCATCTTCCAGGGGATGGTCAGCGTGATCGCCGGGATGCCGTACCGCATTTCGCCGAGTCCCATCCTGACTTCCTCGGAGACGATCGCAATGTCCGCCATCATGGCGTACTCGAAACCCTTGCCGATGCAGTAACCGTGCACGGATGCAATCACCGGTGTGGTGATCTTCCAGATCGTCGTGAACTCGTCGAATTCGGCCTTGTAGTGCTCGTAATAGCCATAGATCTCACGTGGCTCATCGGCATCCTGTTTCAGGTCGTGTCCGGAGCAGAATGCCCGTCCCGCTCCCTTGAGCACGATGACGTTGACGTTCACATCCCGATCGGCGGCATGCAGCGCTTCCGCGATCTCGGTGCAGAGTTTCGAGTTGACCGCGTTCAGCACCTCGGGGCGATTCAGGGTGATGGTGCAGATCCTGTCCTCGACGTCGTACAGCAGGTGTTCGTAGTTCATTGGATGGTTTTCCCGGTAAACCGCAGCACCGCGTCGGCAGCGCATGCGCCGTGTCCTTCCGCACGAAGGATCAACGGGTTGATCTCTAGTTCCAGCAATGTCTCCCGGCGGGCCTCGGCAAAGTCGCAGACCGACATGACGGCATCGGTTGCCGCCTCGATGTCCGCCTTCGGGCCCCCGCGCCAGCCATCGAGCAGCGGAAACAGTTTCAGGCTACGAAGAGCCGATCCGACATCGCTCCTGGTCGCCGGCAACAGCAGGGTCTCGCCGTCGCCGAGCAGTTCCGTCCCGATACCGCCGGACGCAATCGTCAGCGCCTGGCCGACCCCCGCCACATGCCGAAGGCCGATCAGCAACTCGCCGACACCCCTCCCGATCATCGCCTCGACGAGAAACCGGTCGACCTGAAGCCCCCGCCGGCAGGCGGCTTCCAGCATGCGCTGCCGCGCCGCGAGCAGTTCATCCGCCGACGATATGTCCAGCACCACGCCGCCGAACTCGGATTTGTGCGTGACGCATGCATCGCAGAACTTGAGCGCGACGGGATAGGTGATACCGGAAGGAGTTTCCGGGCCTGTCCAGACTACGCCGGCCGGGGTCGGCACACCGGCTTTCCGCAGCAGTTCCTTAGCCGCCGCCTCGTCGACGGGCACGCCGGGTCCGGGCAGGGAATACGGTTCGGGCAGGCGCATGGCTGCTGCAGCACGCCCGCCTGCCTCCGCCCGCCGGACCGCATTCGAGATGGCCCGCAAACCGTCGTGAAATCCCTGAAGCGGCGCGACGCCGAGACCCGTCAGCATGTCGCGCGCCTTCCCCGGCAGGCCTTCATGGATCGACGAGACGAACACGGCCGGCAAGCCGGCCGCCCTTGCCGATTCGGCAAAAATCCTCGAGGAGCGATACCAGCTCTCGTCCTCCCACGTATCCTCGGCCGGGAACGACATGCACTGTATGGCGATGTCGAATCCGCTTGCCAGGAAGGCATCGAACAGCCGGCGCTGATCATCATCGGACCAGAACTGCGCGGTCGCCAGATCGATGGGATTGTTGGGGACGCTGAACGGCTCCATCAGCGGTTGCAAGACCCCCCTGCGGTCCGGCGATATTGCGGGTAGTTCCAGTCCGGCCTGTTCGGCCAGATCGGCACCGATGGCGGCATAGGTGCCCGAACTGGTGGCGAAACCGACCCGGCGGCCATTCGGTCGGCTGGCGATGGAGAGCATCTTCAGGGTTTCCATCGCCTCGCTCCCGGTCTCGACCTCGATGAACCCGAGGCGGCGGAACAGGGCGGATGCGATCACCGCATCGCCGGTCATCGCCGCGGTGTGGGTTGTCGCGGCCCTGGTGCCGGCCTCGGTCCGTCCGGCCTTCAGGACAACCACGGGGACATCCTTGCGGTGAGCTTTCAGCGCGGCCTCGGAAAGACGCGCGACGTCGTAGAGACTCTCGAAGTAGAGATTCACCGCCGTCACCCGGTCATCGTCAAGCACCACTTCAAGCATGTCGGCGATGGTCACTGCTCCCTGGTTGCCGAGGCCCACCATCAGGGCGATGGGCAAGGACCGATCGGAGCAGGCCATGTCGGTCATGTATGCACCGCCGTTCGAGACGACGGCGATGCCCCGCTCGCAGGTGTGCATGCCCATGTTGTCAAGCATCACCGAGACCCCGTCGAGGAAATTCGAGAAACCGGGGCTGTTGGGTCCGAGCAGGGGCATGTCGCCGGCCGCCTCGATGACCGCATCCTCAAGATCCCGGCGGCCGGCCTCCGCGAATCCCGAGCTGGCGACGACGGCGGCACCGACACCGGCCCTTGCCAGGTCGCGAACGGCATCAGCGGCACTTGCCCCCGGCACCAGCACGAAAGCGACATCGGGTGATTCCGGAAGATCGGCTGCGCTATTGACGCAAGGTATCCCGCCGATGTCATTGCGGTGCGGGTTGATCGCGTACAGTTCCCCGGAAAAACCGAGCTTGCGGGTGTAGGTAATAGCCGGCCCGACCGAGCCGCCGCCGACGTAAACGATGCTCCGCGGGTACAGCAGGCGGCGCAGACGTTCGGCCTGCCGGCTCACGAGGCGTACACAACCACCGGATCGCCCAGGATCGACCGGTCCGGCTCGACACCGAGCCCCGGGCCGCAGTCTTCCGGCACCCGGACGCGTCCGTTGACGACCCGGAACGGGTTCTTCACAACCGGAACCTCTGGCAGGTGGTAATCGTAGAGTCCGAAAGTCGCGCGCCCGGGCAGGCCCTGGGCGAGGTGGCAGACGGCGGCCAGCGTCAGTCCGGTGCCGTAGAAATCCTCGATCCGCATCGGCAAACCCAGGCGCAGGCCCAGCTCGGCAAGATGCCGGTGCTCGCTGATCCCGCCGGTAGTGCCCAGCTTCAGGACCGCGACATCGATGATCCCGTCCCCGGCGGCACGAAACAGGTCGTCCTGGTCATGGATGATCTCGTCCAGCATCAGGCCCATGCCGGTGCGGCGGGAGACGGTCAGGCATTCCCTGTAGGTTTCGCACGGCTGTTCGATCAGCGGGGACAGGTGCCGGACCCGGGGCATGATCTGCATGGCCTGGTCGACATTCCAGCCCCGGTTGGCGTCGAACCAGCACCGTTCACCGGGCCGCATCGCCGCCATGCAGGCCTCGATTCGGGCGATATCATCGCCAGCCGTTCCCATGCCGACCTTGACCTGGAACAGCCTGTAGCCCCGATCACGGAACCCGCCTATATTGGCGACCTGCTCTTCGGGGGTGCCGAGACCCACCAGGCAGAGTACCGGCATGTCATCGACAACCCGTCCGCCCCAGAGGTCCACGAGCGCAAGACCATGGGCCTTGCCGGCAAGATCCCAGAGCGCCATGTCGATGACGGATTTGGCCGGTTCATGTCCGCGCAGCATGAAACGGATGTCTTCCATGATCCGGCGGTTCCGGCGGGGGTCGGCGCCAAGAACCAGCGGCGCGATCAGACCGATCGCGGCACGTGTGCTTTCCGGCGCCGTCGGATGGTAATAGGGAGGCGGCGTGAGCGTCTCCCCCCAGCCGACCAGCCCGGCATCGGTGTCCAGGCGCACGATGCTGGTTTCCAGGTTCTGCCCGATCCTGACGTCGGCGGAGTAACGGGTCTCGGCCTGCCAGGCATCCAGCCGCACGACGTAGACGGTCAGCCCCGTGACCTTCATCCGCTTGCTCCTTCCCCTGGCGGGACCAGTACCATACTGCCGACATGGGTCCTTGACAGAAACGCCTCCTGGGCCCTGCGGATATCCGACAGCGGCCACTCACTGTAGACAGCCGGCTCAAGGCCGCCGTCCAGGAGAATCCCGATGAGCGCCGGAAAGGTTTCCTTCAGGTACACCGTCGAACCGAAAAAGGACAGGCTCTTCAGGTAGAGCGTCCTCAGGTCCAGCCCGACCCGGGGTCCCGCGACCGCGCCCGCTGTCACGTAGCGGCCGCCCCGGCGCAAGACCGACAGATACCCTGGAAATTCCTCGCCGCCGACCACATCCGCGACCAGGGTGAACTGCCGCCCGCCGACCGCCGCAAGTGCGGCGCGGGCAAGATCCCCGCAGCCCCGTTCAATGACGGCGTCCGCCCCGATGGCCCGTACGTCATTGGCTTTCGAAGCGCCGCATACGGCGACAACCGCGGCGCCGGCGTGCCGGGCAATCTGGACCAGGAACGTCCCGACTCCGCCGGATGCGCCGGTTACCAGCACCACGTCCCCTGCCCCCAGCCCGGACAGGATCATCATGTTCATCGCGGTGCCGCCCGAACAGGGCAGGGTTGCGAGTTGCTGGTCCGTGAACGGCGCGTCTTCCGGGATCGGGTGCGCGTTGCGCGACGGCACAGTGGCGAACTGGGCGAATGCCCCGTCAAACTCGGCGCCCAGGAACCCCGCATTCTCGAACCAATGCGGGTCGTCCGGATCGTAGATATAGGGCATGCAGACAACCCTTTCGCCAATCCTGCCGGCATCGACGCCATCGCCGACCGCGGCGATGCGGCCGACGCAGTCCGCACCCTGGATGCGTGGAAACCGGATGTCCCCGGCCCAGTCCCCCATGCCGCCCGCGGCAACCCCGAAGCCGCCCGTGCCGCCCTCGGCCGTCGTGCCACTGCCCACTTCCCGGTGATACCAGCCGGTCCGTGTGTTGATGTCCGTGTTGTTCATGCCGGCGGCGGTGACACGGACCAGGACCCAGCCTGGGGCGGGATCGGGAACCGGCACATCCGGACGGTATTCGAGCCTGTCGAGTCCCCCGTACCCCGTGAGGAGCGCGGCATACATGGTATCCGGAATACTCATCCTGCCTGGCTCCCGGCGCCGGCTGCCCGGCGCAGGCGCTGCTGCTCGATGACACGCCGTTTGGCCCTGGCGCTGTCACGGTCGATGTAGATTCCCTGCAGATGGCGGTTCCCGCTCGCCGGATCGTAGGATTGCCGGCCGTGCAGGATCCGGCGGTTGTCGAACATCACCAGATCACCCGGCGAGAACGGATAGACCATGCGGTACCGGGTATCCTCCATCAGTTCGAGAAACCGGCGCAATGCCCGGTAGCTTGGCCCGATGAGTTCCGTCGCCGCCTGCAGGGGATCCCGGCTGAACGCGGTCATGCGGATGGCGGAAAGCTCGCCTCCCGGTCCCAGTTCGATGATCGGCGCCCGCCAGCGGTATCCGGTATCCGGCTTGCGGCTCGAATGGGACCAGCAGACGGTACTCAGGTTGTGGAAGATCTCCTGCTCGTGATCCCGGAGATCGGCGGCGATGGCGAAACCGTCGATCATCACGCTTTCGCCGCCGGCTGCCGAGTTCTCCAGGCAGTGCAGGATCTGGATGCCGGGCGTCGCCTCCCAGGTCGGCAAATCAACATGTCCGCTCAGCGCGCCCGGTGTATAGGCGTTGCTGTCCGCGTCGGCCCGGGACTTGACATTGAAAACACGCTCGAACTGGGTCTCGCGTACGGGGCCGATCATCAGCGCGAAAGCCTCGACGGTGCCCGGTTCCCTCGGCAGATCGCGCAGCCGCACGATGCCGTAACGTTCAAAGGCGGCGAGCGCTTCGGCCAGCAATGCGTCGTCGGTCTTGGCCGCCGGCCCGTCGAAGGTCGGCGGTTCGGCAAGGGGTTCCACGGTCCAGTGGACCGGTTCGAGGGGCGCGAGTGTCCAGTCTTCACCGGCATGCGCCCAGAGCCATCCGGGATGGAACCGGCTCTTGTGTCCGTCGCTGAACGAGACGCTGACCGCGCCGTCGTTGTCCATCCGGGCATCCCGGGCGGCGATGTCAAGGGGCACGTCACGGATATCGAGGAGTTGTTCCCTGGTGCCCTGGTGCAGGCATTGTCCGCATACGCAGTTGTCACGCAGCCACAGGGGATGAAACCGGTGGGTTTTGCCGTCCCGCCACGCCACGTCGACATGGCCGCAATCGACCTTCACCGTGGTGACCGGCGAAGGGGTAGTCCACACGAGATGGTCGGGTGTCAGTACGGCGCTCATGACTGTCGGCGGCTTACAGCGATTCCGGCCACCCCGGTGCAATTGGACGCGCCCCCGTTCTGGCGGACCGCGATCCTGGATCCGCCGCGAAGCATACGTCCGGCCGGGAAACATTTCTTGCGTGTTAGAGCCGGATTTCAGTGTCATTGAAGACCGGCTTAATTGGCCCTTCCACGATGCCGCCGCCGGAAGGGAAGCGGTGGCCGCGATGGCGCCTGCGCCAGCACCCTTCGAACTCCTACCAGTCCCCCAACTGGACGGTATCGATACTCTCGTCTTCCAGCATCACGGGTATGCCATCGACCACGGGATAGACCGTGTTGCCGTTCTTCGTGATCAGGGCCTCTCGCAGCGGCCCCGTCACCTTGCCTCCCCCATGATTCAGGACACTTCCCCCTGCGATGGCCAGGTTCAGGGTCTCGAGCTTGCCGGCAGTCAGCACCGAGACCGGTTGCTTGGTAACCGGGCAGACCAGGATTTCCAGCAGTTTGCGATCGATGGTCATGGAAATACGGCAGTCAGGCAGTTTTTCTGAACGGCAACCATATCATTCCTGAAAGGGTCATTGCAGCGGCCGTGTCCTGGGAGGCAATCCCCGGACCGGACGCCGTTTCCGGGCGGGAAGCCATGTAGGTACCGAAAATGCGATCCCAGAGGGACAGGACCAGGCCGAAATTACGGGAATATTCCGATTCCAGGGCACCGTGGTGGATGCGGTGCAGCCCCGGAGTGATCAGCAGCAGTGCCAGGAACCGGTCGGCCCCGGGGCGAATGCGCACATTGCCGTGAATCCAGAGCGCCATGACGGCGACGACCACCTCGTACAGGATGATGCCGAGCAGCGGAACGCCCAGCAGGTAGACGATGCACCCCTTGAACAGGATCGTCAGGGCGGTTTCCACGGGATGGGTCCGGAAGGTGGTCAGGACATCCAGTGCGGGGTCGAGGTGATGAATCCGGTGGAACCGCCACAGGAGTGGGACGCCGTGCCAGGCACGATGCCACCAGTAGGACGCCAGGTCCAGCACCAGCCAGGCAATGACAATCTTCGTCCAAAGCCCCATCTGGAGGTGGTTGAGAAGCCCGAACTGGCTGAACAGGGCGATGAGCGCCACTGCGGACAGGGTCAGCGGCGCCGCCAGCAGCATCGCCAGTTGCACCAGGGTGTTCACCAGTTGAAGGCCGATGTGGCCGGCTGCCCTGCCCCGCCATTGATGCGTTCTGTTCGGCAGGAGCCGCTCAAGGACGCCGATCAGGACGAATCCCGCCAGGAATGCCTCCAGCCGGATCACTTCCGAGGCCTGGAGCCACTCGGGCATCACACCGGATGAAATCATGCGGATTCCCGGTTCCCCCGGGCAGTACCCCGGGACCTGTCCATGAAACGGTCTATTGCGTGCCGCATCAGGGAGTCGCCGAATGGCACCGGACGCCCGGTGCACCTGCCCCGGTATCCGCGGAGGCGGGCATCAGCGCCCTTCCGCCGGCACGGTTCCGGACAGCAGCGGAATGCGGACTGGCCGCACGCGATGCCGGCCAACCGGTTCGAAGTGATCCAGGACAGCCTGGGAAAGATCCATTGCGTTGAAAACAGCCCGGATGTGAAACGAGGTGGCCTGACATTGTACCCATACCCGGTTGTGTCCGTTCAGAATCCGAGACCCTTCAGCAGGCCTTTTTTCAGTTTTTCCTTGCCGTCCTCAAGCTTCTTCCGGATCAGATCCTCCAGTTCCTGCTCCTGCTTTTTGTCTTTGGCGGCATTCTCCGGTGCCCCCTGTGTCAGCTTCTGCAGGGGAACCCCGACCTTCTCCAGCAGCTTCCTTTTCAGTTCCTTCTTCGCCCGCTCCTCGACCAGCGAGGAAAGATCCAGGGTAAAGCCGGGCTCGGCGAGCGGGCCGCGGATTCTGAGCGGAATGCGCGCGCCCTTGAGTTCCGCGAGCGCCGCGCCGCCCTGCCCCTCCACGGTATCGACGACGTTGACGTCCACGCTGTAGTCGATCAGGTCCCCGGGAAGATTCAGCACGCCCCGGCCCGCAATGCGGAACAAGGGCGCCTTCAGGGCGAAGTCGTCGTTGCGGAAAACGCCGTCCTCGACCAGGAAGCTGCCGGCCATCTCGGCGAACCTGGTTTCCGCTTCCGGTTTCACGCGGGTGGTGGTCTCCCCGCCTTCCAGACGGGCCGCCAGGGACTCGAGTTCCAGCAGTGCAGCCTGGAGGTCGTAGCCCTTGAGCGCACCGTTGCGCAACCGGAAGGCGGTCCGTCCGTCCAGGGATCCGACCAGTTCATCGACATCGGCTCCCCGTCCGGAAAGCGCCAGGTCCAGGTTGCCGGTGCCTTCGACCTTCCCGGTGATGTCCAGGGACCGGAGCAGGCTGCCCACGTCCAGCCTCCTGGTCTGTCCGCTCAGTTCCAGGGCGGGCGCAACCCCGGATACGTCGTATGCAAGCTGCGCCTCGACGGTTCCACCGAAGAGACTGGCAGTCGCCGGCGCGAGTCTGAGAATGTCCCCTGAAGAGCGCACACGCAGTTCGACATCATCAAGGTTCATGACGGGGGTGACCAGTGTTCCGATCCGCACACGGCCATCGGCGTCCAGTCCACGCAGCGGCGCCAGCGGCAGGAGCAGCTGTTCGCCGGCGGAAGGTTCCTGCCCGGCACCGCTTCCCGCAGCGGCCAGCAGGACATCAAGGTCCAGCCGATCGGCCCGCAGGTCAAACCGGTATCCCGGTGAGGACAGATCCCGCAGGCCCAAGCTACCCTCAACCCGCATGTCGTCCAGCACCGCCTCCAGTCCATCGATATCAAGATGATTGTTCCTGATCGTGAAGGCAAGCCTTGCCTGCGCGGACTTCGGGACCGCCTGCGGAATGTCATCGAGCAGTGCGTTTCGAGTGAGAAAATCCGCCAGGTTTCCGGCCATGACCTCCAGGTCTCCACCGGCATCCATCCCGGCCACGCCATCAAACACCCTGTCCCCGGTCATCCTTCCGCTCAGATCGAATCCGTCCTGCTGGAACCTGAAACCCGCAAGGTCCAGTTTTCCGCTGTCCGGATCGAGCGCAAGGGCGGAGACGTCGACACGGGTTTCCTGGCCCCGGTAAACGAATTCACCCACCACGGAATTCACCGTCACGGCACTGCCCTCAAGGCTGATCCCGCCAACCAGCCGGATTTCCGAAACCGGAATTTCCGAAAACGGCGGCGTCACCGGCAGGCCGTTCCTGGTGAGAAGCTCTTCGACATCATTCAGGGCCAGGTCGACACGTCCTGCCAACCTGCGGGCCGACGGGTCGGACACCAGGCTTTCTCCGGTCAGGCTTGCATCCAGCCTGAAGTCCTCCTGCCGCACCCGGATCCCGGGCAATGCCAGGGACTCGTTCCTCAGGTGGTAATTCAACCGGTCGATTTCCAATTGCGTGGGCAGCCCGTCCACTTGTGCCGCAAGTGTCAGATCCAGCAGCTGCATCTCGTCCTCCCTGAACGCGAATGCCACAGCCCCATCGACATCGGTGTACGTTGCCGGAAGTTCCACATCAGCAAGTCCATTGCTGCGCAGCAGGTGACCGACGTCCCCGCTCCGGATGCTGAATTCGCCTTCGAATTCCGGCGAAAGGAAACCCGCAGCATTGAGCGAAGCCGTCAGCCTCGAATCCTCCTGTGTCAGCTCAAGGGACGGCACTGCCAGGGTCTCGTCGGAAAGATTCAGGTTCAGCGACGGCATGGTCAGCCGCGATGCGATCCCGTCAACCTCCATGTCCGCGACCACGCCATTGACCGCCGCCAGGCCCGCTTCCAGGGCATAGGACACCTTCTCCACGCCCAGTTCAACCCTGACTGCATCCGCCGAAAGGATCAATCCGGTATTCCCCAGGGACAGCGACGACATGTTCCGGCTCAGTGTGACGGTGGTCTCCATTTCCAGTTGCGCCGGCCCCGGCAGGGGGGTACCCGCCGCATCCAGGGACAGGGTGACATCCAGCGGTTCACCCGGCACCAGCATGCCCGTGGACAGATCGAGATCCGACAGGATCAACTCGTTGCCGGCGACGGCGTCACGCCAGACAACCCGCCCGTCCGTGACCGACACCCCCTGCACCGCCAGCCCCGCGAGCGCCGCGGGCTCCCTTTCCGCCCTTTCCTCGCCGTTCTCATCCCCCATTCCCGCCAGGTCATCCCAGTTGGTGCGCCCGTCAACCGCGGTCAGTAAATGCACCACCGGAGCATCCAGCACCACGGTTCCCGCCTCCACCCGGCGTTTGATCAGCGGCAGCAGCTTCACCCTGATGCGTGCGTTGTCCGCACTGATCATGGGGACATCGCCGAAGCCCTCGGCGTTCGACAGTGACAGGGGGCCCGTTTCAATGCCGACCCAGGGAAAGAAGGTCAGCTGCAGGTCACCGGCAAGGTCGAGCTTCCGGCCGGTTTTCTCCTCCACCAGCGCCGAAATCTGGGGCTTGTAGTCGTTGGGATCCACCACCTGGAGCACCACCAGCACGGTGCTGACCGCGAGCACCACCAGCACCATGAGTATCCATGCCGCCCTCCTGATCGATTTCATCCTCATCGCGGCCGTATCGGATGTACTGGTAGATCAGGCCGTCTGCAGGCTGTGCGCGGTTTCCGGGTTCGCCCGTGGCATGCCGGCCGCGGCCCGCGCATCGTCCCGACCGGCGTCGTCGACGTACCGCAATGCCTGCTCGACCACCTCGATTCCGGCGCCCCGCCGCGGGCCATACTCCGACAGGTGGCGACGCCAGGACTTGGCGCCGGGCTCGCCATGAAACAGCTGCAGCATGTGCCGGGTCATATGGCGCAGATAAACTCCACGGGACAACTCACGCTCGATGTACGGCAGGTAGCGGGCAACGATGTCGAGCCGGGATCTTGGCCTGCCAGGCCAGTGTTCGCCGAACAGGACCCCATCCACATCCGACAGCAACCACGGATCCAGGTAGGCCTGCCGCCCCATCATCACACCGTCCACCTTCCCGAAATGCTCCCGGGCCTGGCCAAGATCGGTGACGCCGCCGTTCAGGGTAAACCGCAGATGCGGGAAGTCCGCCTTCAGCCGGTAGACCGTGTCGTACTTGAGCGGAGGGATGGTGCGGTTTTCCTTCGGGCTCAGACCCTTCAGCCAGGCCTTGCGGGCGTGGATGATGAAATGTTCGCAGCCGGCCTCGGCGTTGATGCGGATGAAATAGGACAACGCCCCGTAACTGTCCCGGTCATCGATGCCGATTCTGGTCTTGACGGTCACGGGAATGGCAACCGTCCTTTTCATCATTGCCACACAGTCGGCCACCAATTCCGGCTCCGCCATCAGGCAGGCACCGAACAGGCCCTTCCGGACGCGATCGCTCGGGCATCCGACATTGAGGTTGACCTCATCATAGCCCCGCGCCTCCACCAGCCTAGCGCAACGGGCCAGTTCCCCCGGGTCGGAGCCACCCAGCTGGATGGCCACGGGATGTTCGCTGTCATCGAATCCCAGGAAACGTTCCCGGTCGCCATGAATAATGGAACCGGTGACAACCATCTGGGTATAAAGCCGGGCGCGGCGGGAGAACAGCCGCAGGAATGCGCGGCAGTGCCGGTCCGTGATATCCATCATGGGCGCCACGGAAAATTCCCGGCCGGCAAATGACTGCTTGCTCATGGCCTTGGGATCATATCACCCGGCAGCGGAAAAATTGACGGAATTTGTGCGATGCAGTCGAATATCCGGAGTCGGAATTTGCCCCGGCGGGTGTTGCAATTTGCTGCACGAAAGGTCAATCTCCGCATCCCCGAACAGGAGCAGCTTCGTGTTCTCGACTCTTGACCAGGCGCTGTCCGCCATCACCGCCGGCGGCCTGGATATCCATTTCCGCCAGCTGAGGCGGGGGATCGAAAAGGAAAGTCTGCGGGTGAATCCGGATGGCACGCTCGCCCAGACGCCCCATCCCCGGGCGCTGGGATCCGCGCTGACCCATCACTCCATCACGACGGACTATTCCGAGGCCCTCCTGGAATTCGTCACACCCATCCACACGGATATCGACGGCCTCCTTCGGGAACTGACCGACATCCACCACTACACCTACCAGAACCTGGGTGACGAGAAGCTGTGGGTCAACAGCATGCCCTGTGTCGTCCTGGGCGAGCAGGCCATTCCCATCGCCCGATACGGCAGTTCCAATATCGCGAAGATGAAGGAAGCCTACCGGCGCGGTCTGGGACACCGCTACGGCCGGCTCATGCAGACCATCGCGGGCATCCATTACAACTTTTCCCTGTCGGATGCATTCTGGGAGGAATACCTCTCCACCGACGACCCGGACCGGCTGGTCCGGGAGCGCTCCTCCGGTTATTTCGCGCTGACCCGGAATTTCCTGCGGCATTCCTGGCTGGTGTGCTACCTGTTCGGCGCGTCTCCGGCGGTCTGCAAGACCTTTCTCAAGGGACGTGAGCACGATCTCGCCGAGTTCAAGGAACACAGTTACTATGCACCCCACGCAACTTCCCTGCGCCTGAGTGGACTGGGTTACAGCGACGATGTCCAGGCCACGCTCGAAATCTGCTACGACAGCCTGGACGAGTACGTGGCCACGCTGCGCCGTGCCATCCAGACGCCCTGGCCACCCTATGAGGAGATTCCGCCCGTCCGGGACGGCGTCCATCAGCAGCTCAACCCCAATATCCTGCAGATTGAGAACGAGTTCTACGCTGTGGTCCGGCCCAAGCAGGTCGCCAATTCCGGGGAAAGTCCATCAAGCGCCCTGCGCGACCGGGGCGTCCAGTACGTCGAGGTTCGAAGTCTTGACCTGGATCCGTTCGTGCCGATCGGCATCTGCGCCGAGACGGTCCGCTTCTTCGACCTGTTCCTGCTCTACTGCCTGTTCAGCGGCGACGACCCCCTGAGCGAACGGGAACGCCAGGAGGCGGCCGAAAACCGGCACCGGGTGGTCATGGGGGGCCGCGACCCTGGCCTGGTCCTGCAGTTCGGAGAACGGGAGGTCACCTTCAGCGATGCTGCCCTGGCGCTGCTCGAAGAAATGGCAGATCTGGCCTCGATCCTTGACGGGACCTGCGGGGGTGACCACTACCGCGAGGCGCTGGCGGCCCAGCGTGAACGGATCGGTGATCCCTCACGCACGCCTTCCGCACGGATCATGGACTCCATGGAGCGGGGCTTCGAAAGCTTTTTCACATTCGCGATGCACCAGGCGGAAGAACACGAGCGCTATTTCAAGGATTGGGAGATCCATGCGGACACCCTGAGCCACTACCGCCGGGAAGCGGCGGCTTCGCTTGAGCGGCAGGAGGCGATCGAGGCGGCCGACACGGTATCCTTTGACGAATTCCTGGCGGAGTATTTCCAGCGGCAGAACGGCTACTGACCGGCCCGTCCCGGTACCGTTTCTGGGCACCCATCACACGGACCTGTTCCGACCCGCATGGGTGTCGGGGGTGGTTCTTCATGGGCGATTCGCTCAACAGCCGATCGCCGACGAACAGGTGCCCCATGTATATGGTGCGGCGGTTTGCCGGGAAATCCGCGCAGACGATGGCGAATGGGGCGCCGAAGCCACCGGAGGGCCATCAATGATTCTTCAACCGCCCGACGTACCGGGGCGGTCACAGTGCCTTCAGCAGGGAGATCACTTCGTCCGTTACCATTCCCGTTCCCATGTCCCCCCCGAATTCCACCGGCCGCAGACGGTTCTCATCGAATCCCCGCCGAACGGCATCCCGGATCATGCCGGCCGCCTCGGCAAGGAGCCTGTCCGTCAGTTTCTCTGAGAGGTAGTCCAGCATCATGGCGCCGCTCAGGATCGCGGCAAGCGGGTTGGCCCTGTCCTGTCCCATGATGTCGGGGGCGCTGCCATGAGCCGGCTGGAACAGTCCGGTCGTATCGCCGATTTCCGCGCAGGCGGCCATACCCATGCCGCCAACGAGTCCCCCTGCCAGATCGGACAGAATGTCGCCGAACATGTTTTCGGTCACCAGGACATCGAACTCCCACGGTTTTCGTACCAGGTCCAGCGCCTGCGCGTCGACATAGTTGTACCCTCGTGTCACTCCGGGAAATTCTCCGGCAACCTCGTCGAATATGCGGCGGAAGAACGCCATGGATGCGAATACGTTGGCCTTGTCCACGCAGGTCAGCAGACCGGGGTGTCCTTCCTGCTTGCGCCTGGAAGCCAGCCGAAATCCGAACCGGTGCAGTTTTTCCGTCGTCTTCCGCGTGATCCGCAGCGTGTCCTCTACTGCATCATCGTCGCAGGACGCGCTCCGCCCATGCACGGCGGCGGAGTAGAACAGCCCTTCGGTCGATTCCCTGAGAATCACCAGGTCGATATCGGCTGCGCGGGGGTCGGACAGCCGCCGGGGGATGTTGGGATAAGCACGGACCGGCCGTACGCCGGCGTAGAGCTGGTAGCGGTCACGCAGGCGAAGGTGCGGGGATATCTCGGTGCCATCGGTGTGACGGACAGACGGCAACCCGATCGCCCCGAGAAAGATCGCCGCACACTCCCCCGCCGCCGCCTCTCCGCCGGGCTCGATGTCCCGGCCGGTGCTGCGGTAGTAGTTCGCCCCGGCATTGATTTCCCGATAGGTCAGCAGGATGTTGCCGCAGACGTCACCAGCAGAATCGATCACCCGCAATGCCGCTTCGCAGACATCGACACCGACTCCATCTCCCTTGATCAGGGCGATGGGGACTGTTTCCCGGCCCATTGAAGCATCATCCTCCCGTGAAATTTGAAAAACGCGGCCGACGGCCCCGCCGTCGACACCGACAGGAGTATAAGGCTTCCGGCCACCTCCGGTATCAGGCGCCGCCGACAAGCCTCGAACGGAAGGGCAAGGGCAATTTATCGGGGCCTGACCACGCCGGACACGGGAGAATCAGTTAGAATTATCGCCCCCATCACGCCCCGGTAGCTCAGTCGGATAGAGCAGCCGCCTCCTAAGCGGCAGGTCGGAGGTTCGAATCCTCTCTGGGGCGCCATTTTTTATTATTTTCAATAAGATAAACTATAAATATCAAGGTAAATCGATCAGTTTAAGATCTAAGCACGAATCAAATCCTCATCCCCTTGCCCGGGCTATTTTACTGGTATACCAGTCATTACCAGGAAGGAAAGTTGGTAAAGAAATATTTACTTTCATCGAAACATAGTAACCGGTGCCCTCAATCCACAGTATCAGCCTGAGATCCATGGAGATCGTGCTTGGGTATGGTGTAACATGGCGTCCATCAGGTTACCCGGAAACACCACCAGACGATGGCTGCCACAAACAATGTCGCACCCGCAGTCCTGACTGCCGGACAAGTGGCCGCATACCGGGAGCACGGTTACCTGTTTCCGGTAAGGATACTGGATGAAGCTGATTCCCGGGGCTACCGGGGCAGGCTTGAGGCCTATGAAGCAGAGCTGGGACATCCGGTGCAAGGCCCCCTTCGCACCAAGCCCCACCTGTTGTTCAGGTGGGTGGACGAGTTGATGCGAAACGATTCGATCCTGGACTGCGTTGAGGACCTGATCGGCCCGGATATACTCTGCTGGAACTCGTGGTTCTGGATCAAGGAATCAAAAACCGACCAGTATGTCTCCTGGCACCAGGACAGCCAGTACTGGGGACTGGACACGTCGAATCTGGTTACCGCCTGGCTGGCCTTGTCCACAGCGTCCGAGAAGAGCGGCTGCATGCGGGTGCTGCCGGGTTCCCACAACGCTGAGCCCCTGCCCCACCAGGACCTGTACCACGACGACAACATGCTCACCAGGGGGCAGGAAATCATCGGCGTGGACGAGTCCCGGGCGGTGCACATGCCGCTGCAAACCGGCGAGATGTCCCTGCACAACATCAGTATCGCCCATGCCTCCGGTCCCAATCGCACGGCGGATCGGCGGATCGGCCTGTCATTCCACTACATGCCTGCCGGTTCACGGCAGCTCAAGGCATCCTGGGACTGCGCCTCACTGGTACGGGGGGAGGACCATTTCGGCTATTTCGAACTGTCTCCCAGGCCCCGCTATGACCTTGACCCGGTCACCGTGGCCCATCACGGCAGAGCCACGGACGCAATCCGGGAATTGCTGTTCCAGGGAGCGGAAAGGGTCCGTCCCACCATCTAGCCCGCCTGCAGCCCTGTTCGATGCGGCCAGTGTTCTCCGGACCTTCGCTGGCTGATGCTTCCGGCCTTTCCCCGCACCTGTTCCGTGTTGCGCCCTGAACAGGACGGATTTCGCCGCATCGCCAAACGTGCCGCCGCGGTGGCCGCCCTGGCGTGGACGACCGTCGTCCAGGCCGATGTATTGCAGATCGGGGTGCTCGCATTCCGGGGCCATGACGCGGCGCTCGCGCGGTGGTCGGCTACCGCCGAGTACCTGACCCGGCAGATTCCCGAACACCGTTTTGTCATCGTCCCCCTGGACCTTGAGCGCATGTCCGACGCGGTGGCGTCGGAGTCGCTGGATTTCGTTCTGACCAACACCGGGAACTACGTGGTGCTGGAGTCGGACTTCGGTGTATCCAGGCTGGCCACGCTCAAGGTTCACTACCAGGGAAGAGATTTCACCCGCTTCGGCGCCGTGATCTTCACCCGCTCGGACCACCCGGAAATCCGGGAAATACGGGATCTCGCCGGCCACTCGTTCATGGCCGTCAGCCGGGAGGCATTCGGCGGATTCCAAATGGCGTGGCAGGAAATGCTGGACCACGACATTGACCCGTTCCGTGACCTGGAAAACCTGGAATTCGTGGGTTTTCCGCAGGACGCCATCGTGCATGCCGTCCTGGCCGGCGAAGTG
>JAJDTE010000022.1:0-10866 GCA_022827325.1 Gammaproteobacteria bacterium | reverse complement strand
GTCCGCCTTGTAGCGGACCTCGGTCGGATCGACCAGGGCGCAGATGCGGAGCGCGCCCGCCTGCTTCATGGACTGCACCCGGTTGCGCACGGTGCCTTCGGACACGTCAAGGGCCATGGCGATGTCCTTGTAGGGCCGGCGCCCATCGCTTTGCAGCATCTTGACGATCTTGCGGTTGAGATCGTTGTCGACGGATGCGAGTCGGATGGATTTCAGTCTGGCGGGTTCCGCTGATTCCGGTGCCATGATTATGGATACAAGAAAAATACCGTGCAATTATTATTGAATAAATAATATTATGCAAATAATTTTGCCGATAAGGCAATATATGTTAAATTTGGCTACGAAATACGAATTCCTCCTGTGCTTGACTGGTGTTTCGAGAGGGCCATGTGATGCAACCCGATCCCGATTCGGCGTTACTGGAACATTTCGACAGGGCGGGTGAGACGGTGCACGGCTTGCCGGGGCCGGCCTATACCGACGACACGTTCTTTCGCCTCGAGCAAAGCCGCCTGTTCGGCCACAACTGGGTCTTCGTGGGCTTCGCGCACCTGATGGACAGGGCCGGGGATATCCGTCCCATCGAGGTCTCGGGACAGCCGCTGTTCCTGCTTCGCGGCCGGGATGGAAGGATTTCCGCTTTCCACAACGTCTGCCGGCACCGCAACCTGAAGCTGGTGGACAGCGACCGCAATGCCGGGAAACTGATCCGCTGCCCCTATCACAGCTGGAGCTATGACCTGTGCGGCGCCTTAAGGAACGCGCCCTATTTCGGGGGCGGGGCACGGGAGGTGCCCGCGGATTTCCGCTACGAGGACAACGGCCTGGTGCCGGTGCACTGCGAGGTCTGGCATGACTGGATCTTTGTCAACCTGTCGCCGCAGCCTTCATCGTTCGACGACTTCCTGGCGCCGGTCCATCGGCAGCTGGGTGAAAATGACGTTGCCGGTTACCGGCCCGTGGCGGTGCTGGATCTCGGCATCGTGGCCTGCAACTGGAAACTGCTGATGGAAAACTTCATCGAGCCGTACCATGTCCAGTTCGTGCACAGCGAAACCACCGACCAGCCCCTGGAGGACCACTACATCGTGATCGACGAACACTGCCTGGGCAGTGCGGTTGAACTCAGTGAGTCGCAACTGGCCAACGCGCGGCAGGGCACCCTGGGCGTCACCTCGCACTACCTGACCCTGTTTCCGAATTTCGTTCTGGGCACTTACCAGCCCGACCAGATCGGGGTACACCTGAACACGCCGCTCGGCGCCGGCAGCACCTGCCAGAAACGGGTGATTTACACCCATATCGACTCGAACTATAGTGACGGGGAGATCCGGCAGCTGGCGGACCTGTGGCGCAGCGTGCACCGGGAAGATCACGAGATGTGCGTGCGTCTGCAGCAGGGACGGCATTCCCCGCTGGCCGCGCAGGGCGGCGTCCTTTCGCCGCACTGGGAAAAAGGCGTGCGCAGATTCCAGGAACTGGTGGCCGATGCGGTTCGGCCCGCACTTACACGAAAGAGGTGAACGATGAATGACCAGAAACCCGACTTCCGGCTCGACCACACGATGATCCGCGTATTCGACCAGGAGAAGACCCTGGATTTCTATACCCGGATCCTGGGCATGAGGATCCTGCGCCAGAACGAGTACCCGGAGGGTCGATTCACCAACACCTTCGTCGGCTACCAGGGTGAGGACGAGGGCACGACGATCGAGATGACCTACAACTGGGACCAGAAGGAACCCTATGAAAAGGGCAACGCCTGGGGGCATTTCGCCCTCAAGGTGTCGGACGTCTACGCGACAGCCGACTACCTGAAGTCCCAGGGCGTCGAGTTCACACGCGAGCCCGGCCCGATGAAGGGTGGTACCCGCGTCATCGCGTTCTTCAGGGACCCGAACGGCTATCTGATCGAGTTGAATGAGCCGATCGGAGGGTGAGAAGGATGTAGAGGCGGCTCCCGCCCCGGGGTTGGCCCGGGGCCGAACCGGCGGAGCGGAGCCTGCAAGGAGTCCGGGAACTCGTCCCGGGAAGTGAGACACAAGCTGATTTGATCCGGGTATAAGCCCCCGTGTCCTTGAGACGGGGGCCGGGACAAAATATGATCACGTGAGCGCGGGGCCGCCCCGTTCACTCGGAAGAGCCGCCCGCCATCCCGTCTTTCATGTCCGGTACGTCGATGCAGCAACAAGCCCAGCAGCAGGTGCAACAACCGGAGTGCCGGTTTTGCAATACCAGGCCGGGAAGGGCCCTGATCAGGGGGAAGCATTGCTTTGCCGGATGGGACCGGCACCCGGTCAACCCCGGGCACATGCTGGTGATCCCTTACAAGCATTTTCCCACCTACTTCGACGCCCCCCCGGAAGTGAAGCGGGAGATGTGGGAAATGGTCGACCGCGCCAGGGAAATCATCGAACGGGAGCACCATCCCGACGGATACAATATCGGCGTCAATGTCGGGGAAGACGCCGGCCAGTCGATCATGCACCTGCATATCCACATCATTCCCCGATACAAGGGGGACGTGGAGAACCCGAAAGGCGGCATCCGGGGAGTCATTCCCGCCCGGCAGCATTACCAGCTGATTCCCTGACGGGCGGATCAGGGGACGACGGCGGGCGGCCAGGGCCCCGGCGGTGACCGGGCACTGCACCCCGCCGGAAATCGCGGTACTATCCTGCCTCCCACTTCCGTTTATCGTGTGTACACACCGTAAATTCCAGCCATGGACAGATCTCCGGGCCAGCGGATCATAGATGCCTGCCTGGCCATGCACCGGGAAGGAATCAACCAGGGGAGCGCGGGCAACATCAGCGTGCGTACGGCCGGGGGGTTCCTGATCACCCCGTCGGGGGCGGCGTATGAGCGCATGCGGTCGGAAGACATGGTGCAAATGGATCTCGAGGGCCAATCTGCAGGGGAGCAGAGGCCTTCCAGTGAATGGCGGATGCACTGTGATATCTACCGGACACGGCCGGAAGCCGGGGCGGTGGTGCATGCGCATCCCACTTTCTGTACCGCCCTGTCCTGCCTGAGAAAGGGCATTCCGCCGTTCCACTACATGGTGGCGGTTGCCGGTGGGTCGGACATCCGCTGTTCGGGCTATGCCCTGTTCGGTACCCAGGCCCTGTCCGACGCCATGCTGGCGGCGCTGGAAGGGCGGCGCGCCTGTCTACTCGGAACCCATGGGATGATCTGTTTCCACGATGACCTCGATCGGGCGCTCAATCTTGCCATCGAGGTGGAAACGCTGGCCAGGCAGTACTGGCATGCCTGCCGGATCGGGGAGCCGGTGTTGCTGTCGGAAGCGGAAATGGCGGAAGTCATCATGCAGTTCGGCGATTACGGCCAGCAGTCGTCGCGGTGACCCCAAGGTGAAGGTCGACGGCGTACCCTACCGCACCCTCTGGCTGCACAGCGATGGCTGGTCGGTCAACGTGATCGACCAGACGCGCCTGCCCCATGCCTTCGAGATCGCCAACCTTCAGAGCATGGATCAGGCCTGTGAGGCGATCCGAACCATGGTGGTGCGGGGTGCGCCCCTGATCGGCGCGACGGCCGCCTACGGGATGTATCTGGCCCTGCGCCGGGATGCCTCGGACGGGGCCATGACCGCGGCCTGCTCGGAACTGCTCGCAACCCGGCCCACCGCCGTGAACCTGCGCTGGGCCCTGGACCGCATGCTGGAGGCCCTCTTGCCGGTGCCGCCCTCGGAGCGGGTGGACCGCGCCCGTCTGCTGTGCGGTGAAATCGCGGACGAGGATGTCAGGACCTGCGAAGCCATCGGACGGCATGGCCTGGAGATCATTCGTGAATTCCACGAAGCCAGGAGTCCCGAGGAGCCGGTCAACATCCTGACCCACTGCAATGCCGGCTGGCTGGCAACGGTGGACTGGGGCACGGCCACTGCGCCTGTATACATGGCCCACGATACCGGAATCCCGGTGCATGTCTGGGTGGATGAGACGCGGCCCAGAAACCAGGGCGCCGGACTGACAACCTGGGAACTGGGTATGCACGGTGTCCCGCATACCCTGGTGGTGGACAATGCCGGCGGCCACCTGATGCAGCACGGCATGGTGGACCTGTGCATGGTGGGGACCGACCGCACCACGCGCACCGGGGATGTCTGCAACAAGGTCGGCACCTATCTGAAAGCGCTTGCCGCAAGGGACAACGGAGTGCCGTTCCACGTCTGCCTGCCCGGCACCACGATCGACTGGTCCATCTCCGACGGCATCGGTGAAGTGCCCATCGAACAAAGGGACGGCAGCGAGGTCACGCTTGTCTCCGGGACGTTGCCCGATGGCGGCGTTGCCACGGTCAGCATTGCGCCGGGAAGCACGCCGGCGGCCAATTACGCTTTTGACGTGACGCCCGCCAGGCTGATCGATTCGCTGATCACCGAGCGGGGCGTCGTGTCCCCGGATGAGAATTCCCTCGCCGAGCTGTTCCACGGGGACGCCGAAGGATAAGATTCATGTTTTCGTCTGAACGAATGCCACTGCACAAACAATCAGGAGCAGGAAAATGCGGCTGGTAATGTACGATGCCGGCGCCGGCGGCCGTCCGGGTATCCTGGTGGGAGAGCGCGTTGTCGACACCCGCGCGGCCGCCGAGTTTGCGGGCTGGGGCGCGGGCATGCTGGCGGCGACGGCAACCAACCGGTTTCTCCTGTCGCAGCCGCCGGACGCAATGCTGGAACTGGAACTGGCGGCGGCCGGTTACGTTGGACAGCATGCCTCGGCATCCGGGATCCATCCCCTGGATTCCGTCCGCCTCGGGCCGCCTGTCCCCGATCCGGAGAAAATCATCTGTATCGGTCTCAACTACCATGACCATGCGGAGGAAATCGGCATCGCGGTGCCGAAGGAGCCGATATTCTTTGCCAAGTACGCCAACTCGCTCATCGGCCCCACCGATGCAATCGTTCCGCCGCGCGACACCGGGAAGGTGGATTACGAAGCGGAGCTTGCGGTGGTCATCGGGCGGTCCGGGCGGTATATCCGGGAGGAGGACGCACTGGCGCATGTGGCGGGCGCAATGAATTTCAACGACGTCAGCGCCCGCGACCTGCAATTGGCGAACCAGCTCTGGACCGGCGGCAAGGCGGTGGACACGTTCGGTCCCTGCGGGCCCGCGCTGGTCACCCTGGATGAACTGGGCGATATCCAGGATCTGCGGGTCCGTACCCGTGTCAATGGCGAAACCCTGCAGGACGGAACCACCGCCCGGATGGTCTTCACCGTGACACAGCTCGTCGCCTTCCTGTCCAGGATCATGACCCTGGTGCCGGGAGACATCATTGCCACAGGCACCCCCGCCGGGGTCGCGGCCTCACACGATCCCCCGAGGTTCCTGCGTACCGGCGACCGGGTGGAGGTGGAAGTCCAGGGCCTCGGCATGACGTGCAATCCTGTCGTTGACCCCGCCTGAAGGATATGCGTTCCCGGACGCCCGCCCCGGGGCATGCCGGACGGGGATGCGTCTGCCGGGAATGCCAGTCGGCGGATTCCGGCCCGGAGGTGAAACCGGCGTTACAATCCCATGCCGGTCACAAGGCATTCCACCGGTCGGGAGCGTGCGGGAAATTCGGTCTGTTCTGCGGGTTTTGCTTGTCTTCGCATTTGCGCTGACAGCCCCGGCCCTTGGCGATCCGGCGAAGCCGTTCGCCGATATCCACACGCACTACAACTGGGACCAGGTCGAACTGATCAGTGCCGAGGAGGTGGCCCGGAAACTGGAAAGGGCGAATGTCGCTTTCACCGTGGTGGCGGGAACGCCGTCGCACCTGGCGCTCAGGCTCAAGGAGGCGGCCGGGGACCGGGTGGTGGCTTTCTTCTCGCCCTATATCCATCCACTCGGCAAGCGGGACTGGTTCCGGAGTTCCGGGGTTCTCGACCACGGCGAGGCCGGCCTGAGGGAGGGCCAATACCAGGGCATCGGTGAAGTGCATTTCATGCGGGGATTCAAGCCGAGAACCGACAATGACATTTTTCTCGAACTGCTGCAGCTTGCACGGAAATACGATGTCCCGGTACTGGTCCATCTGGATGCCGGCAGCGAAGTGCCGTTCCTGGAACTGTGCCTCGCCCATTCCGATGTGCGACTGATATTCGCCCATGCCGGGGGGAACCTGTACCCGGAGCACATCCGCCGGATCCTGGAGGCTTGTGACAATGTCCTGGTGGAGTTCTCCGCGCGCGACCCCTGGCGGTACGGTGGGCTGACCGGCGAGGATGGCCTGCTGCTGCCCGGGTGGCGCCGGCTGGTGCTCGACTTCCCGGACCGTTTCGCCACCGGCACCGATCCCGTATGGAGTGTCACCCGGACCCAGTCCTGGGACATGGCGGACGACGGCTGGGATCACTTCGAGAAACTGCTGGACTATCACCGGAAGTGGCTCGAGGACCTCCCGCCGGACGTGGAGGAGCGGGTGCGGCTGACCAACGCCAGCCGGTTTCTCGGTATCGAGGTCGGGGAGTAAAACCCGGGCCGGGGAATGATCGTGAACCCGGCAGGGGGTGCGGACCCCGATGGCCCCGGATGGCTTCAGCGGGCCATGAACCGGTCGAGCACGTTCCGGGTGACCCGTTCCACTGACCGGTCCCTGCGCAGGAGGCCGGCCACCCATTCGGTCGTGCCGGCATTGAATACCTCGCCCCTGCCCCGGGAAAAGCTGACGACCATGCCCGACCCCCGGTCCACGCGCGCTACCGTGTGCGGGTCCCGGGATCCGTGCACATGTCCGGCCACGAACCGGGCATCGGCGTCGCCGACAAACAGCATGTCGGGGTGCTCCCCGAACCCGTCTTCCCGGAGCCTGGCGAACCCCATGGCCAGGATCTCGAGGTCATCGGGCAGCGTGGACGCGGGAACCGGGTACGGCAGCCCGTCCTCGAAACGGTAATCCAGTCCATCCACCTCGTAACCGAATATCCGGCTCTGCCCGCCGAGCACATCGCCGTAGCCAAGGCCGGAGCCCTCCAGGGCCCAGTGCGCCGGGCGAAACACCGTGAAACCGCCCGGCCCCCGGGGCGCCAGGCCGCCCCAGCCGGCATAGACGCCGCGGCTGCCATCGAGCCCGAACGTTCCGTGGCCCGGCCGGTCCACCTCCGGGGATTCCCACTGGCCCGTGGCCAGATGGGGTGACGGACCGTTGCGGACCGGGTCGTCTTCCCGCACCCGGTACTTGTGGCAGACCTGCGTCTGCCCGCCGTCTTCCAGGCGAACCTGCCAGAAGAAGTTGCCCGCGAAACGGGCCACGCATCCGCCGGAGCAGTACGCCTACAGGCCGGGGCGGAGCGCCCATGACGCGGTAAGACGCGTCCACAGTCTCCTGAACAGGGGGCACAACGAGGTGGTGGACTGCGATCTGGCTGACTATTTCGGTCAGATTCCCCATGCCGAACTGATGAAGTGTTTCGCCCGGCGCATCAGCGACGGTCGGATGCTGAAGCTGATCAAGGCGTGGCTGGAGATGCCGGTGGAAGAGGATGACGGGAAGGGCGGCAAGCGTCGCACGAACCGGGCGCGCAGGGAGCGCAAGGGCACCCCGCAGGGGGCGCCGGTGTCGCCACTGGCCAGCGGTCTGTACATGAGGCGTTTCATACTGGGCTGGAAGGCGTTCGGCTTTGCCGAGCGGTTCCGTGCGGAGATCGTGAACTATGCGGATGACCTACGTGTGCTTGGCAAGGCCCCGGCGGCAGAGATGCTGGCGGTGGTCGAGCGGTTCATGGCAGGGATGAAGCTGCCGATCAACGAACGGAAAACCCGATGCCTGCGGTGCCCGGATGAGGCTTTCGAGTTTCTGGGGTACCGGATCGGGCGCAACTACCGCTACGGTGGAAAGGGAGCCTATATCGGCACCCGGCCCGCCAAGGCAAGCGTTCAGGGCATCTGCCGCAAGATCAGCGGGTTGACTGAGAAAAGAAGCGGGGGGCGGCCGACGGAGGCGGTGGTAGAGGACCTGAACCGGGTAATCACCGGCTGGGCGTACTACTTCTGCCTCGGACATACCACTCCCGCCTACAGGACGGTCAACTATCATGCGGAAACGCGGCTGCGTCGGTGGCTCTGTCACAAGCACAAGGTGAAGTGCGGGGGGTTTGTGCGCTTCCCAGACCAGAGGCTACATGGTGACATGGGTCTCTATCACCTGACGCGAGTGAACATGGGCCTTTCGAGTGCGAAGGCATGATCTCGTCCGAAAGCCGGATGCGGGAAATCCGCATGTCCGGTTTGATGAGCAGGGGTGTGGAAACGTGGCTATGGTGGAGAACCGAACCCACCCGCTTAACCGAAAGGGCGGGAACTGGAATACCCTTCACCTAAGGTGCGCGCGCCACCCCCTGACTCTACCCGCATCCTCGAACCACTTGTCCAGCACATGGTGCAGGTAAATATTCGAGACCACGGGCGAAATCACCCCACCCTGCGGCGTTCCCGTTTCCGTATGCTGACAGGCTGCCTCGCCGTCTCGGGAGCCTGACCGCCTGGGCGTCGTGTCCCGCTAGACCGAGACCCTTCGAGCCCAAACCCCCGCACCCACAAGCTCAAATCCCGGCACCGCTACGGCACCGAACAGAAAACCCTGCGCGCTCGAAATCAGCCGATAAAATTGACCCACGATGAATAGACTAGGCTAACCAAACCACTTGCACCGCGTCCCGTCGACCTCGGTCTCGAACTTGCTCGGCGCTATTGAACTTTGTCACTGTGATTCGAACCTATTCTTGAATGTCAGACTTATCGCTAATCGTAGAGTGGTTAATATAAGCCTCAATGGGCTGTTCTTTCTGAAGTACTTCCTGGTCGACTCCTTGCAGTGTCGATCTATCCAAACCGCGACCCCGCGCTGCTGTATTGTGTGCCATTTCAAAGCCAACAAATATGTTCTCTTCTGCCTGAGCGTTTAGAGGGCATGGAATTGCTATGTATTGATTATCGTGATGATATACTACTATAAAGCCCCACTTGTCGCCGTTTATCGACGTGTATGAAAAGCTGCTAATACACCCAACGAGCGATCCATCCTTAACGTCAAAATCTACACTAACAGGTCCTCCCATAGTGATTGAATCAATAAATCTGCATGATGCCCAAAAGGGTAAATTAGTCAATGAAATTGATGACTCATCTCCGTCAAAATTAATCTCATCTATAGGTTCTGAACCACCGCATGGCAGAACGACAATCCTGTCATCCCACAATGGGACCATCCAGCATGGAGGATTTGTCAAGAACAGATGAATCAGGCGTTTGTCTTTCGGTCTCGGAATGCTGCCATAAATGACGAACTTCCCCTTCAATATTTTCTTGCTGGGATTCATTATTTGTTTCCTTACAGGCTCAAGTGCAACACTTTTTGCGAATTTGTATCCTCGTCTCCCCATTAGAGAAAAAACCATTAGATAAGCAGTCTTAATCATGCTGACAAATTCATAGTCATCTCTGTATGGAATTTGAAACGCTAGTCCTTTCCCAGGATCAAGTGCATTTTTGTTGCGAATAGGTCCAATATCCACCTTTCCATTTCGAAACATATGGCTCCTATATGGAAATGGAGCGTTTGGATTCTCCGGAATAAAGCGAGCCTTTTTTGCCTCTCCGAAAAATTTCACTACCAACGGGACTCCTCGACCTGCCGACCAATCGGCACGCGCCGTTTTCGACAAATACGCATGTTGATCGAAAAGAGACGCACCTTCGTTGCACTGCTTGCACGTCAAACAAATTCCAGACCCACCTATAGCCTTGGGCGGCGCATGCTCTATTGTCATCCCACCATTTAGCGCTTCTTGTCGACTAAAACCAGAAAGACATATTGGACAGAGAACATTCCCCTCGTCGAACAAACGTTCTCTGAAACGACGTTCGTGTCCAGCACGATGTTTACTTTTGGTAGACATAGTTCATATACCCAATTATTCCGGGATTCCCCATATGGAATCCTTGCCGCCAGTTGAGTGTGACCTAAAGCCTCTCGACGCGCAATTAGTCTTCGAATGACAGCCACCTTCGCGCCGGTTCGGATGAAAAAAGCCTATTTGGCGGCGTTGGTGGCGCGGAACGGCATTGTTCCCAGTGATCTGGGCGCATCGATCCTGTCGGCGGCGATGTGAAGGAACGGGGGCCGTCGCTCATGCCGGGGCTGGCGGCGGTCTGAGCCGGTCGATACGGCGCAGGATGTCAGCGAACAGGTCACGAGGAATGACACCGGAGTGAAATGCGACCAGACCATCGTGCTCACGGGCATCACTTCGCCCACGGATTACCCGCAGCCCCTGCGTCGCGTGAAGTACCGGGATGCCGCCACCGGCAAGACGTTCAACTTCCTCACCAACCAGTTCGCCGTGCCCGGGACCACCGTGGCGGAGCTGTACCGCTGCCGCTGGAAGGTGGAACTGTTTTTCAAATGGATCAAACAGCATCTTCGCATCGAATCGTTCTTCGGAACCTCCGAGAACGCCGTGAAGACCCAGATCTGGACGGCGGTTGTATCTGTCGAACCACCGGTCGATTCGGGAGCGTGTGATCCGGTCCAGCGGCAGTTTCCCGAAATTCGGCAGGAGTTGGGTCTTCAGGTAACTGTCGGCGCCTTTCCTGGAAGAGGGTTTCATCTTGTCATAGCGCGCCGCCTTCCATTCCCCCGCAACGAACTCACGAAACCCGGGCATGTTTACTTCAGCGGGTACATTGGCAGGTTTGTCGTCCTCTTGCCTGACCTGGAGCTTGAGACACGTCTGTCGCGCCTCCTCCACCGTCTTCAGGCTGACGGGGCCGAGACTGTGGCGCCGCGGCCTGCCGTAGGTGCTTTCGTGATACACCCAGGCCCGGTATCCCGTGGGCTTGACCCGGACG
>JAJDTE010000176.1:0-21754 GCA_022827325.1 Gammaproteobacteria bacterium | reverse complement strand
TAGTGATCCGGTGGTTCTGTATGGAAGGGCCATCGCTCAACGGATAAAAGGTACTCCGGGGATAACAGGCTGATACCGCCCAAGAGTTCACATCGACGGCGGTGTTTGGCACCTCGATGTCGGCTCATCACATCCTGGGGCTGTAGCCGGTCCCAAGGGTATGGCTGTTCGCCATTTAAAGTGGTACGCGAGCTGGGTTTAGAACGTCGTGAGACAGTTTGGTCCCTATCTGCCGTGGGCGTCGGAGACTTGAGAGGATCTGCTCCTAGTACGAGAGGACCGGAGTGGACGTACCCCTGGTGTTCCAGTTATCATGCCAATGGTATTGCTGGGTAGCTAAGTACGGACGGGATAACCGCTGAAAGCATCTAAGCGGGAAACCCTCCTCAAGATTAGGTCTCCCGGGACTCAGGTCCCCTGAAGGGTCGTTGAAGACTACAACGTTGATAGGCTGGGTGTGGAAGTTCAGTAATGGATGAAGCTAACCAGTACTAATTACCCGTGAGGCTTGATCATATAACACCCAAGAGGTCTGGCATTCTTGTCAATTGACCTGGGGTGTACGTAACCCTAAAGAGCATATTTGACTACCCGAATTTGCGTTCATGATCGTGTGTTCATCGTGAACGCATCCCGGTTTGCCTGGCAGGCATAGCGAGCGGGTACCACCTGATCCCATCCCGAACTCAGAAGTGAAAACGCTTAGCGCCGATGATAGTGTGGGGTCTCCCCATGTGAAAGTAGGACACTGCCAGGCATTACATTCGAAAACCCCGCCCGACCGGACGGGGTTTTTTGTGTGCCGGTTTCCGCAGGCAACAATGACCGGGGACGGCATGGGCGCAGCTCCGCCCGCCGGGCACCGGAATTGACCATGGCTTCGGAAATATCATAGTATTTCCTTCCACGGGATCTCCCGTAAAACGCCTCGTTAGAATGGCGTTATTCATGACATCCTCTTCAGCGGCATTCTGTTGGGCCATCCGATCTCGATCCGTGCTGCATACTGTCGCATGCCCGGTTGCCGGGCAGTGATGCAGCAATGACTGAACTCTTTGCAGGGGTTGTGGGCGGACTCGGCCTGTTCTTTGTGGGGATGTGGTTCCTCGCGGAGAATCTCAAGGCATTGGCGAGCCGGCGCCTGCGCAGGGCCGCATCCCGGTGGACCGGGAAACGGTTCCCTGCACTGCTCTGGGGGGCGCTTGCCGGCGGCGTGACCCAGAGCATGTCCGCGCTGACCTTCATCGTGGTCAGCATCCTTCGGTCCGGACTGGTCAAGACCCAGGGGGCGCTCGCCCTGATTCTGGGCGGTGGTTTCGGTGTGACGGTCCTGGTCCTGATCGTTACCCTGGATATCGAGGTGCTCGCGTTCTATGTCCTCGGCCTGTCCGGCATGGTCGTGGTCGCGGGGAAACCCGCTCGCTACAGGCACCTGGCGGCGTCGTTCCTCGGCGGCGCCATGATCATCATCGGCCTGGTACTGCTCAGGGATGCCGCGGCACCCCTGGCCGAACAGCTCTGGTTCAGGGACATGCTGGAGGCGTCCGGAAATTCCCTGGCCGCCGCATTTCTGGCCGCCGTCTTCCTGACGTGCGTCGTCCGGTCCGCCAGCGTGGTGGCAGTCTTCGGCATCATTCTGGCGGGCGCTGGCATCCTTTCCGCCGACCAGGCCATCATGGCCATGTATGGGAGCGTGCTTGGTTCAGGTGTCATCGTCTATCTGCTGTCGGCGGGCCTCACGGGCCGCTCGCGGCAGGTTGCCATGTACCTGGTGGGCTACAGCATCCTGGTCTGTGCGGTGCTGGTCCCGTTGCTGTATTGCGAGATTCTCTTCGACATCCCGCTGATCAAGGCGCTGGTTCTGTCCGTCGATCTGGACCTGGAGCAGCAGTTGGCTCTGGTCTATGTTCTTGCCGGCGTAATCCTTGTGCCGGTCATGCTGGCCGGCCTCGATTGGTCGGTCGGGATGCTTGAGTCGATGTGGCCCACCGACCAGTTCGACGAGTTGTCCCGGCCCCGTTTCATTCACGGCCATGCCTCCGTGGACGTCGACACCTCCCTGGTGCTCGTCGATCTGGAACAGAGGCGCCTGATGAAGAGTCTGTCACTGTATTTCAATGCCGTGCGTGAAGGCGGGAGCGTCGGTCCGCTGCGGGAGTCCTCCCGGAAGCTGCTCGCCGATGTCGGCGGGTTCCTGGACGACCTGCAGGCGCTGCATCCCGTGCAGGGCGTCGAGAACCGCGATGCGATGCGCAGCCGCCAGAAGCTCCTCGGCTGGTTGGAGAATGCCCTGGGGGATCTGGGAGAGACCCTGGCCGGCATCGACAACCGGTCCGCCCTCGCCCAGTTCAAGGAGGTCACCTGCGAAAGCGTCGACGGGGTTCTCCTGTCCCTGATCGAGGCGATGGAAACCAACGACGAGGCGACCTGGGAAATCGCGAAACAACTGACCGGGGACCGCAGCAAGATGATGCGCGACTTTCGGGTCCAGTACCTGGAGATGGATCCGCCACTGGAAAATCTCGAAGAGATCGACATCCTCCTGATCACCAACTCGATCGAGGAGGTATTTTTCCTGCTGTCCAAGGTGGAGAAGGAATTCAATCCGGCTTTCCGGGAGGAGCATGTCCCCCACGCCTGATTTGCCGAGGCGGTGTCCGGCCCGGCCCATGGGTCGATTCACCCGCCTGCGGGGCGGTTCAGGAATTGGCCTGGGACTGCCGGCACTGTTGATCCCGGTCATCCTCGTCCTGGCGGCGCCCGCGGGATTCGCCGGGGAGATCCGCATCGCGGCCTGGAACCTGGAGCACCTGGACGACACGGAAGGGGAGGGCTGTCTGGGGCGGAAACGGGCCGACTACCGGGCGCTCGGGGAAAGGATCGCTCAACTCGATGCGGATGTCGTCGCCTTCCAGGAGGTGGAAAACCCGGCCGCGGCGCGCCGCGTCTTCCCCGGGGCGGACTGGCATGTGGAGATGTCCTCCCGGCCGGCGGTGGACCCGCCCCGCCCCTGCCGGGAAAGGCCCGCGATGAGCCTCGGACATCTCGGGACGGGTTTCGCCATCCGCAGGGGGATTTCGTACCGGCGGCACGATGATCTGGCGGACCTGGAAATGGGAATCCCGTCCCAGCGCTGGGGCACCGACATCACGGTGAGGGCGGACGGGCGCGAACTTCGCCTGCTGTCGGTTCACCTGGCGTCCGGCTGCTGGGGCAGGAAGCAGGACGGGGAGAGCCGCCGCAGGAAAACCTGCGCGATCCTCCGCGGCCAGATGAGGAGCCTCAGGGCCTGGGCGGACGTGCGCAGGGCGGAGGGCGCGGCCTTCGTCATCCTGGGGGATTTCAATCGTCGGCTGGGCCTGCCCGGCGACTGGGCATGGCGCCTGCTGTCACCGCCCGGGGCGCCGCTCCGCCTGCTGAGCCGGGGCGTGGCCTCCCGCTGCAATCCCCGGTACCCGGCGTTCATCGACCACCTGGTCGCGGGCGGCGGGGCCGGTGCGATGCAGGTGCAGGGCTCGTTCGGCGAATTGCCGCGCCAGGGGCGGCATCCCGACCATTGCGCGGTCTGGGCGGACTTCCGGTAGCGCCGCCGGGCCCGGGCTACGCCACTTCCGACATCACTCGGCCGGCACGGTCTTTGCCGGTCCGGATCGCCTCCTGGTTGTAGGCGGCCAGGGTGGCCTTGAACATCGCGCCCACGGTGTCCTGGCTGGTTGCCACACCCACCTGCTGATGCCCGTCGATATCCATTTCCACGTAGGCGATGGCTTCCGCCCTGGTGCCTGCGGACATCGCATGCTCGGTATAGTTGAGGATGCGGAGCTTGCTCTCCGTCCGCTTCTCAAGGGCGTCCACAAACGCCCCCAGGGTGCCGAAGGCCTCGCCGCTGATCTCCACCTCGCCGTCGCGCGTGCGAAGTTCCGCGGTCACCGAGTCGCCGGATTCCTCCTTGGTCATGGAGAATTTCTTCAGCGCATAGGGCTGGTCATGGCCCATGTAGACCTGCTGGAACAGGTTCCAGATCTCGTCCGGATTCAGTTCGCGCTCGCGTTCCTCGGCCAGCTTCTGCACATCCTGGCTGAACCGGATCTGCAGCCAGCGGGGCAATTCCACGCCGTAATTGGTCTGCAGGACATAGGCCACGCCGCCCTTGCCGGACTGGCTGTTGATTCTCACCACATCCTGGTACGTGCGGTCCACGTCCCGGGGATCGATGGGCAGGTAGGCGATGTCCCAGAAGCCGTCGTCTTCCGCCTCGAGACACTTCTTGATGGCGTCCTGGTGGCTGCCGGAAAACGCGGTGAACACCAGCTCGCCGGCATAGGGGTGGCGCGGATGCACCGGCAGGCCGTTGCATTCGGTCACGCATTGCACGATCTCCGGCATGCGGGAGAGGTCGAGTTCCGGATTCACGCCCTGGCTGTAGAGGTTCATCGCCATGGTGACGATGTCCATGTTGCCGGTGCGCTCACCGTTGCCGAGGAGGGTGCCCTCGATGCGGTCCGCGCCGGCCATGGTGGCCAGTTCCGCCGCCGCCACCGCGCAGCCGCGGTCATTGTGGGTATGCAGGCTGATGGTGACCTCCTGCCGGGAGGGCAGGCGATCGCAGAAATACTCCACCTGGTCGGCGAAGATGTTCGGCGTCGTGGCTTCCACCGTGGCCGGCAGGTTGAGAATCACCTTCTGCCCGTTCTCCGGTTCCCAGACCCGGCAGACGGCCTCGCAGACCTCGATGGAGAATTCGGGTTCGGTCTGGGAGTAGCTTTCCGGCGAATACTGGAAGGTCCAATCCGTGCCCGGATATTTCTTCGCGTACTCCTTCACCCAGGTGGCGCCGTCCACGGCAATCTGCCGAATCTCGTCCCTGGACATCCTGAACGCCTTCTCCCGCTGCACCCGGCTGGTGGAATTGTAGACATGCATGATGGCGCGCCCGACCCCTTCCAGGGACTCGTAGGTCCGCGCGATCAGGTGCTCCCTGGCCTGGGTCAGCACCTGGACCGTGACATCGTCCGGTATCCGTTCCTCCTCGATCAGCTTGCGGGCGAAATCGAATTCCACCTGGGCGGCGGCGGGGAAGCCGATCTCGATCTCCCTGAACCCGCAACGCAGCAGCAGCTCCCAGAACCGCATCTTCTTCGGGATGTTCATGGGATCGATCAGGGCCTGGTTCCCGTCCCGCAGGTCGACACTGCACCAGGTCGGGGCCCGGGTCAGCGCGCGGTCCGGCCAGCGCCGGTCGCGCTTGTCGGGTCCGAACCGTTCGGTGGGATATTTTCGATGGTCAAAGGATTTCATGGCTGCGCTTGGTGCAGTTCCCGAAGGGCTTCGCATTTTATCTGGAATTCTTGAGTATTTGACACTATTTTGGCGATGGATTTGCAGTATATAGGTGAATATATAATAGAATCAGGAATAATTTGGTGAATTAGACTATTTTAAATCATGAATCTTGACGCAACTGACAGAAAGATCCTCCGCATCCTGCAGCAGGATGCGCGCATCAGTAACCTGGACCTCGCGGCGAAGATCAACCTGTCGCCCACACCCTGTGCCCGACGGGTCCGCAGGCTGGAGGAAATGGGGTGCATCACGGGCTCGACGGTGCTGCTGGATCCGGAAGTGCTCGGTCTCAACCTGACTTCCTATCTCGCGGTGGCCATGGAGCGTCACACGAACGAGCAGTTCGAGAAGTTCGAAAGTCAGGTGGTGAAATTCCCGGAAGTCGTCGGCTGCAGCGTGGTGACCGGACGTTCGGAAGACTACCTGCTCAAGGTGGTGGCGCGGAACATGAAACACTACGAGGAATTCCTGCTGGGGCGCCTCAGCCGCCTGCCCGGGGTGACCAACCTGCACTCGAGCTTTGAGCTGCGCAACGTGATACCCAACAAGGGGCTGCCCGTCGACCTGTAGCGGCGACGGGCCTAATAGGCAACTCGCCGTCAGAGTGGCTGCAGGCCGAAATCCGTCTCGATCCCGGGTCCCTGGGCACGGGTGTGATCCGGGACATGCTCCCGCAGGATCGCCCGTGTCCGCCGGATGGCCAGGTCCCGGATATCCGGACTGCCGGCTTCCTCCCACTCCCCCGGGGGGCCCCTGTCGGCCAGCGCGGGGTACAGGAAATCCGACTTCATCCGCGCCATGGTCAGGGCCTCGCCGAGGAAATGCCCCGCCCCGGTCGCTACCCGGTCGATGTCATCCAGCGCCAGGGTCTCGGAGGACACCTCCACCTGCCTGAGGCTGCTCAGGATGGCGCCCAGCATGTCATTGTCGATGACGTAGCTTTCCAGGGCGCAGCCCATCAGGCTGGCCTGCATGCCGCAGGCCTGGGTGATGAGATTGCTCCCCGCCTGCGCCGCCAGTACGACCGACAGCGACTTCTCGTATCCGCTCTGGGCATCCGCAATCTTGCTGTCGGCGGCGCCGGCAATGGATACGCCGGGCAGATCGTAGTATTGCGCCATCTGGGTCGCGGCCGCCATCACCATGGCCTGTTCCCCGCCGCCGCCGCTCATGGCTCCGGTCCGCAGGTCGGTGATCATGGGCTTGGCGCCGAACAGCACCAGGGCGTCCGGGTTCACCAGCCAGGCGACAATCATCCCGGCCAGGGTTTCCGCGACGGTTTGCGCCAGCGACCCCGCCAGGCTCACCGGGGAGGAGGCGCCGACCTGTCCGAAGACGTTGGCATGGGCCGGAATGCCATGCAGCGCCGCCGCCTCGATCACCGCTACCGCGTCCTGTGCAAACCGGAGCGGCGGTGTGACGTGATTGATGTTGAGGGACAGGAAGGGGCGCTCGATGAAGTGTTCGCGGGAGCCCGCCAGCCGGTAGCACATCGCGGCGATGTCGCGGACATGTTCCGGGTGTGACGCGCTGACGCAGACATGCTTGGCGGTGCCCTTGAGGCAGGCCCAGGCGGTGTTGAGGTCCAGGCTGCGCTCGTCCGGCATGTCCCGGGCCACCAGGGAGCGGCTGAAAAAATGTACGTTTGGCAGCGCATCCACCAACCTGGCGGCATCGTACAGGTCCCTGAGCGTGGCGTCCCGGTATCGGCGGGTTTCCATGTCCAGGACGGATGGGGCCGCACCGCCCGAGCCCATGTGCACCCGCCTGCCGGACAGCCGGAGCGCGTGTTCCGGCCGTTGCCCGTGGAGGGTGAAGTTCCGCCGCAAGCCCTCCAGTGCGCGCCGGACCAGGGGTTCGGGAAAGCAAAGGCGGCCGCGGTCGAGCCTGCCCCCCGCCGCCACCACGCGCTCTACGGTCGCTTCGGGGGCATGGGAAAGTCCCGTGCGCTCGAGAATGGCCAGCACGCCCTGGTGGATCACCTTCAGTTCGGATTCCGGGAGCGGCCGGTAACGCCCTCCGGGCATCCCGGGCCATACAGGCCGTGGGCCTTCGCCGGCTCCGCCGGTCTGCGAGAGCTCCCGCCGCTCTCCCCGCCGGGTGCCGCGCCGCCCCCGTCCGGGGTTCTGCCGATCGTCCGAAATCATATGCCAGGCAAAAGGGTTGGAGGAAAATTCATGTGACGGAATGGTTCAGCCGGCCGTGACGCCGGCGACTACCGCGCTTTCTCCGGGAACAGGCCCGGCATCCAGCGCAAAGCCAGTCTTGCGGGGAAAGCCAGATGAAGTGGAGCGCGGGAGCTTGCCGATGCCAGCGCTCCCCGAGCGATGAGGGCGGATGTGATCCGGCGGGCGGACCGCTCGCTCACGCCGAGCAGCCTTGCGACATCTCCCCTCGGCAGTTCGCCCCGGTAGAGCACCGCTTCGAGCACCTGCCCGGACTTCGGGGGAAGGGCGGACGCCCTGATTTCCTCTTCGGCCCAAACCAGCAGGCGCGTGCGCAGACGGTCCGGTTGCATCAGCCCTTGCATGAAGTCCACCTGGTCGATACAGGTTCCGAGGAAGAATTTCGTGAATTCAACCAGCGCTTCCTCACTCAGGCTGCCGCGCCCGTCGAGATCGTTGCGGCGTGGAAGATCGCAGGCTGCGAGCAGGCTCCTGTAGTTGTCCACATTGCGTGCCAGTCCCCGTGCGATCGACCAGATGCCACCGGTTTCCAGCGTCTCTGACAGAATCGCATGGGACATCAGGCGGGCGACCCGTCCGTTACCGTCAATGAACGGGTGTATCCACACAAGACGGTGATGCGCGGCGGCAGCGGCGAGAATGTTGTCAGTCCGGCCGAGATCGCCGTACGCGGCCTCGAAGCGCGCCATGAAGCGGGACACGGCACCGGGGCTGACCGGGATGTGGCGGCCCACCTTGGCATCGTGCCGCCGGAACTCGCCGGGGATCACCTCGATGCGCTCCCCCGTGTCCGGGTACTCGACCCGGAGCAGTTCCTCCGGCAGCGGTGCGCAGAATCGGCGATGGGTTTCCTGCAGGCATTCGGAGGTCGTGGCCCGGCCCGCTAGCCCTCCTTCGTCAATCCATCCCTGGACAGTGATATGCGCCCTGGCCTCGAGTTGCAGGTTTCTTTTTCCCGGGTCGGCGCTGTAGTCGTCCCTGAGTGCCCTTTCAATATCGACCGGATGGGTATTGTGCCCTTCAATCAGGTTGCTGTAGTAGCAGTTCACCGTCCGCACCAACTCAGCCAGCGCGGTCAGCACTCCGCCTGGCAGTCTGTGCCGGAAACCTGCCGCACGCCCGGCAAGTTCGATCGCAAGGTCGGTGAGCTCGGTGCGCAGCCGTGAGCCTTCGCCCACGCGCATCGGCTCCATCAGGCCGATGGTTTCTCCCCGGTCTTGGACGGTGTTCATTATGGCCGGTTTTATAGCCGCTTCGCCGCTCATTCTCGTTTCACAAATAATTGCATTTTTATCATACAGTTATTATGCGATAAATCTCTATAATTGTCGTTCGGATGGCCGGCATATTGGCCGCTTTACAGACCATTCCCAGGTAAGACTTTCCGGCAGAAATCCGGATCTAGGTCCATTTTGCGGTTGCGCCGTCACGCTGGAGGCGGAAATGGCAGGCCGCATTGTGCCGTTTGAACCCGGCAGCAGAAAGTCAGTCAAACTCGATCAGGAAATGGCTTCTGCAGGATG
Source organism: Gammaproteobacteria bacterium (assembly GCA_022827325.1). Lineage (GTDB taxonomy): Bacteria > Pseudomonadota > Gammaproteobacteria > Arenicellales > Poriferihabitantaceae > VYFG01. The sequence continues at coordinate 12,702 of JAJDTE010000176.1, read as the reverse complement.
TATGGAAGTGTCGGGAAAGCCCTTCCCGGGAATGCAGATAGTGACCATTTAGCATATACTGGACGGAAGCCGGTCCAACACTTCAGGCGCGGTAGGCTGGTCCAGTGGTCAAGCCATGATTCCGGGCGACTAAAGCGAATGACTTCCTTCGAGCAAATACTCCATCACCTCGGCATTTTCTCCATGATCTGTATCTGGTGCTTGGTGGCGCTTACTTTGATCGGCTGGATAATCGGGTGAAAAAACTTTAGCCCAGAGCTGCCGGTTCCGGTCCGGATTTTTCGGGGGACGCCCGGCTTTGCCGGGTCGGGCTGTCGTGAATCGCCCCCGGGCATTGCCGGGTATCAGTCATCCGGCCTCCTGTCCACCGAGCGATCCAGGCGACCTCCCGGGACAACCCGGCGCGGTCTCAAGCTCATAAGTCCCTGACATCTGGGGGAAGGCGGGGCGGGGATGTGATGCGTTCGGGCCGCCATCCGGTTCTCAGGCGCGGAAGGCGCCGGGCACGGGCCGGTTCCCTTCCGGAGCGATGCCGGGGCCGGCAATCTGTCCGTCCTTCGGAGGAATGGTGTTGCCTGCCAGGAATCCGCCGGACTGCCGGCTCCAGAGATCGGCGTACAGCCCGCCACATGTGAGCAGTTCCTGATGGGTGCCCGTCTCCATGATACTGCCCCGGTCCATGACGACCAGCCGGTCCATCTGGGCGATGGTGGAGAGCCGGTGCGCGATGGCGACGACGGTCTTGCCGACCATGAGCGTGTACAGGCTCTCCTGGATTGCCGCCTCCACCTCGGAATCGAGCGCACTGGTGGCTTCGTCCAGGACCAGGATCGGGGCGTTTTTCAGAAGAACCCTGGCAATGGCGATTCGCTGGCGCTGTCCGCCGGACAGCTTGATGCCCCGCTCACCCACGTGGGCCTCGTAGCCCTTGCGCCCGCCCGGGTCCTCCAGCCCCAGGATGAAGTCATGCGCCCTTGCCTGTTTCGCCGCCGCGACCACCACGTCCATGTCGGCATCCGGCGTCCCGTACCGGATGTTGTCGATCACGGACCGGTGCAGGAGGGACGTGTCCTGGGTCACCATGCCGATCTGTGCCCGCAGGCTGTCCTGGGTGACGCCAGAGATATCCTGTCCGTCGATTTCGATGGCACCCGACTCGGCATCGTAGAACCGGAGGAGGAGGTTGACCAGGGTGGACTTGCCGGCGCCGGAGCGTCCGACCAGGCCGATCTTCTCGCCGGGTTCAATGTCCAGGGAAAAATCCGCGATCACGCTGCCGGTGCCCGGATCCAGGTCCTTGCCGTAGTTGAAGCAGACGTTGCGGAAGCGGACCTGTCCGCCGTTCATGTCCAGGGAGGTCGCATCCTTGCGGTCGGTGATGGCGATGTCGCGGGAAATGACGTCGATCCCGTCCTGGATGACGCCGATGTTTTCAAACAGGCCGGCGATTTCCCACAGGATCCACTGCGACATGCCCTGCATGCGCATGACCAGGCCCATGGCAAAGGCGATGGCGCCCACGGTGACCGCATCCTGGTGCCAGAGCATGATCGAGGTGGCGCCCACGAGGAACAGCAGGCCCGCGTTGAGCCAGTTGAGCACCACTGTGAGCAGGGCGGACAGGCGCATCTGCTGGTACACCGTGTCGAGGAACTCGGTCATGCCCTCGCGGGCGTATTCATCCTCGGCATTGCTGTGGGAGAACATCTTCACGGTGGTGATGTTGGTGTAGCTGTCCACGACCCGGCCGGTGACCATGGAGCGGGCTTCCGCCTGTTCCATGGAGATGCGACGCATGCGGGGAATGAAGTAGCGCAACGTGAAGATGTATCCCGTGAGCCACAGGAGCATGGGCGCGGTCAGCCTGAGATCGCTGGTGGCGAAAAGCACCATGGCGCCGGTGAAGTAGACCGCGACGTAGAGAAGCACCTCGGTGATCTTGATGACGGCGTCGCGGATCCCCAGGGAGGTCTGCATCATCTTCGTCGCCACCCGTCCGGCGAAATCACTCTGGAAGAAGTCCACGCTCTGGCGCAGCAGATAGCGGTGGGCCTGCCAGCGGGTGCGCATGGCGAAGTTGCCGAGGAGCCCCTGGTGCACGATGCCCTCGTAGACGAACTTGAGCGAGGGCAGCAGGACCAGCACCAGGATCCCGATCGCGATCAGCCTGGTGCGGTAGGTGTCCCAGAAGTTCTCCCTCTCGGAGGTCGCCAGCCAGTCCACCAGGTTGCCGACGAAGGAGAACAGGTAGACTTCAATGAGGGAGATGACGATGGAAAAGGTCGCGCTCGCCAGCAGCAGCGGCCAGAAGGGGCGGGTGAAGTAGGCAACGAATCCGAACAGCGTGTCCGGCGGCTTGCCGGGCAATTCCTCCGGAAAGGGCGGACAGTAGCTTTCCAGCCAGGTGTTGAAGCGTCCGACCATGTCGTTGAGGGCGTTCATGCGCCCGCCTCCCTGAGGATCCTGATCGGCGGCTGCGCGAGGATGCGGCGGCTGCTCCAGATGCCCGCGAGTCCGATCAGCAGCGCGGACAGGGGCGGCACGAGGGCCCACGCCCACCAGGTCGGCGAGTACTCCAGCTCGAAGATCCGCCAGTAGAGCACCGCGATCACGAGTTCCGCACCCAGCACGCCGATGAGGCCGGCGAGCAGGCCCATGCTGGCGAATTCGCTCCACTGGTTGATGTGGAGCAGCCCCCGCCCGGCGCCGAGGGTCCGTACCAGGGCCCCTTCCTGGAGGCGCTCGTTCATGCTGGTATGGATCGCCGAGAGGGTCACCACGAATCCCGCCACCAGGACGAACAGGAGAATGGACTCCACCGCCAGTATGACCTGGCCGATGATGGTCTTGACCTGCCTGAGAACGGCGTCGACCTCAAGCAGTGTGATGGAGGGAAAGGACCGCAGCATGTCCACCAGCAGCTTTTTCCGCTCGGGCTCGAGAAAGAAGCTCCCGATCCAGCTGGCGGGCAGGGCGTCCAGGGCGCCGGGATTGAAGACCATGTAGAAATTGGGATTGAAATTGTCCCATTTCACGCGGCGCAGGCTGACGACCTCGGCCGTCCAGTTGCGGTCGCCGGTGAAGAACGTCAGTTCATCCCCGATGGCGATCCCCAGGCGCTCGGCCAGTTCGTCCTCTACCGATACGCGCGTGTGCCCCCGGTCCCCGGCCTGCCACCACCTGCCCGCCGTCAGCCTGTTGTCCGTGGGCAGTTCCTCCGACCAGGTGAGGTTGAGTTCGCGGTTGATGCTTTCATCCTCCCGCTCCTCCTTGCTCACATGGTCCCTCACCGGCGTGCCGTTGATCCGGATCAGCCGGCCGCGGACGACCTGGTACAGGGGGCCGGCATCGATCCCCCGGCGCGCGGTGAATTCGGCCCAGGGTTCGGTTTCATGGACCTGTATGTTGAGCACGAAATGGTTGGGCGCGTCTTCCGGCACCGTTTCCTGCCAGGTGGTGATGAGTTCCGTGCGCAGCATCAGCACCACCAGCATGGCCATGATGGTCAGGCCGAAGGCCATCGTCTGGGCCACGGTCTCCCGGCGCCGGCGCAGGAAGTTCCGGACCCCCGCGCGGACCTGGACCGGGATCAGCGGAAGCGATCGGGCCAGCAGGTGGAATATGCCGACGATTCCCAGGGCGGCGACGGCGATCACCACGACGCTGCCCCCGGTCATTCCCAGAGTCAGGACGATGTTGCCGGTGTAGATCCACATCAGGGTCACGATCAGCGTCAGCGTCACCCCGTAAACCAGGCGCGCGGACAGGGACAGCGGCGTCAGGTCCTTCCGGAGCACCCGCTGGGGGGGCACCGCGCGCAGCCTGAGGACGGAGGGCAGGGTAAAGCCGAGCAGCACCACGAAGCCGAGGAACATGCCCGACAGCACCGGCTCGATACCAATGCCCGGAATGTTCTCGGGCAGCAATGAACCCAGCACCATGATCAGCCCGGCCTGGGAGAGCCAGCCCACCAGGTTGCCGAGGACCCCTCCCGCCAGCGCCAGCAGCAGCAGTTGCAGGACATAGATACCGAGAATGTCGTTCTGGCTGCAACCGAGGCAGCGCAGCAGTGCGCTGGTGTCGTAGTGGCGTTCGCTGTAATGGCGGCCGCTGTTGGCGACGGCCACCGCGGCCAGCAGCAGCGCCACCAGACTGGCAAGGCCGGTGTACTGTTTCGCCTTTTCCAGCGCCTCGCTCAGCGCGGGCCGGTCCTCGTCGAGATTGCGGATGTGTTCCCCGGGGTTCAGCCGCGGCTCCAGCCAGGCGCGAAACCGGGATACCTGCAGCGCGTCGCCCGCGAACAGGTCCCGGTACCAAACGCGGCTGCCGGGCTGGATGACGCCGGTCTCCTCGAGGTCGGCCTGGTTGATCATCACCCGGGGATTGAAGCTGTAGAAGTTGTTGCCGCGGTCGGGCTCGTAGGTCAGCACCCGGCTCAACCGGAATCCGGACTCCCCGATGGTGATCTCCTGTCCGAGTTCGATCCCGAGGGCATGGAGCACCCGGGCCTCCACCCAGGCCTCGCCGCGCCCGGGGCCGCTTTGCACCGCCTCCTCGGCGCCGTAGAGTTCACGGGTCACCCGGAGGCTTCCCTTCAGGGGGTAGCTGTCGCCCACGGACTTCACCGACACCAGGAGAATGTCTTCACCGGTGCCCGCCACCGTGAAGAACCGCTGGGTGCTTGCGGTCTCGATGTCCAGGCGGGCCGCCTCCTCGCGCACCGCGGGATCGAACGGCCGGCTGCTGGACATCACCAGGTCGCCGCCGATGACATGCTGGGCATTGATCGTCATGCCGCGGCTGACGCGGTCGGCGAAATGGCCGATCGCGGTGTGGCTGCCGATGGCCACCACCAGGGCGAGCAGGAGTATGGACAGTTCGCCGCTGCGCCACTCGCGCCACAGGAGGCGGGGCGACAGTGCCAGGACCTGGGACGGCCTCATCGGCGCACCGTCCGTCCGCCCGGCAGGATGGGCCCGTGCCGTCCCCGGTTCACGAGGGATACAGCCGCCCGGCTTCCATGTTGACGCAGCGGCCGCAACGGCCGGCCAGCTCGGCATCATGGGTGACGAGCACCAGGGTGGTGCCGTGCTCCGCGTTGAGGGTGAACAGGAGGTCCGCCACGCGGCGTCCGTTCTCGGTGTCCAGGTTGCCGGTGGGCTCGTCGGCGAACAGGATGTCGGGCCGGGTGACGAATGCCCGGGCGATCGCGACGCGTTGCTGCTCGCCGCCGGACAGCTGGAGCGGATAATGCGTGACGCGCTCGCCGAGACCCACCCGTTCCAGTATTTCCGTGGCCCTGGAACCGGCATCGTCCGCACCGGTGATTTCCAGCGGCAGGCTCACGTTTTCCAGGGCCGTGAGATTCGCCAGCAGCTGGAATGACTGGAACACGAATCCGACGCGACCCGCGCGGATGGATGCACGGCTGTCTTCGTCCAGGGTGGTGATATCATAGCCGGCCAGACGGATGCGTCCTTCACTGGGCCGGTCCAGTCCCGCCAGCAGCCCGAGCAGCGTGGACTTGCCCGATCCGGAAGCGCCCACGATGGCCAGGGTTTCCGCAGCCTCCACCTCGAGGTCGATATCCTGCAGAATCCTGAGGCTGCCGGAAGCCACCGGTACGGTTTTGCCGACGTTTTCCGCGCGGATCGGACTGGCTTGCTGATTCATTGTCGGGACCACCGTAGCGTGAATCACTTACTATGCGGTTCAAGGTTGAATTTTAAATATCGGATGCTACCAGACGGAAACAGGATACCGGCCCCAGGCGGAGTCCAGTGCACACCCAGGAGACGGCTATGAAGCGCCCCGTTATTAAGATCCGGGCCGCCAGGCTGCTGTCCGCCTGGGTTGTCCTTGTGGTGCTGTCCCTTCCGGTGCCGGCGATGGCCACCACGGTCCTGCTGCTCGGCGACAGCCTGAGTTCGGGATATGGACTTGATGGGGCCGGCTGGGTGGAAATGGCCAACCGCCAGCTCACCGAGGAGGGCGCCGGCATACGCATCGTCAATGACAGCATCAGCGGGGACACCACGGCCGGGGGGCTGGCCCGGATCGAGGACGGCATCGGGCGGACCGATCCGGACTGGGTCCTGATCGAGCTTGGCGGCAACGACGGGCTACGCGGTGTCCGCCCCTCGGTGATCGAGGACAATCTCCGCCGCATGGTGGAGATTTCGGAATCCCGCGGCATCCGGGCGATGCTGCTCGGTATCCGCATTCCGCCCAATTACGGCAAGATCTATACGGAGCGGTTCGCGCAGGTCTTCGAGAACGTGTCCGCGGACAAGGGTGTCCCGCTGCTGCCGTTCTTCATCGGCGAGCTGGCGCTTGATCCCGGGTACATGCAGCCGGACATGATCCACCCCAACGACGCGGCCCAGCCCCTGATCCGGGACCGCGTGGTGGCGTTCCTGGTCTCGGTACTGAACGACTGATCCGGACGACTCGGGGCCGATACGGAAAGATGCGGAAAGATGTGACTTTCCACGGGTATACCGGTATAAAGCGCCCATGAAAATCCTGCTCAGCAATGACGACGGCTACCGGTCACCCGGCCTTCAGGCGCTGATCCGCGGCCTCGAGGATGTCGCCAGCCTGGTGGTGGTGGCCCCGACCACGGACCAGAGCTGCACCAGCAGCTCTCTCAGCCTGCGCCGTCCGATCGCGGTGCACCGGGTTGCAGATGACAGGCACGAGGTCTACCATGTGGACGGCACGCCGGCAGATTGCGTGCACCTGACGCTCAACGGCGCGCTGACGGAAATGCCGGACATGGTGATTTCCGGCATCAATGCCGGATCCAACCTGGGGGACGATGTGATTTACTCGGGCACGGTGGCCGCGGCCATCGAAGGCCGGTTTCTGGGGCTGCCGGCCATGGCCGTCTCGCTGGACGGCGACGATCTCGTCCATTACGAGACCGCCGCCGGGGTCGTGCGCGGCCTGGTGTCGGTCCTGTCCGACCACCCCCTTCCCGGCGACTACATCCTCAACGTCAACGTGCCGGACCTGCCGGCCGACCAGCTGCGGGGCGTCCGCACCACCCGCTGCGGCGCCAGGCACCAGTCCCAGCCCGTGATCCCGTGCGGCAGCGACGGCGATACCCGGCTTTTTTCCATCGGGGCTTTCGGCGACGGGGCCGATGCCGGTCCCGGTACCGATTTCGACGCCGTGGCCGACGGGTGGGTATCCATCACGCCGCTGCACATCGACATGACCTGCCACAGCCGGATGGCGGAAATCACCCGGTGGGTGTCGGGAGTGTCCCTGCATTGAACTCGTCCTTCACCAGGGGTGTCGGCATGACCTCCATGCGCACGCGCCGCCGCCTCATCGACCGGCTGCGCAGCCATGGCATCGATTCGGAGAGGATCCTCGGCATCATGGAGGCCACTCCGCGGCACCTGTTCATCGGGGAGGCGCTGGCGCACAAGGCCTACGAGGACACGGCCCTGCCCATCGGCCACAACCAGACCATCTCCCAGCCCTGGGTCGTGGCGCGGATGACGGAACTGCTGCTGGAAAATGACGAGTCCCCGAAGAAGGTGCTGGAGGTCGGCACCGGCTGCGGCTACCAGACCGCCATCCTCTCCCAGCTCTGCCGCTGGATTTTCACCATCGAGCGCATCGGGGCGCTGCTGGAACAGGCCCGGGACCGCATGCAGCGGCTCGGCTACCACAATGTCAGTTTTCTCCACGGGGACGGTTTCGAGGGCTGGGAGAGCAACAGCCCCTTCGACCGGATTCTCGTGGCCGCAGCGCCCGGCGAGACGCCGCCGAGACTGCTGGACCAGCTGAGCCTCGGGGGCAGGATGGTGCTGCCGGTGGGCGGCGGCCACCAGTACCTGCGCGTGATCACGCGCACCGCCAACGGCTACCAGGAGGAGCAGCGCGAAGCGGTGCGGTTCGTCCCCATGCTCCGCGGGCAGCAGGAATGATGGATGGCGGGCGCAGCGAAGTGATCCCGGCCGAGGAAAAGCCCCCCGGTTTCCGGCGCCTGAATGTTTTCGGCCCGCTGTACGACAGGGTGATCGCCTGGTCGCGCCACCCCCACGCGGAGCGCTACCTGGCGCTGGTGAGTTTCGCCGAGTCATCCTTCTTTCCGGTGCCGACCGCGTTCATGCTCGCGCCCATGGTGCTGGCCCGGCGCAGCCGGGCCTGGTGGCTGGCCACGCTGGCCACCCTGACCTCCGTCGCCGGCGGCGTCCTCGGCTATGTCATCGGCTACTTCCTGTTCGAGCAGGTGGGGCAGGCCATCATCGGCCTTTTCGGCCAGGAAGAGGCCTTCGGGGAAGTCCAGCGCCGTTTCGTCGACCACGGCGTCTGGCTGGTGCTGCTGGCCGGCGTGACGCCGCTGCCCTACAAGCTCTGCACCATCGCCTCCGGCCTGCTGGGCCTCGCGCTGCTGCCGTTCGTCATCGCCTCCCTGATCGGCCGGGCGGGGCAGTTCTTCCTCGTCGCTGTAGTGCTCTGGTGGGGGGGTCCTAAAATCGAAACCCACCTGAGGCGCTGGATGGAGGTCATCGGCTGGACGGTTGTCGGGCTGGCGGTGGTGGCATACTTTCTGCTGGGATGATGGAGAGATTCGGAATGACCTGGTACCGTTTCCTGTTGCCGCTGCTGCTGGCTGCGCTGCTGGCGGCCTGTGCGGAAATCACCAATGCGCCGGTGATCAACAAGGCGCCCCACCGCAAGATCCCGGCGGAAACCACCGTAGGGCCGGGCGACAGCATCTACACGATCTCATGGCGGTACGGACTCGATTTCATCGACGTCGCGAAATGGAACGGCCTGGGAAAGCCCTATGACGTGCAGGAGGGCCAGCGGCTGCGCCTCCGCAAGGGCTCTGCTGCGCCATCGACGGCCGCGGCAACCGTGAGGACCCTGCCGGACGAGGAAGAAACCGTGGTATCGGAAATACAGACCGTGGGTGCGGTGCAGCCGGCACCGACAGCGGCCCCGGAGGGCTCGCTGCCGAAGGCGCCCCCGGCCAGCTGGCACTGGCCTGCCCGGGGCGACCTCATTGCCCGGTACTCCCGGGAGAAGGGGGTCAACGGCATCCGGATCGCCGCCGCCCCGGGCACCCCGATCATCGCCACCGCCGCGGGTGAGGTGGTGTATGTCGGCGAGGGGCTGAGGGGGTACGGCAGGCTGGTCATCCTGAAGCATTCCGACACCTATCTCAGCGCCTACGCGCACAACCGCCGCATCCTGGTGGCGGAAGGGGACCGCATCGGGGCGGGACAGCAGATCGCCGAGATGGGGGACAGCGGCGCCGACCGCACCATGCTGCATTTCGAGATTCGGGTCAACGGCAAGCCCCAGGATCCGCTCAAGTACCTGAAGACATGACATCAACTCCCCCGGTTGCCGCGGCGGGGGATCTCCTGGCGGACTGGCCGAGGGCTGCGCTCGCGCACCTGCCGACACCGCTGGAATATCTGCCCCGCCTGTCCGAACGCCACCCCGGGTACCGCTTCTGGCTCAAGCGGGACGACTGCACCGGGCTTGCGATGGGCGGCAACAAGGTCCGCCAGCTCGAGTTCTATCTCGGCGATGCGCTGGCCAAGGGCTGCGACACGGTCCTCAGCACGGGGGCGGTGCAGTCCAACTACATGCGGACCCTGGCCGCGGCGGCGGCCAGGCTCGGCCTTGAGTGCCATATCCAGCTTGAGCACCGGGTGCAGGATCCCCCGGAGGGCTATCACGATTCGGGCAACGTGCTGCTTGACCGCCTGTTCGGCGCCAGGATGCATGCGCTTGACCGGGGCGAGGACGAGTTCGGCGCGGACCGGGCGATCCGGGAAATCGCCCAATCACTCCGCAGCCAGGGGAAAAAGCCCTATGTCGTGCCCCTGGCGCCGGTGGACAGGCCCCTGGGGGCGCTCGGTTACGTGGCCGCCGCGGCCGAGCTGGTGCAGCAGTTCGGGGAGGCGGGCATCCGGCCCGACGTCCTGGTGGTGGGCTCCGGCAGCGGCCTGACCCACGCCGGCCTGCTGGCGGGGCTCCGCATCATGGGCCATCCGCTGCCGGTGCTCGGATGCTGCGTGCGGCGGGACGCCGGCCTGCAGGCAGGCCGCATCCTGGCGCATTGCCGCAGGATCGAGGAGATGCTGGGGGTAGCGTCCTCAGTGTCCGCCCGCGACGTATGGGTCAGCGATGCCGCCCTGGCCCCGGGCTACGGCGAGGCCTCGGACGGGGTCATGCAGGCCGTCGCCGACATGGCCCGCCTGGAAGGGATACTGATGGATCCGGTGTATTCGGCGAAGGTCGTGGCGAACGCGCTGGCGCTCGTCGAGGGCGGGGAGCTGGACGGCCACCGCGGGATCGTCCTGATGCATACCGGCGGCACCCCGGCCCTGTTTGCATACCGGGACCGGATTCTGTCGGCCCCCGCATTCGGCATATAATTTCGAGTCTCTTCCATTCCACCCGAACCCATGGATCTGCCCACCTCCATTCGACAACTTGCCGCGGGCCAGGACCTGTCGCGTCAGGAAATGCAGGATGTCATGAGCCTGATCATGCACGGGGAGGCCACCCCCTCGCAGATCGGCGCCTTCCTGACCGCCCTGATGGTCAAGGGTGAGACCGTGGAGGAGATCGTCGGGGCCGCAACCATCATGCGGGACCTGGCGGCCAGGGTGGAAACGGGCGCGGAGCGGATCGTGGACACCGTCGGCACCGGGGGGGACGGCGCCAGGCTGTTCAACGTGTCCACCGCCAGCGCCCTGGTGGCCTGCGCGGCCGGCGCGGTGGTTGCCAAGCACGGCAACCGGGCGGCCACCGGAAACTCCGGCAGCGCCGACGTCCTGGAGGCGGCGGGGGTCAACATCGATATCACCCCGGAGCAGGTGGGCCGGTGCATCGACGAGGTAGGAATCGGCTTCATGTTCGCCCCGACCCACCATGCCGCTACCCGCCATGCCATCGGACCGCGCCGCGAGATCGGCATTCGCACGGTGTTCAACCTGCTGGGGCCGCTGACCAATCCCGCAGGGGCGGAATACCAGCTGGTGGGCGTGTTCGACCAGAAATGGGTGCGGCCCGTCGCCGAGGTGTTCGCCGCCCTCGGAAGCAGGCACACCCTGGTGGTCTGTTCCGATGACGGCACCGACGAGATCTCGCTGGCCGCGGGGACGGAGGCGGCGGAGTTCCACCGGGGGGAGATCACCACTTACCGCATCGAGCCGGAAGACTTCGGCATCCAGCGCCAGCCGCTGGATCCCATCGTGGTGCGCGATGCGGAACACAGCCTGGCCCTGATCGGCGAGGCGCTTTCCGGCGATCCCGGACCGGCGTTCGAGATGGTTGCCCTGAATGCCGGGGCGACCCTGTATGCCGCGGATCTCGAGGACAGCATCGCTGCGGGGGTGGACCGGGCCAGGGATGTGATGAAGTCCGGGCGGGCGATGGCCAAGCTGCGGCAGCTTGCGGAATTCAGCAGCCAATTCAAGGGGGACTCCTGATGCAGACTATCTTCGTGCAACTGAAATGCGAGCTGGGGCGGGCCTATGACGTGGCGGCGGCCCTGGCGGAACAGGATGGTGTTTCCGAGGTGTATTCCATCTCCGGCCAGTACGACCTGCTGGCAAAGTGCTATCTCGACGCCGGCATGGATATCGGCCGTTACGTCGCCTCCGAGCTCCAGGGACTCGACGGCGTGCGGGACACGTACACCATCATCACCTTCAACGCCTTTACCTGATTGACCTGAGGCACCCGTCCGCACCGGCAAGGACAGGTCCCAGGATGCCGGGCGCACGGTGCCATGGACGCCGGGTACTACCCAATTTGAACCCATGAAAAAACTGAAGGCTCTGCTGGAACAGCCGCGGTTCGAATCCGCCATACTGGTGTTGATCATGATCAACGCCGTCACCCTCGGGCTGGAAACCGACGCCGGGATCATGGCGCGCCACGGAACCCTGCTGACGGTCATCGACCGGGTCATTCTCGGGGTGTTCGTGGTGGAAGTGCTGCTGCGCCTCGCGGTGTACCGCTGGCGGTTCTGGCGGGATCCGTGGCGGATCTTCGACTTCCTGATCGTGGCGATCGCGCTGATGCCGGCGACCGGCAACCTGTCCATCCTCCGGGTGCTCCGGATTCTCCGGGTCCTGCGCCTGATCAGCTTCATTCCTTCTCTCCGCCGCGTGGTGGGCGGACTCGTGGCGGCGCTGCCGGGCATGGGCTCCATCACCATGCTGCTCTGCCTGGTGTTCTACGTGTTCTCGGTGATGGCCACCGGGCTCTATGGCGCGACATTCCCGGAGTGGTTCGGCTCCATCGGCGCTTCCGCCTACAGCCTGTTCCAGATCATGACGCTGGAAAGCTGGTCCATGGGCATCGTCCGGCCGGTCATGACCGAGTTTCCCCATGCCTGGCTGTTCTTCATCGCCTTCATCCTGTGCACGACGTTCACGGTCCTCAACCTGTTCATCGGCATCATCGTCTCGGCGATGCAGCGGGAGCACGAATCCGAGGCCAGCGAGGAGCGTGACGCCCTGCACCGCGAACAGCAGGAAATACTCGCGCAGCTGCGCGAGATCAGGTCGCGGCTGGACGCGCTGCGCTGACGTACCCCTGCGGTACCGGGGCCCCGCGTATCAGGGCGTACCGGCCGCCGCCCGCGGGCGCCGGCGCGGCTGCACGAAGTAGATGCCCGCGAGGACCAGGCCGAGCGCCATGACGACATTC
>JAJDTE010000149.1:0-25761 GCA_022827325.1 Gammaproteobacteria bacterium | reverse complement strand
CCGCAGCGCCCGGACCTTCTCGAGCGTCATGATCGAGGGACGGGGTTTCCCCTTGGCAAGGGATTCTTCCGGGTGCACGGGAACGATGTCGCCGTTGGCCTTGGACTGGAAGAACTGGACGGCGAACCGGTCGTCGGGCAGACCGTCGCCGGTGACGTGCATGAGGAACGTGTCATTCTTCAGGGACTGGATCGAGGGGATCATGGGGCCTCCGGGCAAGGGATGATGGGAAGACGCGGATGACCACGAACCGGAGGAGAAACACTTCCTCCGGCCTTCGGGTCATCCGGCCCTTCGCGGCCATGACTTTCCTCGTGCCGGCGATCGGCAGCCTGATGGAGATGCTGGAAAGAACGCCGTGTGCGGGACGGCGGTGGGACGGCTGCGCTGTCAGGGACGGTCCCGGAATGGCCCGTACCGGCGGGTCGTGACCGTGACCGGGGAGCTGGAGAGAGAGCCGGCAGGTACCCCTCTACGTAGTAGAGGGGTAGAAAGGCGCTGCGCTTGAGGCGAAAAAAAGCCCCCGACGGACATGCCGGCGGGGGTGTTCCAAATCCGCAACAAAAATGCCTTGGGCTGGCCCAACCTGGGCCGGCCCTCGGCGAGCCGAGAATATCATGCGTTCTGACTGCCTGGGGTTATATTGACCGTGGTCACTGCTCGATTACGGATTTCCCGGTAGTTCAATGTCAGGCGGCGCAGTAATGCGAACGCCTGCGCCCTACGCTCGGGATTGCATGTGGCAGCAGCCTATTTTCCTAGAAATACATAGGGTATGTCCCCGTGCCGGCATTTCGGCCATGCGGAGCCTTGCCGATTCTCCTTTATCTTCCGGGACCCACTCCCCGAGTCCCGACCGCATTCCCATGACCGAAGTCCTGCCTGCTATTGGTGATTGTTCCATTGATTCCACGGCAACCCTGTTCCATCGAGAGCCCGCCGTCATCGGCCCGATTACCGCCACCTTGATCCATGCCTCCATTGCCGCCAGCACCCGCAGGGCCTATCAGGGAGCCCTTGAGCGGCTGGACGCATGGCTTGATGGGCGTGTCCCCGATGACCATGCCCTGTCGGAATGGATCGCCGTTCTGCACGACCGGGGACTGTCCGTTTCCAGTGTGTCCCTGGTGGTCGGGGCCGCCCGGTTCAGGGCGAAGATGTCTGGCATGGAGAATCCCGCCGGGCCCATGACGGCAAGAACTCTGGCCGGCATCCGCAGGAGTTCAATTGGAAGGGGTCGGGGCCAGGTGGCCGGGGTCACCTGGGAGGAGGCCGATCTTGTCGTGGACAGGGCCATGGGTGAAGGCACGATACGGGGATTGCGGGATGCCGCCCTGATCGCCGTGGGTTCCGATGCGCTTCTCCGAGTGGGGGAGATGGTCGCCATCGACGTGCGCGACATCGAGCGCGACCCGGACGGTTCTGCAATCCTTCATGTCCGCCGCTCCAAAACGGATCAGGAAGGCATGGGCGCCACCTGTTATCTGGGGCGCCGCACCGTGGAGGTGCTGGACGCCTGGATGGCGGCGGCCGGGATCGATGGAAACGGTCCCGGATGCGCGGTGTTCCGTTCAGTCAGGAAGGGCGGGGCCGTGGGAGGCCGGCTTTCCTGTCGCTCCGTCCGTTCCATCGTGATTCGCCGTTGCGGGCGAGGCAATGAAAGGATTTCCGGCCATTCGCTGCGGGTGGGCTCGGCGATCAGCCTCGCGCGGGCCGGGGCGAGTCTGGTGGAACTCCAGCAGGCGGGCCGCTGGAAATCCCCGGAGATGCCCGCCCGGTACACCCGCGGGGAATCGGCGCGCAGGGGCCCGGTGGCGCGGCTTCGGCATGGGCAGTTTGGAGAAAGACGGTGGGCAGCCGATGATGATCCGGATATCTGTGGGATTCCTGTTGAACCCTTGGAAGATGTGGCCCCGGATGCCGGAGAACATCCAGCCCCTGAAGATGGTCTGACTCCGGGAAATCGGTTGAACGGAATCAATGAGCGGTTCCGGTCAGCTCCCGGAACGTCCGGCCACCCTGATGGAGAACCTGTTTCACATGCTTCCTGCGCCTCCGTGCGTGCCACCGGGAGTATTGACACCAACCACCCTGGCGCATATCTTCCATTAAACCGATTTATCGGAACCAATGAGAGGAAGAGAACGATGAAACAGAAACCTCCCGCAACCCGTTCTTCCGCCGGAACGGAAAAAATCCGGTCGATGCTTGCCGCCGTGTTCCTCAGCCTGACCCTGGCCGCCTGTGGTGGGGGCGGAGGTTCCGGGTCAGGCGGAATGCCCGGCACGGGCAACACTGGCGGGGATTCCGGCAACAATGACCACCCGGACACGCCGGCCGACGCCACGACCATCATGCCCGGTTCTCCCACCACGGGAAGAATCGACTCGGCCACCGACGTGGACCATTTCAGGGTTGGCATCGAAGAGGAAGGCGCCCTCACGGTCACCGCGTCCGGGGAGGCCAATCCGTTCATTCAGGTCTACGACGCGGACGGAGACGAAATACCGGGCACGGCGGGCAGCTGGGTGGTGGTCATTGACCGCAGCATCCTGCAGAAGGGCAATTACGTCATCGTGCGGCTGTCGGGAGGGATTCCAGGACAGTCTTACCTCCTGACCACGCAGTTCGTGGACTCCGCGAAGATCGGACTGGTCCCGGACCCTGACCCGCAGCTGTCCGGAACCAGCGACGGATACGTTGCGCCTACACACGCCGACAGTGCCGCGGACACCGTGGACAGCATGCGGGGAACGCCGTTCAGGACCCTGAGTTCATCGATCGAGCGGTACTGGGGGCCGGAAGGAGGTTCGGGCGGCAGGACGATCCCCGGGAGCAGTTCGGCCTATGTGGCCTCGATCACGGAAAACGCTGATGGCGGAGCGACGGCGGTCTTCATCGTGAACGGGCGGCAGCATGTGGTGAATTTTCCGGAAGACAAGTTCCGGGACAACGACTTGGCTTGGCCGGACAATGCGCTTTTCATCACGAAAGGCGGCAATGGCAGCCGTCCCTATGACGGATACCAGATTACACAGGACCCTCTCAGCACCACGGAACCGCATGTGTTGAACCGGGACTACTACAAACTGGCCTACTGGGGGTATGAGTTTGGAACATTCCACCCGGATCAGGCAGACGACAGGTCCCTTGGTCATCATGCTGACGACCCTGTGTACGACGGCTATCTGGTATACGGTGTCAGGACCGACCCGGAAGACCTTCCGGCAGGAACGGCCGGCTATTCCGGGCAATTCAGTATCCGTATTGTGAATGATGTCAACAGGCCGAACTACCGCTATAACCGGACAGGCCTGTGGGGCCCTCTCAGTCTGGAAGCGGATCTGGGCGCCCTTACGGTCACCGGAGAAGTGACCGGCCTCTGGATGCAGGCCACACCGGAAGACGGGGATGGCTGGACAGAATTGCCGACCACGGCCTCGATTGCCATTTCCGACGGCGATATTTCCGGGGGGCGCTTTGTCGCGTCATGGGCTGGTCGGGACACCGACCCGGACAATCCGAATGCAACGAGCACCCGGGGATTCTCCGGCGCCATGATCGGGGATTTTTACGGTCCGAACGCCGAGGAGGCGGCGGGTGTGGTCAACGGCCGGCGGGCGGCTGCGGGCGGCAATTCAGGGCAGGTCGTTTTCGGTGTCTTCGGGGCTGAGAGAGAGGAGTAATTCGCAATTTCCAATCAATCTGGGCACAAAAATCGGTTCAATTTTCCTGGGATATCAGGGTGAACTACTGCAGTTGAGAGAAATCAACAATGAAGCCGAGACAATTCATGAAATGGATGTTGCCTGTCTTGGTACTAATAATGGTGGTTTCACTTTTTCTGATGCGCTCAGGAGAAAGACCGAACCAAGAGGTCATTGTTGAGGGCGTAAAAATCAGCATCGGCTATACTAGAATTGACGATGATCATTATGTTCCAACCATAGACGGAGGGAAGTACAGGCCTTTGCATGCCTATGTTGTTGTTCGTGACTTGGTGACTGGTTCAGCCATCACAACCCGTGCTGGGCCAGAGAAATGTAAAGATATTTATAGCGGATCGCCAAAAAGCAATATCGGCTCCAACATTAGTAGCTGTTCAAGTTACTGTAAAGACGATGCTCTCGAACCAAATGTGCGGGGGGAGGAAACTTGGCTATATGCAGTCGTCCACACAGGAGATATGGATTGCAAAAATAAGCCTACCTATGTGCAGCAAATCGGCACGGTGATGCAGCCCTTCGATGGAGTAAAAGAAACCATCGAAGAGATGGTTCGTCGGAACAACGAGTGCAAGGAAAATTTTTACAGACCGCTTGGCTTATTTAGGGAAGTAAACAACAGTAACTCGTACGCCTTTTCCGTAGTCCAACAACTGATAGGTAGACATCCCAAGCCAACTGCACCTGGAATTAGTTATATTTTTAAGCCATATACATTCCACCCAGTTCATGGTTGGAACATGGAGGTAGGAACCAATGAAGTAAACTGCCTAGAGTGGCCGCCGAGATTTTCACTTGCCAGGGTCCTGGAATTATGCCTCAAGAATACATATTGGTTTACGAATAATTCGTGCACTCTTCCTCCAAACCGTTGGATCTATGGCGACGATGCATTACCTTTACTCAGAAAGAAACGACAGGTAGCCCTCAACCAAGTCATAGCCCAGACTTCGAACCACTTCTTAATTTCAGAAAACAAAAACTTGCAGAAATGGTCCGAGAAATTGGGCCTGTGCGCATTGACCTACCACTCCTACCCTTTTTTTAAACACGACTCTTGTCACATATCTAACAAGAGATACAAGGCGATAGAAATGATTGCCAGCGTTGCAGCGCAGGCGCGCCAAGCCGGAATTTAATTCAACGCCATTTACAGTTGGAATGACTTACCACTATTTCATTCCGAAGCCGGGTTCAGTTTTATGGATCAATAAAATTTTAGATTGGGGATATGACTACTTTGAGAAGTTCAGAATTAAATGAAAAAGGCTATACAAATCCCATCACTGAAGGTCCTGTAAGGAAACAGCCGGCAACTCCACCGGCTAGATGCTTGCCTGTTACCCAACATTATCATTTTCGTTTCATGAATCAGTTAGGTTTGCCAACATTATCCTTTTCGACAGCATCCATTGAAAAGTCAGCTGCAGGGCGGAGTTGACCCGCCAAGGAATGTTTGTTTTCCACAACGCACTACAACATCGATCTAAAGTTCTTGCAAGACATCGTCCCGTGCCCTATCACGCGCGATGATATCGGTAAGTGTGATTCGGCCCGCCAAGACCGAAGCCTCATCTGGAAAATGGACAGCTGTAACATAGGTCATGAAGGCGTTGCGAATTTTCTCATCGAAGCCAAGTGAATCGGGTGCAGAAAGCAGAACGGACAAATGATCAAGGGACTTGGCCTTCACCGCCACTCCTTCTATCCCATAAAACGCATGACCGAGGACGATTACGGGCTTATCGAAGAAGAGGCTTTCAAATCCGACAGACGAATTGATAGTGACCACAGCCTTTGCATGTGCAACCTGTTCCAGCGTGTTGGTTTCATTGTCTACCCGGATACGATTTCCTGCGACTGAGGCCAGTTGCCTGGCAAAGGAGACCTTTGCGCTCGGATGCTCCTTGATGCGCAGGTGATAACCGTGGGGTAATGTGGTGCTGACTTGTGCAAAATATCCGATCAGTGCCTCGACTGATGGGACCCAGTCGCCGAAAATGGTAACCTGGCTGTCGCCCGGCACCTGGAGTGGACAGAAAACATATTGGTCCCCGGCCAAATTCTCTGAAGCCGGCTGCTGTCCTACATCGGTACGCTGAGAAGCTGTGCGAGGCTTCAATCCGACCCGGAGCTGTCGCCATGCCGAAGAATCAACTCCCCCCTGATTGTCCAACCAGGTGAGATAGAAATCTGCTCGATGCGGTAGGCTACTGTTATAGTTGATTCCCAGGAGATCTACGGTGATTCGCCCAGGTAAGGGCGCCAGCTCAAGATAGAGCGTCGCATGTCCCAGCGCCCGAGCGGCTTCCATTGCCAAAAGACGGTACCCTTTCGTTCCATTCCAGCAAGCCACGATGAGTGGTGTTTGTTGAGAAAAGCGGCGATAGCACCAGTTGTACTGACCCTTCAGAAAGCTTCGTTTGACCGAACGGACCAAATCGCTTTTCGGTTGCTTGATTGCTGAATAAATGGCGGTTTCTAGCAATTCTGACCGTATTGGGCTTGATCGTGCCGCAATCCACGGCGCGGACTTGAACAAGACGGAACGCCCCCCTGAAAGACCGCGAATCAGGCTGCGTTGGTACTCTTTCAGACCGATACCTATTATAGAGGCATTATCCGGGGGATAGACCAAATCAGCGTCTTCAATCATGTTGTAAGTTGCCAGTTGTCTGGTTCCTGGTTGGAAATTTCATGGAATGCCGTTAGGGGATATACCATTGAGCGGCTGTTTCCAGTAAGCGAGGGGCTGTACTGTTAACGAATATCTTGCCTATACGGTAGAATTTGATTCTTTCTGTGGCATCAGCTGTACACCAATGCTCATGGCACATGATTTTATCGGATCGGCTGGTTCAAGAAGGAATTTTCCCAATCCCAAAGAAGGATTTTCGCCCGGCAGTTCCAACTGCGAATAATTTGGTGATGACTCCGGGGCTCCCGCAAGTCCCGGATGGCATGGTCAAAGTTCCTTGTCTGGAGATGGGGGAATATAATTCCACTCTGGAAAATATTCATCAAATATGACAGCAAGGCGGATCGAGAAACAGGTTGAACGGACTATGAAAATTGCCACTCGCCGGATCGGTATCGAGCATCCTCCTCTGGTGATTGCCGAGATCGGCATCAACCATGGGGGAAGTCTCCCGGTAGCCAAGAAGATGGTTTGGCAGGCTGCGACGGCAGGCTGCGAAATGATCAAGCATCAGACCCACATCATCGAAGACGAGATGACCGAGGAGGCCAAGGGAATATTTCCGCCGAATGCGGACATCTCAATCTGGGATCTGATGGAACAATGCGCGCTGAGCCGCGAGGATGAAGCAGAGCTGAAGCGCTATACCGAAGATCTTGGAATGATCTGGATTTCCACTCCATTCTCTCGTGCAGCGGCAGATTTCCTGGACGAACTCGACGTACCCGCTTACAAGATTGGTTCTGGCGAGTCCGACAACCTGCCGTTGATTCGTCACATCGCGAGAAAGGGAAAGCCTGTCATCATGTCGACTGGGATGCAGACCGTCAAGTCAATACACGCCAGTGTCGACATCCTTGAGCGCGCGGATGTGCCTTATGCCCTGCTTGAATGCACAAATCTTTACCCTAGTCCCGCCGAGATTGTCTCGCTCCGGGGCGTGACAGAATTACGCGAGGCGTATCCCAACGCGGTCGTCGGATTTTCCGATCACTCCATCGGGCCGGAAATGGCGCTCGCGAGTGTGGCGCTGGGCGCCTGCATCCTGGAACGGCACTACACCGACACGCGTTATCGCAAGGGTCCGGACATCTCCTGTGCGATGGATACGTCAGAGCTCCGGTTCCTCATTGATCGCTCAAAGGAGATCTGGATTGCCGCAAACAACCCCAAGATGCGCTCAGAGCCGGAAGAAGCTGTCTATCGCTTTGCCCGCGGCTCGGTCGTTGCCGATGCAGACCTGCCCGAGGGGCATGTGATCGGTGAAGCAGACATCTGGACGCGACGTCCCGGCTCGGGCGAGATCGCGGCCTACGACTTCGACAAGGTCGTTGGCAAGAAATTGACCCGCCGGGTCACGAGGAACACGCAACTGAAATGGAGCGACTTGGCATAGCTGTGTTATCGACACGAGTTATACAGTGGTTACCTGGGTTTCCCCAGGTACGCCCTCAATGAACCGTTTTCTGGACTTTTGGGAAAGGGATGGCAATCCATTCTGTCCGGGAACTAGTGTCAGATCCATATCAGCGGACAAATGGAAAGACTGATCCACCGTAAGTGCGAAGATTCCTTGCACCGGATGGTGTCCACGTTATTGGGCCCCAGTACACTCCATGTCGACTACCGAGATTGCCCTTGAACCAGCCAGCGCCACCTTGGGTGCCATCAGCCGGCTGGCGGTGGCCGGACAGATGTTTTCTCGAAGTTGTGCCACTCTGTCTCGACACTGGTCTGTCCCGAGGGTAATTTACTGTTCCTGGTCTTGGAAATGATTCGGATGCAGGGGCGCCGGCTTTACCGGCTCCCGGAACTGCGGGATATCGATCGCGTCAGGGACCTTGAGTGGCTGGCGGCCAGGGACGCGTCCTACCGGCAATTCCTCCCGGTCCCCGCGGCCGGCAGCCATGGCTGAGCCGGGCCGGACCAGGAACCCGGCGGAATTCCACCGGTCTTTCCTGCGGCCCCGGTACTGGGGAACCTGGCTGCTGCTGGGCGCCCTGAGAATTTTGGGCCACCTGCCGCGGCGCTGGGTGATGGTGCTGGGCGCCCTGGTCGGCGACCTTTTCCGTCACGGCAACAAGAAACGCCGGCAGATTGCCGCGGTGAACCTGGCGCTGTGTTTTCCCGAGCTTTCGGGGGCGGAGCGGCAAAGACTGCTCAAGGCGCATTTCCGCGCCCATGGCCGCGGCATCGTCGACCTGGGGGTGACGCTGTGGTGCAGCAGGCGCCGCCTCCTGGAACTGGTGGACCTGGAAGGGTTTGCCGAACACCGGGACCGTGTGGCCTCGGGCAAGGTGCTGGCCGTGACCTGGCACCTGACGACCCTGGAGATCACCGGCCTGCTGATGACGCTGGCGGGTCCATCGGTGTCGATGATGAAACCGCTGGACAACGACCTGCTGACCTGGGCGGTGGCAAGGGGCCGATGCCGCCTGTCGGACCTCGACCTGATCGTGCGCGATGCCGGCATGCGGCCGCTGCTCAAGGGGCTGCAGGACGGCCGGCAGTGCATACTGGTGCCGGACGAGGACTTCGGCGGACGGCGGGGAGCGGAAGTCGTCTACGTGCCGTTTTTCGGGGTGTCCCGGGCCATGGTCACCACGCCGGGGCGCATTGCCCGCGCATCCGGTGCCGCGGTCACCGTGTGCGCGACCCGGCTGGATCCGGGGACGGGCCGGTATGTATGCACCTTCGGCCCGCCGCTGGATGGTGTCCGCGGCGACGACCCCGAGGCGGATGCCGCCGCCATCTGCGCGGCCATGGAAAACCTGATCCGCAGGGCGCCGGAGCAGTATCTCTGGACGTTCCGCTGGTTCCGGTCGCGCCCTGATGGTAGTGGCAACCCCTACGAACTTATAAGACCATAGGTTTCATGGCCCCGAATAGTCCGACTCTTCGCACGACTTTTGGGACATGCGGAGGACGGTGGAGGAAGCTCCATCACACCCCGGTCATGTTATCCTTGAGGACAGTATTTGGTTGGCACAATAATCCAGGCCGGGTACTCTTGTGAGCAAAGTTCCGGCCAAGTTCATGTGATTCCGGCGCTGACCTGTTCTCCAAAGGAATTACCTTCCATGTCTGCGGCATCGCCGGAACGGACCGGTTTCCATCATCATGCCCGGAACGGGACGGAAGGAACAGGTCGTATGGATTTCGGATTGTTTGTTCGCAAGGACAGACGCTCGATCTGGTCAATGGGGATGCCCCAGCTGGTCCATCAGCAAATCTTCAATTGCTATACTGCTCTGGTTGTCGCCATAGTCATGAAACAACCGCAATGATCCTAGGACATATCGGGGCGCGAAAAGGCTCCAGAGGCGTTCCCGGAAAGAATTTCCGACTCCTGCTGGGGAAGCCACTGATCGACTGGTCCCTTGATCAGTTACTTTCTTCCTCCCGCATCGACGCTGTTGTAGTGTCCACCGACGACGAAGCAATTTACGAACACACACGTGCGCGCGTTACGCTTGATATCGGACTGCGACCACCGCATCTGGCGACGGATACAACACCCAAATGGAAAGTCTGGCAGCATGCGCTCGAAATCTCGGAGGCAAGGCTCGACCAATCGGTGGGCACTTTCGTCGATCTTGACTGTACCTCGCCACTCCGCCTTCCCGAAGATATCGAGGGTGCGCTGGCACTGTTCCTGTCCGAACGTCCGGACATGGTGATGAGCGTCTGCGAAGCCCGCAAGAATCCGTACTTCAATCTCGTAGAACCTGACGAGACGGGCGCCCTGCATGTCTCAAAGCCTTTGCCCGGCGGAATTTGGGCGCGCCAGGCGGCCCCGAAGGTCTGGGAGCATGCCGCCTCAACCTATGTGCTCGACCCCGTCTACCTGCGTCAGGCAGAATCAATTTACGACGGACGCGTGATTCCCTTCGAAATGCCGCCCGAACGCTGTATCGACATTGACACCCCCTTTGACTTCCGGCTCGTCGAGATGCTCCTGTCCGAACGCCACGGGAACGGGAACGCAACATGAACCTTCAACTTTCCGGCCGAACAATCTTCATCACCGGATCGGGCGGGGTGCTCGGTTCCACCTATGTCCGCCGAATGCTGGCACAGGGCGCGCAAGTTGTTGCTTCCGACCTTCCGGGAGAACGGGCCGAACGGTTGACTGAGGAACACGCAGGCAAGGAGAATTTTCGCTTCTACGCACTCGATATCAGCGACGAGGACCAGGTGACGGAAATCTTCGCACGGGTCATTGCGGATGGCTGGCAGCCGAACGTGGTCCTCAACAACGCCGCCATTACAGGTGAGATGCTGATGGGGGCAGGCAATCCCTTTCCCGAATTCGCGGACACCTCGGTGACCGACTTCGAACGTACGCTCAGAACCAATCTCACCGGGGCCTTTATGATCGCCCGGCAGATGGATCGTGACATCGTTGGGCGCTATCCGTGCACACTTATAAACGTGGCCTCGATGTATGCCCTGAACGGTGCACATCACGCGATATACGATGGGCAGCCATTTCGGAATTTTTCAGCCTATGGCGTGTCGAAGGCGGGCGTCCACGGCTTGACAGTATGGCTTGCAGGCTATTGGGCGCCGCGCAGGGCGACAGTGAACACGATTGCCCCGGGCGCCGTCTTCAATGGGCATTCCGATGAATTCCAGCGCCGCGTGGGTACCTTGATCATGGCAGGGCGCATGGCAAAGCCCGATGAAATCGCGGATGCAATGCTGTTTCTCTGCAGCGAGCAGGCTGGATACATCACCGGACAACTCATCAATGTCGACGGGGGGTTTTCGGCGTGGTAGGCACACGCATCGCGGTTATCGGCGCGGGCTCGATCGGACAACGCCATGCCAGGAATCTGCGCACACTCGACATCGAGGTAGACCACATTCCCTGGCGAGATTTCGATGCGGAGAGTTTCGCCCTCAGGCGGGATCTGAGAGCTGCGGTCGTCGCAACTTCCACGCAAATTCGCCTTGAGGTAATTTCACTCTGCGGGAAGATGAATCTGCCCTTCTATGTCGAAAAGCCGCTGGCATATTCGCCCGGGCAGGTCGAGGAGATTTATGGCGCCGCTGTACCGGTTGCCGACCGTTCGATGATCGGGTTCATGATGCGCTACCACCCGGCACTCGCCGCCCTGGGGGAAGAGGATCTTGGTGACATCTACAGTTTTTCCTTCGAAATCGGACATGACGTCCGGCAATGGAGGCCGAACTGGCACTTTCGCGAAAGCTACGCCGCACATCCCGAAGGCGGCGGTGTCCTGCTGGATCTCTCGCACGAAGTGGACATGGCCACGATGCTGTTTCCAGGACTCGAACTGCAAAGTGTCCAATGCCTTGGACACCCGGATTTTCCCAACGTCGATTTCGCGACGACACTGCATCTCGCCGCACCGGATGGGCCGGTCGGCACCGTGACGATGGATTACCTTTCTCCGGTCTCCATCCACAAGGCGCAGCTTCGCGGCCTAAGGAGGCACCTGGAAATCGATTTCCTGGCGCCCGGCCTGGCCCGGATCACGCACAACAGTCGTGATGTCGCCACTTATTCCTCCGAGCGCAACGACATGTTCCTGGCCGCGATGCGCGACTTTTGCACACTTGTAGACCGCGGGGAGAGCGCAGCAGGCGATATCAGTCCCATCGCGCCGCTTCTTGCCAGGACTCGCGCAACCAACACCCTCGTCGCCCAGGCTTGGCAGGCACGTCAATTCCGGGGAGAGATTTCAGTCGATATGGGATGATCCCCGCCCGGCGTTTTCCAATCGCGCCGGCAGTACTTCGAAGAACCGTTCCACGCCTCCCCCGTGTTCCGTAAAGAAGGCTTCGATCCGGGAAACCAACGGCCGCGTACCGCTACTGATCTCCGTGGCAAGCATCTGCGCATCTTCGACCCTTTGTACCACGCCTGCCGCTTCGGCCTCCATAAAGGGATATTCGGTCGTTCCGATTTCGGGTCCGGTAATGACCGGTTTATGCAGGGCGAGCGGCTCAATAATATTGTGCGCCCCCCCGGGCGTGAAGCCTCCGCCAACCACCACGATATCGGCAAGTGCGATATAGAAATACATTTCGCCCAGACTGTCACCAACGAATACATCCGGCCGAGTCCCGGACACAGCGAGATGCACACTGCCGTCAAGGCTTGGCGGAAGACATTCCGAGCGTCGCAGCGTCGCAAAGCCCGCCCCGCCCAGAAGCACCCCGGCGTCTCCGAAACGTTCGGGCTTCCGTGGA
Source organism: Gammaproteobacteria bacterium (assembly GCA_022827325.1). Lineage (GTDB taxonomy): Bacteria > Pseudomonadota > Gammaproteobacteria > Arenicellales > Poriferihabitantaceae > VYFG01. The sequence goes on along the minus strand of JAJDTE010000149.1, from coordinate 13,116 downwards.
ACGTAGACGAAGAACGGGGGATCCTTCCCGGCAGCAAGAATTCTCATCGCACCAAGGTAAATCTCGTCCTCTCCCTCGACGGTGCTGACAAAGGCGACTACAGTCCGACCCTTGAGGTCCAGTTCCTCACGCACCCGCTTTCCGGCTGCCACCAGCGTGGGGGGCACGGGCTGGTCAAAGCGCATCTCTCCCGTCACGGCAATATTGCGTACCCCCACATCTGCAAAGCGGCGCGCATGCAGCTCGGACTTCACGAACGCACCCGCAAAGCCACGCATCACTTCCTGGCGCAATCGCATTCCGCGGTTGTCGCGCTGGATTGCCCTGGAGGGATATTGTGCGTTGCACATGAAGAGTGCCACTCCCTTCGCACGCGAAGCGAACACCATGCGCGGCCAGATCTCGATTTCCATGACAAGTCCGAATTTCGGGCGAAAGGCATGAAAAAATCCGCGGAATGCCCACGACGTCTCGAACGGAACCCAGATGACATGAACTGTTCCCGACATACGTTCCTGCTCAAAGCAGCGTTCGGCCTCGCGGCGTCCGGCGGGCGTGAAAGTGGTGAAAACCACCCTTTCCCCACGGGCCAGGAACGCATGGGCCAGCGGTACCGCCGATCGAACCTCACCCAACGACACCGCATGGAGCCAAATGCAGTCCGGTGCATGGGCCCGATAGCGACCGAACCGCTCGGACAGATGTTCCCGGTAGAGTGCATCCTTGCGCGCGCGCCTGAAGAGATAGGTCAGAATGAGTGGCAGCCCCATGGTCCATATTCCCGACCACAAGAGCAGAAAAATTCTCATTTTCAGACTCATCTTGGCTTCCCGATCAGGACACATAATCGTGTCGCGAGTTCCGCCACACGGGTGGAGTCCTGTGCCATCACGGCCTCGGCACGCATGGTCATCGCGCATACCTCATTGTGTTCGCGCAAGGCCTGGGCAAGTCCGCCGGAGGCAATTTGGCGTGCCGCCCCGGCCGCGTCAAGTCGTGCATAGTCACCCAGAAAGTTCATCGTGTCCGGACCGTGCAGGATCGCCGTTCCCAGCTGCACAGCCTCCCACGGATTGTGCCCGCCGACCGCATCGAATCCGCCACCGATCAGCGCTACTTCCGCGAGCCGGTACCAGAGGCCCATCTCTCCATAGGTATCTGCGAACCAAACGCGGGTATCCCGCCCGGGAACCTGCCCCCGGGAACGCCGTGCAAAGACAAGGCCCGCTGATGTCAGCGATTGTGCAACGGATTCAGCGCGCGAAACATCACGCGGCACGAGAATGAGCAACCACTCCGAACCATCAAGCTCCCGCATCGCAGCGATCGCCTCTTTCTCATCGCCCGCATGGGACGAGGCCACGACCCAGATACGCCTCCCGTCCAGGGCGCCACGCAATGCCGCAAGCTCTTCTTCATCGACCTGTAGCGGCCTCCCTGCCGTTTTGAGCGAGCCCGATACGCTCACGGTCTTGCGCACACCGAGCCGTTCCAGCCGACCGGCCGTGGCTGCATCCTGGGCGTCGATCAATGAAAGACAACCGAACGCGGTCCGGTAGAGGGGTGCCAGATACCTCCTTCTGGAATAGCTTTGAGCGGTGATCCGGGCATTCACCAGGGCCTGTGGAATACCGCGGGCCGCCACTGCGAAAATGGCATTCGGCCAAATATCCTGCTCCGACCAGATCACGAAATTCGGACGCCAGTGATCAAGAAACCGATCGAGAAAGGTCGCGGCATCAAGGGGCAGGAATTGGTGAACGGTTCGCGCAGGCAGGTTACGAGTGAAAACTTCCGCAGCGTTTCGTGTGCTCGAAGTCACCAGAAAGCATAAATCCGGTGCTTGCGCGGAAAGCGCATGGATCAGCCCCCGCAAGGCCATGGATTCACCCAACCCGACACCATGAAGCCAAACCAGTTGTCCTTCCTGCCGTACCTCCGAGGCTTCGCCTAGTTTTTCGCGCCAACGTTCAGTCAATTCACGCCCCTTTGACAATCGGCGCCGCAGAAGATATGGGGCGGCAGAAGCGATAATGCGCCATGCAGTTGCATATACCGCCCGCACCAATCGATCAATTACCGTAGGCTGCGCGGGTGCCGAGGCTTCAAACATTGTCCTTGAACGTCTTCTGAAGCCCCGTAGACCAGAAATTCGCATCATTGATCTTTTCAACGAAGCATTCCGCTGCGTGGCCTACGCCAAAGGCGTTATGGGGTGGATAGCGCTTGCCCCACTCGTCCTTGAGAAAACGCAGGATCGCCTCACGTTCTACAGCCTCTGCTCCAAATAGGGAAGGCGCCCTGGCGCGGTTTGTCTGCCGGGTGCCGATATCGAGTGAGGGCGTGCCAAGGAACGGCGCCTCACGCACCCCCGCAGAGGAGTTGCCGAGCATGCAGGCGGCATTCTTCATCATTTCCGAGAAATGCGCAAAGCGCATTGATGGAAGCAGATGGAACCGCGTGCGCGGCAGCTGCCCCAGCACTTCGAAAATCGCCTCGGAGCCGGGATCGTTGTTCGGCGCAATCACCACGAAATTCCGTCCGCTCTCTTCGAGCACGCCGAACAGTTCACTTGCCTGCCGTCCCATGCTGTCGGCTTCGGATGTCACCGGGTGGAACACGGCAATGCCGAAATCCGGGAATGGTATCCCGTAATGCGAAATCACCTCTTCGATCGCCACCCCTGACGCCGCCGCGTGGAAATCGATTTCAGGCGAACCGATGACGCAGATCCGATCCTCGGGCTCCCCCATCGCCATGACACGCCGTTTGGCCTCTTGCGAAGAAACAAAGTGATGGGCAGCGAGCTTGGTATTGCAGTGCCGGAAGATTTCGTCAATCGTACCGGACACCTCACCGCCCTCGATATGTGCTGAACGGATGTAATTGGTAGCACAAACGAGTGCACAGGCGAGCGCCTCTATGCGATCTCCATGAATCACCACCAGATCCGGCCGGTGCTCCATTGTGAAATCCGAGAAGCCCATCACGGTCTTCGCGAATATGATTTCCTGCGGGTCGCGTGGGTGCTGGTTGAGGAACTCGTGCACCATGACGCCCTCCATGCGGCGCACTTCCAGCTTGGTCAGCCCGTAACGTTCGAGCATATGCATGCCGGTAACGAAGAAGGCGACCGAATGCCCGGAATCCCGCGCGGCGATCGCCAAAGGCTCAAGCTTGCCGAAATCGGCGCGCGTGCCGGTAATGAATAACAGAGATTTCGGCATGCAAGTGGTGCTTCCAAATCTAGAAATGAGTCCCTGGGTCGGTGTCCTTCATTCGTCTTTCAGGCGTTGCCTAAGAATTGGCCAGAAATTTGGCCTGCGATAGAAGCCGGCTGGGGCGCTGCCGCGAAAACCACCATCCCAGGGGGCATATGGCGAAGGGAGGTAACTGTGTGCTGTAACATGGCTGGGCGGGTTGTTTCCGGGTGACTGTAGGATTTTCTGATTGATTTGAACAAGTTGTCCCGAATCTTGTCGATCATTTGGGCAGACCGATTCTCCTGATCCGCCTGGAGTATTGTACCCAGTGTGTCGGGCGTTGTGACGATCAGGTAGGGTTCCGTCATTGACCCAACAGCCCAGACCCAGGGGCAGCCCTTCGGGATCGCGGTTGCCGGGCGAGGCAGACATTAAGCGGCAGCCTACGAATACCCTACCGCCAACTGCTCTCGGATCAGCTTACATTTTGGGCACTTGGTAGGCCCCTGGCGGTCCCTGATCCTGATTCCTGCATTCGTTCGATCTATGGGCCGGTCCCTGGGCGGTTCCCTGGGTTGGAACACCTTTCGAACAGGGGTAATATTCACCCGACCCTCGAGACCGGAAACCGCTGAAAAGGGCGGCTGGCACCATCAAACGAACTCACATGGACCAATTCATCGAAAATTCACGGACAATCCCTGCAGCGAGGAAATTCAGACCGGAGGCTGATAAATCCCCAAATTCCAGACCCCCAATATTGAGTATGCAATGAAAATCACATTCATGCACCATAGGAACACAAAAAACATTGGTGATCGATGGTGCAGTCCATATGACTGGTTTGATTGGCCTGAATCCGTGGAGGTTCGGGACATCAAAACAGCCGGGTCTTCATATGACGTTGGTATCTATGGAGGGGGTAGAATTTTCGGTGGACTGTCGAAGTATGCTGGTGTGGAAATGTCACCTGATGCACTGCACATCGCATGGGGTGTGGGCACACTTCAGGGGCTCCCATTGTCGTGGAAATATGCCCGGGCACGCCGGTTGTGTGATGTTGTGGGCAGCAGAGACTACAGTGACAGCAGATATTCGTGGTCACCATGCGTAAGTTGCCTGGCTCCTCAATTCGACTCGCCGCCGAATCCTGTACATGACACCGTATTTTACTATCATGCAGGGAAGACCCCTAAACAGAAAATAATAATTCCGGATGCAATGCCGAAATTGTCAAATAACTGTGACACGCTGGAAGAGGCACTCGATTTTATTTCCAGCGGAAAAACGGTGATTTCAAACAGCTATCATGGGGTCTACTGGGCCCTGCTGATGGGGCGGAAAGTAGTTTGCATTCCATTTTCAAAGAAGTTTTCAGCCTATCCTGAAAGTCCGCATTACTCGACACCTAGACGATGGCTGTCAGAACGTGATAGGGGTATTGCACATCCATTGATGTTGGAAAAATGCCGCGCGGAAGTCATGAAATTCAAGGAAAGGGTAGTCCGATTACTGGAACAGAAATTTGACCGGTGCAGTTAATATCCAATAACCACTTGAAATGTCAATATTTTCGAAGAGGAATGCCGGAGAATTCCCTTTGTTTCGCTCACGAAAACAGCGAAGCATGCCGAGATTCAACATTGTACCGCCACGCCCGTCCCCTGACCGGAATGGCGTGGCAATCGCAGCAATTGCAAAGAATGAAGGGTCGTACCTGGGCGACTGGCTTTCCTTTCATTCGCTGGCAGGTGTTCGTGAGGTAATCTTGTACGATAATGCCTCAACCGATGATACCGCGAAAATTGCACAATCATTTCCAGGGATTTCCACAACTGTAGTGCCATGGGAGATCAAGGCCAAAACTACAGGATTGAACAAACTTCTGAGTCGGCAGTCTCTCGCATATTGCCACGCAATTTGTACTTTCGGGCACAGATATCGATGGATGGCTTTCATCGATATCGACGAATTCATCGTACCAAAAAATCATCGGACAATTTCAGAGGCACTCGAGACGGTTTCGGGATTCACAAATATTTCCTTGCCATGGGCGATGTTTGGTCATGGTGGCCATTTCGACAAACCTGAAGCGGCTGTGCCATTTGCTTATCTCGAAAGGGCACGTAACCAAGGTCCTGAAACCGGCCTATTGAAGTTCAAATGTATTGTTGATCCGTGCACGGTAACCCAAGTGAGCGCTCACAGATTCAAGACCGTTGATATGGGAAACCATACTGCCAATATGCTTGGTCAGACAGCTTCGTTAAAGGATCGAGAAAAAAATTCTGAATTCGTTACGAATGAGTCTCTGCAATTGAATCACTATTATCTTAAATCCAAAGTAGAAATGGAGCGAAAAATTGCCGCTGGCGGGATCTCCAGTGCACATCCAGCACACAGGGAATCAGCGATTCGCAGACGGGTTCCGCTTATTGAATCCGAAGCGATTACGGATTTTTCAGCTGTAGAATTTCTCGGGTGCCACGGAGTGGAATCAACGATCCAACTCCGGGAATATTTTTCATAGCGGTCAGGTGGCTGACTGACATTCCCGCAAAATGTTCTCTTTCGGCCCTTGCGTGTTGGCGTATTCAGATATTCTCCGACTCTAGGCCTTGTACCTTGGTCTGCAAGCCAACGCCTTCCCAGGCGACGCAGAAGTCAACTCTGTGGCCCGTTCATTTCCTGCCGCAACAGGCCATCGGGTTTCTGAAACCCAGAAATACCCTGTCACGAGTTTCCAGATTCCACACCATCGCGTATCTTCACTCGTTGCATTGGCCTGCAGCTTGGTGATGTCCTCTTTGAGCCAGTCCTCCTCCCTGGACAACCCTTCCCGTGGTAACACAGTTCTAATATGTCACCGCCGGCCAATGATGCCGAGTCGGCGATCGAACTTCCTCCGTGTGAAATCCCGTGCGCCCGATGTGGTTACCAGCTGATGGATCAGCTTGCTGCCGAAGGCCACGCCGATGCGCGCTTTCATGCTGAAGTTGGCACATTGCTTTCCCTTGCGCTCAGAGTGCGGCCCGCTCCCTTTGTCCCGGAATCATCTGAATCAGAACCGGGCCTGTTACAATCCGGGTGCATTTCCCACCCTTTTCCAGACTGATTAGCCACCGACTACTATGAGCGTCAAATCCTCTGCACAAAAAGCCCAGAAACTGTTCGTCGACGCCGCAACAAAACTGCAGAGAGGAGATGCGGCAGGCGCCCGTCGCGGGTTGGAAAAAGTGTCAAGGATGGCGCCGAACAGTGCCGCAGTTTGGTACAACCTTGCCCTGGCGGCTCAGCACCTCGGGCTCCATTCCAAGGCAATTCGCGAGTACGAAAAGTCGCTCAGGATTACCCCTGGTCAGGTGGATGCGTTGGTCAACCTCGGACTTTCTTACAAGCACCTGGGAGATGCCGGTGCAGCTATGGCATCAGCCAAAAAAGCCCTCTCTCTGGCATCGTCACATCCCCGGACTTTGAACCTAGTTGGTTCGTTGATGGCGGAATCTGGAGATCTTTCAGGGGCGTTTGACTGCTTTCAGAAGTCGCTTCTAAGCGACCCGGGCAATACGGATACGACACAGAATCTCACCAACCTAGTCCGAGAGCTACAGGCTGCCGGCAATCCAGGAGGTGCGCTGGAGGCGCTTGAGCTATTGTTGGGCCTGCCAAGCATCACGCGTGAACTGCAGGAGCTTCACGCACATATCCTGCTGGACCTGGGCCGTTTTGATCACGCTGAATGTTTGATCCGGGATCTGAAAAGCCGTTATCCGGAAGAAAAGGGCGTATGGTTCCTTGAGATGTTGTACTGCGAATGGAACAAGGACCATTACGCGGTCATCGACATTGCAAAGAAGATTCTGGAAAAGACTCCCGAGGATGCTAGGGTTTGGGACACTCTTGGGCGTATCTATTTCGAGTTGAACAGTATCGGCGAATCCAGGGCCTGTCATCAGAAGGCTATTGATCTCGATCCGGAAAACCCGGAGTACCGCAACCATATCGGCCTGACTTATGCTGCACTTGGAGAAAGGGAGCATGCTGAGGAGAACTACCGGGCAGCAATTTCACTGAATGTGACTGATGTTGAGGCGTATCGCAACCTCACGAGCATGCGTAAATTCACTTCCCTAGATGATCCGGATGTACAGTCACTACAGGCACTGTGGGAGCGGGATGAGTTGAATGATGATGCACGCTGCAGGCTTGCATTCGCCCTAGGTAAGGTCTACGACGACTGTGGCCTCTATGACCGGGCATTCGAGACCTATGAGATTGGCAACCGGATCAAGTCGGAGGAAATCGCCCGCAGCGGCTTTGATTTTGACCGGTATTTTGGGCATATCGAGCGCATCGCGGAGACTTTTGACAGGCCGCCGTCAGTGACGGCCGATGTGGTCAGCGGGAGTGCAAGACCCATATTCGTGTTGGGTGTGTCACGCAGTGGAACCACCTTGGTTGAGCAGATTATTTCACGCCATCCGGACGTCACGGGACGTGGCGAGCTTCCCTGCGTCGAGCGGGCCATTTCCCGGCTGGAGAAGGAATATGGTGAGATGCGTGTGTATCCTGGTGACTTTCTCCGTCTTGACAAGGCTGACCTTGATAACGAAACACGGGAATATCTGAACTGGGTAACTCGGTTGCACGATCTGGACACGGCCCATTTCACCGACAAGATGCCGTTCAATTTTGTCCATATCTGGCTGATCAGGGCGCTGTTTCCGAATTCCTCGATCATCCATTGCCATCGTCATCCGTTGGACGTCATTCTTTCGAACTATTTCCAGTGGTTCGGTTCTGATATCAACTACGTGTATGATCTCCAGGTTCTTGCGCGCTTCTACGTCCGATTCCACCGTCTGATGCAGCATTGGCACCGGATATTTCCGGGAGTGATCCACAAAGTGCAGTACGAAGCTTTAATCGCGGACAAGGAATATCAGATACGTGAATTGATCAGAGGTGCAGGTCTCAACTGGGACCAAGCTTGTCTTGATTGGGGACGTTCAGATACAGCGGTCAGAACAGCTAGTGTCTGGCAGGTTCGGCAGGGAATCTACACCAGCTCGAGAGAGCGATGGCGGAACTACGAACGGTATCTTTCCCCGGCCTTCGGGATTTTGCGTACGGAAGGAATACTGGATTCGGAATTGCAGTATGCCCATTGATCGGGTGTCGGAATTGTGGCCGGGTCTCTTTCGGCATTTTCGAGTGGCTTGGGGATAGGCAAAAAAAAACCGGGGCAGAGCCCCGGTTTTTTGGTGCCAGACTAGGCTTAGAAGTCCAACCGCACTCCAAGAGCGATGGTGTCTGCATCTGAGGCACCGTCGTCTTGATTGTGGAATTGACCCCACAGCTTGAGGCCACCACCCATGTTGAGGACGCCGATCAGCGCCAACTGGTCCGTTTCAGAGGTTCCACTGGCATCTTCTGTTTCGGAAGTGCCATATCCAACGGTCAGGCTAAGCTGGTCGGTTACCCCTGCGCCCAGCCAGAGCAGGGTGTTATCGGTGCTCTCATCGTCTCCCACGTCCTGCTGTTCGTGGGCCACCGTAAGGGTGAGGCCACCGAAACCAAAGATAGCCGCAACTCCTAAGTTGTCAATGTCTTCGTGATTGCCCGCGCCCTCAGCGGAATCGAAGGCAGCGGCAAGGGTGATATTGTCCATCGGAGTAACTGTCACACCGCCACCGAAGCCATTGCCACCGTACGAAGACCACCCTCTGGCTGTATCTTTCTCAGGATCGTCATTATGTCCAGTATTCGCGTCATCCACGCGGGCGTCGAGTTTCAGCGATACAGGTCCGAAGTTGTTAGCGTACTGGATGGTGTTGCCAGCGCGCCCGGGACCGATCTGGCCGGGGCCTTTGATAATGTTCAGGCTTGCATGGGTGCCAAGGTTTTGGAAATAGGAGGTCCACTGCTGTCCCAATGAGACAGAACCGAATGGACCGGACATGCCGACGAAGGCCAGACGCCTACTCAAACCGCTTCCGCTTCCCGTGGCGTCGGTAGTGGTGCCGAACTCGTAACGGGCGAAAGCGGACATTCCATTCCCCAAGTCACCGGAGCCCTTGAAACCGAAGCGGGAACCAGAGGTTTCCATGTTGATATCGTCATTGTCCGCAATCACAATGCGATTGTTGATTCGCCCGTAAGCGGAGATGTCAGCGTAGGCTGCAGGAGCGGCGACAATACCAGCTACAGCCACAGCAATGAGTTTCTTGTTCATATCAGTATCTCTAGAGTGAAAATGAAAGGATTTATGGTCGAAAACCAGTTTTTGCAAAAAACGATTTGCACTATGGTCATACCCCAATACAACCGGACATGCCCTAGCACAACCGATTTATACCACAATTTGGTAGAAATGTTAAATTTTGGTAATGTTATTTCGGGTCATCTCCGGGATTGCCTGTTCCCCGGCTTTGTGCAAAAATTTTCCCGCCTTTCGCACCTCATAATACGTTGACGCCGGATAGACGTGGAAGGGGAAGGATGATAAAGCTGCGAAAGGCCCCATGCGATTAGCTTTTTGGTCAATTGAGATAGTGGAATTCTTCCCTCCGGCACTTTCCTTCACATGTCCGAAACCGTCAAATTCCCCCACAAAAATATACTGGCGCAAGCGGCCATGAAGGTCCTAGCTGACGGCAGGGAACACTCCATTCGAGACATACGAAACCGGGTTGCCGCCGATCTTGGCATTACCCGCGAAGTACTGGCCCGGCAGTATCAGTATCAGGGAAGAGCCAGCGGCAGCGCCTTTGAAAGACGCATGAATAACGTCTTGATGGAAACCAAGAATGAAGGGGCCATCGTCAATACCCGGAGGGGTTTTTACCAGTTGCCCCTAGAAAATCAAAACCCGCCCCGCACGGAACCCGGGGTGAATGCTCGCATCCCTGACCGTCCTATGGGTCGGGAAGCTTACCGGAAATGGTTGATTAGCGAATTGGCACGGCTTGAACTCTCATAAGGTCGACCGTCGAACGTATGTCATGAGCATGATCGCGTTGCTGGAGTTTTGGGCAAATCTGATTGCGTGATGATGACGGTAAATGCTCTCATTAATCAGCATGAAAAAATAGATATATTAATCAATAGTTTATGGATTATTTTCCTGTATATGGATTAGAGGCTTTATAAATCTGGGTTCCCTTTCGGGTTCTTTCTCAGGTCCTGTGGCCGACAGCCCCGATCCGGCGGGATACGCCGACCGTACCGGCTGGGGTCATGAAGAGATGGAATCCCACGGGATGACGCTGAAGGAAGCGCTTCAGGGAAGCAGCTTCACGCTGACGGGGGGCAGGGACGGTTCGGGCGGAACGATGGCGTTCTGGGGCCGTGCTTCCGAGGGCGGCTTCGACGGCCGGGAGGGTACGTTCTCGCTGGATGGGGATGCGACGACGGCGTTCCTGGGATCGGACTATGCCAGGGGCAAGTGGCTGATGGGCCTTGCGCTGGCGCAGAGCGACGGCGAGGGGGACTACCGGGATGACGGTATCGCGGACCGGCCCGAAAGCCAGACCTGCCCCGGCGACCTGGAACACTGCCGCGACGCGGTACGGGCCGGGGACGGCAGCGTGGAAACCAGCCTGACGGCCCTCCTGCCCTACGCCTCGATGCAGGCTACTGATGCAATAAAGGTATGGGGTGTTCTGGGCATCGGTTCGGGCGAGGTGAGGCTGAAGACGGAAATGGGGGGCGACTACCGCGCCGACACGGACTGGAGCATGCTGGCGGCGGGGGCGCGGGGCGACCTGATCGCGCCCCCGGCGGGCGGCGGCGGCCTGGCCCTGGCGATGACGTCGGACGCCCTGTGGACGCGGACGGGTTCGGACGGGACGGACCAACTGGCGTCGTCGGATTCCGACGCGACCCGCCTCAGGCTGGGCCTGGAGGGCAGCTGGCGCATCGTCACGGCCGGGGGCGGGGAAGTGGTGCCCAGGCTGGAGATCGGCGCGCGGCATGACGGCGGCGACGCGGAGACGGGCGCGGGCATCGAGGCCGGCGGCGGTCTTTCATGGCATCAGCCGCAGCGGGGCCTCTCCCTCGACATATCCGGCCGGACGCTGGTGTCCCATGACGACGACGACCTGGAGGATCGCGGGTTCGCGGCGTCGGTGGCGTTCGATCCGGCCCCGTCGAGCGGTCGGGGCCTGTCGCTGAACCTGCGGCAGGAAACGGGCGGACAGGCCGAGGGCGGTCTCGACGCGCTGTTCCGGCCGGAGACGCTGGCGGACCGTGCCGGGGGAGGAACCGGAGACGCCACCCGCTGAAGCCTGGAAGGAGCGTACGGGTTTCCGGCCTTCGGGGGCCGTTTCACGGGGAGTCCGCACCTGAACCTCGGCCTCGGGGACGGCTCCCGGGACTGGACGGTGGGCTGGCGGCTGACGCCGGAGTCGGCGTCCGCGCCCGGCATTTCCTTCGGGATCCGTGCGACGCGCAGGGAGGGCGGATCGGAAGTCCCGGAGAACATGCTCGGGTTCGAGTTCACGGGGCGGTGGTGACGGCGGCTGCCATCTTGCCCGGACATTGAAGGCCGACAGGCGTAGCCGCAGTGTTGAAGCGGTCCGGTTGCGGAATTCACACGGACACCGGATCCGGTTCGAGCCCGGACCGTGCAAGTGTGCGAAAGGAGGTGTTTGCTTCCGGCGATCGCGTCCTGGGACACAAGGGCTTCCGGTTGATCCAGCGCCGGGATGGCAGCCATGGTCAATCCGGCCGGTTCCGGCCCATGGAGGCCGTGTGAAACGGGAGGCTTTCGGGGCATGATCGTGGGGTCCGTGATCGACATGGCCACCAATTCCACGACCGAGTGACCACCCCGGTCTGCTCAGGCCGGGACCGCCTTGAACGCCGCCCGACTCCTCTTCCGGCCAGGGGCGACGGCTGCCGGCGTGTTTCGTCGGATCGGCGACAGGCATGCGCTCACTCCATCTTCGCTTTGAACTGTATCGACGTCATTCCGATGACGACTCTCCGGCAAGGTGTCGTATCCTGTACAGGAGAAAGGAAAAATTCGGGGGATCGTGTATGACCGTAGAGTATGTTCCGAAATGCACAGCCGGGGCCGGAATTCAGGGGTCTCCGGGGAGACAATCATGGTTGTCATTGAGCAGCTAATGGGGCCACTCGCTGATCACCTAATGAGGCCACTTTTTTGTGTGTTTTCCGGTCTCGAAAGTCGTGTCGATATTACCCCTGTCGGTACGTCAATTCCAGCGTAAATTGCTTTTCGCTTTTCCAGGTCATTTATTGACCAGTCTTTTTTCAACTGCAAGACATCGTTGGTCCGTGATGACGGGCGACAAACTTGTTTTGTCGCGCGGCATTGCGGAGACCAAGCGAAGCGCGGTAGCGTGACGGCCCCGGATGCTGTCCCGGCTTGCTGTCATCATTGCGGGCCGGGTTCCGGGTTCGGGTTCTCGTCTGATCCGGGACTTTCCGTCGCCCTGGGGCTGCGATAGCTCTTGCCGTCGAGGACCATCCGGTAGGCCCCGTGCCTGAGCCGATCGAGCGTGGCCGCGCCGAGCAGCTTATTGGGGAAGGCGTCGCCCCACTCGGTGAAGTGCAGGTTGGAGGTGATGATGGTGGCCGCCCGCTCGTACCGTTCGGCGATGAGGTCGTGGAAGTCCTCGTCGGCAGGAGGCTGGAGGGGTTTGAGGCCGAAGTCGTCGATGATCAGCAGGTCGATTTTGGCCAATTGCCGGAACCGTCTGGCGTGGGTTTCGTTGGCCCTGGCGGCGTAGAGTGATCCCAGGAGGCTGACCGAGGTAGTGAAGCGAACGTCGTATTCCTGGCGGACGGCCTCGTGTCCGATGGCCTGTGCGATATGGCTCTTTCCGGTGCCGCAGGGTCCGACGATGAGCACCGGCGCCTTTTCGCGGACGAACCGGCAGGTCAT
>JAJDTE010000230.1:0-5614 GCA_022827325.1 Gammaproteobacteria bacterium | reverse complement strand
CTGTCTGGGGCGCATTTTGCGTGCTGAAATTGCAGGAAATGGTTCGTGAATGATACCGGATCCGGCAATTCGATTCCATGTATTCAGATAATATAATCCATTATATTCAGATAGTTATCATTGTATTTCGGGTTTTTCAGGATCGACTAAGTAGACTGTTATTTTGATGAAGTAATGGAAAGGCCGTAACCGGTTCGCCTGCCCTTCGTGCGGGACGAGGCTTCCATGACTGGAAAATCTTACGCGATGGCAGCGGTAACGCCCTGTTCATCGCGCTTCGCCGGATGAGTTCCGGACCGACACGCCAACGAGTTTCTCATGTGCGAATTACGACGCAGGAATGTGGGGACCAACCCTGAGGCGATTCCATGGCACAATCCAAATCGGGCAAGGCTCTGTCCGGCATTCTGAAGAGTGATTCTGGCCATCACGGTATTGCTGTACAAGAGCTATTGCGTGAGCTGGACTTGTGATCGTCTGCAGGCATTACATGGACGCTGACTTACAGACAGCTACATAAGGCAGTCTAACAGGGGATCGCCAACCGGGCATGAAAGAAACAGCTTTCCATTTTTGTGTAACGTTCGCGGAAACGATGGGCTGGCGCCACACCCGGAGGCGCATGTACTGGGGCGGACATAGATGAAGGGTCTTTCGCAGTACACCTGGTTCTCGTATCTGCAGGGCGTGGGCAGACGGGACTCCACCATGATCGCCGGATTCTGGGTGCTGGCATTGTTGTGGCTGCCCATCGTCGAACGGACCGATTTTCTGATCTCCGTGGTCCCATGGATTGATCGTCTGGGACATCCCAGCCCCTACCTGCACCTTCTGGTGGAATCGGTGGTCGCGCTGGTGATCCTCGCTCCGATGGGTTTGCCGAGTGCATTGCTGTGCAGGGAACTCTGGCGATCGGGATACCGCCGCATGGCCTGGTCGGCCGGTGTGGCGGTGCTCGCCGCGGCGGTTTTGATTATCTCCTCCGACATGGAGATGATCTACTCGCTCCAGGGAACCGTCGGCAGGCTCGCGCTTGCGCCGAGCCTCCTGACGCCGATCCTGCCGGTGTGGACTGTCGTCTGCCCGGCGATCATCGGCGTACTCGTCTGGGCCGCGACTGCGGCGCTCCGACGCCGCCGGAAAGAATCCGCGATGACGAATGTCCGGGATGATCACCGGAGTACGGGGTTCTGGCTGCTTGCGCTGCTGTGGCTGCCGGTATTGGTGATCGGGGCAATCCTGGTTGACATGTATCCGTTTCTCGGCGCCTCGCCCTCCGAGTTCGAGTTGAGCGTGGTCCATCCGCCGCTGGCCGTCGTGCCGATGGGCGAGGTGCAACTGTGGGTGAGATTTGTGCCGATGTTCGTGATCGCGCTCTTCGTGTTCTCCCCCGCCGGCCTGGCAGTCGCACTGCCATGCCGGCAGCTCTGGCGCCTGGGATATCACCGCGCCGCCTGGATTATCGGCGTGGTAGCGGGGTTGACGAACGCAACTCTGCTGACTCTGGCGATGGGGTTGTTCCTCGTCATTTCGCCGAGTTTCTCCGGTGCTGTCGGACAACTTGTGGGAACACTCTACTACCTCGCACAGACGCTGCCCGCGGATATCCCCGTATTTCTGGCAATATTCAACCTGCCGCTGCTGTTGGTGGTTCTGCTTCTGGGAAGACGCAACCGGACAGGGAACGGGGGAACGGGCATCGACGGTGATCACAACGATCGATGGAACGGTACCCAGAGACCGGATTCAGGTGACGGTTGAGTAGGGGTGGCCTGGAACCGGGTCTTGCTGGAGGCATCGATTGCATGTAACAAGATTAAGGAAGTATCACTGAAGATCCAGGGAGGAACATTGGATTCTCGCGAGTCGGGGATAAATGGTGAAGTCTGCATTGTTGATGAGGCGGTAACTGGCAATTGTCGAAACCGTCAAACGATGAATCCACTCACCAAAACAGGGGGCTGAATCCCTGCCGTTATGCAGCTTTCCGTGAGTTTTCTTGAAATTGCTTGAATTTCCGCTTGAAATCGGTTGCAGTGATTGGATATAGTTTGATTCCGGGTGTGGGCGCTTCGTCCTGTATTCAGCACGACATCCCGCAGTTCCGAACCGTTTGCAGGAACCTGGATACCCCCAGAGATTTGTCCGGTAATTAGGGAAAAACCTGTAATATGGAGAATGGATTTTGGGCAAACAGGCTCTTGCAATCTGTGGTGCGCCAATATAGGATTAGACGCACTGTGCAACTGCTCGGTGGCTTGCAATCCGGTGGGTGCCCATATACCATTAAAACCCTCGTTGAATTTATAAACCTAAAGCGGAGGAAATCCCGTGAAAGAGTCATATCGACAAAAACCCCTTTTGACGCTCGCGGCGGGTGTAGCCGCAATGGCACTTCTCCTTGCTGGTTGCGGCGGGGGTAGTTCGTCCCCACCGCCGATGCCGGATCCCCCCCCGCCGATGCCGGACCCCACCCCGCCGGGGCCGACGGCCGAGAGCATTAAAGCCGACGCGGCGGATGCGGTTACGGCTGCCTTAGCCGCCAGCATGGCGGCGGAGCAGGCCAAGAAGGACGCAATTAAATACGCGGGCATGCTCACTGCAATGAAGGTCAATGGCGATTCGGCAATGGCCGTGGCGAACGCACAGATGGTTCTTGATGCGGAGATGGCTGCCAATAACGCTGTCATGGATGCAGACGACGCCTTGCAAGACGCCATGGCTGCCAAAGAAGCAGCAGAGGCTCTTCCCGCGGACGACGCGGATCGGGCAAGTGCTATCGCGGTAGCAGAGAGGGCTATCGAGCAAGCGACTGCTCAGAAAAAGATGGCCATGGCTGTTGTCGATACCGCCGAAGCCACAGAAGATCCCCCTGTAATCGACTCGTTGATGGGTGCCGTCGCAGAGGTCAAGGGTAAAAACAAGTTAGCCGAAGGCTACCCGAGAATGCCCGCTGCCTTCGGCAAAATGGTTGCAGACCAAGTCAGCACGGCTATCGGTACCGCTGCTCCGGGCACCAACGGTAGCATCGCTGCTGATACACCTATGGGTGGGATCAAAAACGATGCCGAGGACATCGGAGCCATGACCTGGGCCATGATCGTTGGCGAGTCGAGCGTGAGAGACGTGCGCCGATTGGTCAGCGGCTCGGTAACGACAGTCAAGGCGATGTCGGTCATGGGCAGCATGGCAAGTGATCTTGCAGCCACAGGCGTAACATTACCGACGGACGAAGACAACTCAAAGGACGGTATCCAGAATAACGACGGTACGTTTTACGATGCCTCGTATATGGGCATCGACGGTACGGTGTTCTGCGCCGGTAACGATTGCGGTCAGTCGGCCGCGGAAGACGGTAACCTGACCGGAAGTTGGTACTTTACCCCGGATTCGACGGACACATTGTTTGTCGCGGGTACCGGGGGATCGTACATGGTGGCAACCATGTATGCTACCTACGGCTACTGGCTGACCTATACCGCCGGTGAGGCCACTGGAATCAGCCTGCATTCAGCGTCGACCGCCAATCAAGCTAGTCTTGATCTTGGGCAGACTGGCGAAGGCGCTAATGCGAAAGACGTCACCGCAGTCTACCGCGGCTCGGCCGTCGGTATCTCGGCACATGGCGGAAAATCCGGCCAGTTCACTGCCTCTGTGAATCTGACGGCGAAGTTTGCAACAGCCCCAACATTGCGCGGGTCCATTTCGAACTTCCAGGGTAACGCGGTTGGGAACTGGTCCGTCCTCCTTAACGAAACCGCGCTGAATGCCGGTGCCACCTTTGACACCAATGGCACGACAGCTGGTGGTGGTGCTCCAGGCGTATGGACGACGCAGGGCTACGGTTTAGCGCCGATCAACCACGATGGTGACGACGGCACCACCCCTCTGGTACCTCAGCGTCCGACGGGCTTCTTCGGCCGGTTCAACGCTAACTTTGGCGATGGCTCTGCGGCTGGTGCCTACACGACTCGGGCAGTCGAATAAACCCATAGGGGTGAGTAACCCCACTGGGGTGCTCAAAAGGGCGGCGCTTGCGCCGCCCTTTTTGTGGTGTGCCGAGCATGACGGACAGCTTGGAGGTGGAAGTCCTCTATCCAGCCCGATGGCAGCGAAGGATTAGTGAAGCGCAAGGGCGCCACCGCGAGGTGTCGTCTGAAGGAAGCGTGGAACAAAGCTGCGACCCGATGAACAAGAACCGGATACGAGGCCTACCCGGCCGGACGAGCGAGTCACGGTATCAATGGTCACCCAAATAATGGTATGACTCTTTATGGAGACACCTGAGTGGATCTCTATGGTAAATCTAGTCGCCGGTCTCGAACCTATGCACAGATATACTTGTCGACTTTTGAGAGGCCACCATGAGCAATGGAAGACTCAAGATGTTTGGATTCAGAACGGCGCTGGTTCTTATGCGACAGGATGATACCGACCGCGTAATCACCAACACCGGGTTGATGGGGCGAATCAAGGCGCGCCAGTTTCGCATGCTGGCTAATTTCCACGGGTGGATAAATCTGGGTCTAGGCTAGATGCTCCATTGCCGGACGAAATGGAAAATATCCGGGTGGTACCGTCCCAGGGAGTGGTGCTAAAGGCCATAGCGATTCATCGCCAGAGCCCTACCGAGTCAAGGTTGAGGAGTGAGCGTAAAAGGAGATTCAGGTCAGCGTGATCTATATAGCCTTGGTCCCGAACCACGGCTACTGCGGAAGTTACTTCTCAGACGACTGGTTCGTATGAAGCCTGCATCTCGATAAATCCAAGACCGCCATACAACTGCACTTCACGACTGGTGAGGTCGCCAGGTGGATTCCGGTGTTGGCCGATCATTGTGGACTGTGAGACCGGGGAGCAGGTCAAGACATGGTTCTTCGTCATGACCCCAGTATTCTCATAGCCCCAAGTACCAGAGCGTCAAGCCACCTTGGCAAAAAGGTTCAACTCCGAGCCTTCCGACGAATCCCCTTTCGATTTCTTGGTCGACAGGTGCACCGGCAGGAGTAGTTTTTCCACGATGGTTATTGATCACCGATCGGTGGTTAGTTTCCATAATGGAATAACCAGCCAAACTCCCGAAACCGCCGGTCACCTTAGGGGCGATTAAGCCTCCGTTCAGGCCCCGTGGCGACAATGGCGCATTTTCAGGCCCAGGGTTGTCACACGCCCTTTGACCGGCCACCGAGACTTGCAACTGAGAACAGGGTTTATGACGACATTCGGCCAACTCACCCGCCTGCTGGCGGCCACCGTCTTTCTGCTGCTCGCCGTCCCGGCATGGGCCCAGGACGACACGGAGCCGGCCGCCCCGGGCCAGACCATCGCCGACATCGAGGCCCGGGCCAAGGCCCTGATGGCCGAGGGCCGGCATGTCGACGCCCTGGCCCTCCTCGGCCCCCTGGTGGAGATCCGCCCGATCAACATGGACGTGTACTTCCTGGTGGGCCTGGCCTCGATCGGGGCCGCCGGGGCCCCCGGCGCGACGGCGGAGAACCGGGAGGCGTTCCTCGATATCGCCGTGCGGACCTTCCGGGCGATGCTGGTGCGGAACCCCGGTCTCGTCCGGGTGCGCCTGGAACTGGCGCGGGCCTACTTCCTCCTGGGGGAGGAC
>JAJDTE010000216.1:0-11676 GCA_022827325.1 Gammaproteobacteria bacterium | reverse complement strand
GTACGCTTTCTGTGGACACACGCTTGAATTGATCTCTCGCGCCCAGGGCAAAGTCCTGCAGGCTGGCACTGCCGTCTTCGACCTGTTGCGCCGTCACGCTCGGCTCCGGGGCAGGTGTTGTGCCGGGAGGAAGCGGACATGCGTCCTGCATCTGTCCCAGGGCGGTGCCTGTACCAAGAAAGACACCTGCCAGCACGAAAAGGCCGGCGGAAAGCACCTTCGATATTGAGGAGAAAAAATTGCTGGTTTTCATTCTGACAAACCTCCTGGTGGATAAATTATTATGGTATTACGAGGATTACACATGGGTTGAATAACTATACTACATCTCGCCCAGTGCCAAGAAAGTGATTAAGAGACGAATTCTGATGAACGAAGACCGGGGCGAATCCCGCCGGGCATGGTACGGCGGTCAGTCTTCCGGCGGAACGGAAAAAGGTTCATGACGGGTTTTCCGGGATTGGAAAACGGGTCATTTTAAGCCAGAGTCCACCCGCTGCCGGTCGTCACTTGGTCAGTCCGGAAGCCCGCGACAGGAAAGAACAGGCGCAGCCTGAAGAGAAGATGCGCATCGTGCCGCCTTGTCGGGGCAGTATTTTCATACGCGACTGCCTGAATTCTGTCCCCTGCAGTTATTCGTTTTCTGGATACCGGACTTTCCTCCTTTGATTTGATTCCCATGTTCACCTTCCAATAGTGTTGCAGTACCGAATCGAATCGAAACCGGCCGGGATTCCGAGTGCCGGCCAACCCGCGAGACTGAGAATGACATCATATCCGGCCATCCGGCTGTTCATCGGTGGAAAATGGCTGCAGTCAAGGGAACATCTGCCGATTGTCAATCCGGCGGATGAATCGGAGATCGGGTTGCTGCCTGTCGCCTGTAAGGGGATCTGGATAACACGGTCAAGGCCGCCCAGGAGGGATTCAGGATATGGAGCGGGACTGCGCCGGTTGAGCGCAGCCGGATTATCCTGAAGGCTGCACAGCTCATGCGGGACCGGCACGAGGAAATCGCCCGATCGATCACCCTGGAACTGGGCAAGCCCATCCGGCAATCGGGACTGGAAGCCATTCGGGGATGCGAGTTCTTTGAATGGGATGCTGCAGAGGGACAGAGACTGTACGGCCGCGTAATTCCAAGCGCGCCGCGCATTCGTTAGATCGTCGTGCGCCAGCCGATCGGCAGTGTGGCGGCGTTCTCGCCGTGGAATTTTCCGATGAGACAGCCTGCGCGCAAGATAGCCGGGGCGCTGGCTGCAGGCTGCTCGGTCATACTGATGCCGGCGGAACAAACCCCGGCCGGCGCGATGCATATTGCATGGATGTTCGCTTGGGCCTGGGGCTTGCCGCTCCGGTACCATTCGGCATTCTCCCAAATTGACCGGGGTCGGCGGTTACGCGGAGAACCGGCTTTGTCCTTCAGGTCTGCGGCGGCGGTTCAACCGGCAATGTTCGCAGGTAGTCCCCGAAGGAAGGAATCGGAACACGGTAATGATAGGGGAGTTCCTTCAGTGGCGCGAGAAGGCCGGCATGCAGGGCATCGGTCAGGAAATCGTCCATGGATTCTTCCGCTGTGATCCGCCTGAGTTCATCGTATGTCAGCACGCCGTCCTTTGCCTCTGCAGCCAGGGTCAGTTCCCTGTAGACCCAGGGCGGCCTGGAACTGGCCGCAAGGCATCCGGCATAGTATTCGTTCTTGAATTCCTCGGCAGCCGCCATGGCCTCTTCGAGGTGTTCTGCAGTAATCCGTTCACCGTTGTTCCGGATAATACAACTTGCGGCAACAGAGACGCTGTTTATGTGCTGTGGCCATCCCTGGGACAGCTTCGCCAGGCTGGCCACCCACGCCGTCCGATCTTCAGCCGTACCGCTGAATCCATAGGCATCGAAGGCGCTCCGAATGGCACAGGCCGCATCATCATCCGGAAGGGGTTCCAGGGTAACCACACGCCCTCTGGCGAATCTCGACAGGCCACACCGGCGCAACACGTCCTGGGTGTCGCTCAGGCCGTAAAACGCCGCCACCAGGGGAATCCCACAGGGGTCCCGGTGAAGACAGTCCATTACGCCCTTCGTGGTTTCTGAAACCGGCGTGTTCTGGGCCTCATCCACACATACCACGATGTGGAAATTCCCCAGAAGCGGCGCGGCATTCCGGAAAACCCGCCCGGCCGTCACTCCCACATCCCTGGGTGCGCCAACGGACACTCCGAATGCACCGCCCCCGCGTTCCGACAGTTCCCGGTAAAGTTTCTTCCCGAGGCCAAGAAGATCGTCCAACATCCCGGCAACTGATGTCCCGGAAGCCATTTCCCGAAGGCGTTCGCTTTCCGTATTGGCGGCATCAACCATGGCTTCGATGACATCGACGGGAGACTGCAGGGAATTGGGGTTCATGGAAACCGCCACCCAGGGCGCTTCGGGTGTCGAATGACGCCGCACGGCCTCCATGCACTCTTCCATCAGTGCGGATTTCCCGGCGCCCGGCGCGCCCTGGAAGACCATCGTGCCGCCGCCTACCATTCCTTCGTTGAGGCTTGTGACGGCAGAACGATAAACCCCGTATTCCGCATCACGTCCCCGAAAGAAAGCCTCGCGACCCGATTCGGCGCGGTCCGTGCGTCTCAGCCATGCTTCCAGCGGCAGCGGGTCAGCCGGCGGCGGTTTGGGAAAGGGTCTTGGGTTCATGCGGGGATGATCTCATCCCGGCCTTCCGGCAGGTGGACGGACGAAGCACGGGACGATGTGAAGTCGATTTGGAATTAGCCGCATATTACAGGTAACTGATTCTATTCTACATCGGCGTTCCAACAACCATCCATCGCTGCCGGCCGGTGAGCGTGGCCTCGGGCGTTCCTTTGAGATTCCGCAGATGTCCGGGACTCTCAAGGTGCTGGAAATCCACACGGCTCTTGCCGGCAGAGTTGAGTCACGCCGGGAGCGCGCAGGACCGTTAGCGCGCCACCGCGCTCAAAGCCGTGGGACGTAGCGGAGTGGATCGCAGGCGTCGTCGGCCTCGCGCCCATTGTAGTGTTCGACGAGGATGGCGGCCTCGACCAGCGACAGCGACATCAGGTAAAGACGATGTTCCGGGGCCGGCATGTCGCCGCCGAAATGGCTCTCCAGATGGTCGAAGATCTCGTTGACCCGCAGCATCATCGCATCGTAGAAGGCGCGGATTTCCTCCATGGAAGCCGTCACCTTTTTTTCGATTCTCGCCCGCTCCGGCTCAAGCGCCCAATCCGCGAAGGGCTCCAGCTCACTGAACTTCTCCGGCAGCAGCGGTTCACTCATCGCGCAGTTTCCGTCTTCTCATGCCAAAGGATCATGCAAGCCGGTCGTTGCCGACGCAATCGTCCAGGATTTTCCGAAAGTGGCGTATCGGCACTTCGTCATCCTGCAGGAGGATATGCGGCTTCGCGCGGGAGGAGATGCCTGCATAAACGCTTTCGTGCGCAGCGGTATCCTCCTGCAACGTTTCACGGATCAGGCACTTGAAGTACTCCTGTTGAACCCGTTCGCCTATGGCCGAGGCCGGTCTGAAATGAAAGCGGATTTCCCAGACGGTACGATCGACGGCGACCGGCCAGAAATTGTAGGTGATGCAGCTTGTGGACCTCCCCACCTTGAAGAGCG
Source organism: Gammaproteobacteria bacterium (assembly GCA_022827325.1). GTDB lineage: Bacteria > Pseudomonadota > Gammaproteobacteria > Arenicellales > Poriferihabitantaceae > VYFG01. The sequence goes on along the minus strand of JAJDTE010000216.1, from coordinate 8,037 downwards.
TCAACACGGTGTTCGGAAACAGGTTGAAGTGAGTCATTCCGCCTATCGCTTCAGGCACATCGAAAGGCGGCGTGTCGTCGCGGTTCAGAAAAAGAGCGATCTTGAACGGCGTCAGTTTCTGGGACTGCCGGTACTCTCCCACCCAGGCGCTGTGACGCCGGTAGAGCTCGACGTCCTTGAAGCGGCTCTTCGAAATTTCATCCGTCGCGAACGCGTCGCCCAGCGTCTGGCGATGCTGGAACGGTAAATGATACAGTTCGTTCTGCGCATCCACTCCGATCTTCCAGTTGGCGCGCTCCTCCACCCTGTAAGCCTGAAAGAGTTTCATCTTGTGGAACGGGCAACCATCGAGCCGGTCCGTGACGCCGTCGAGATAATCGCGCAGCGTCTCGGCAGGCTCGGGATCCATGTGGACAAAGATGAAGCCTTCCCAGGTATCGGTATTTACCGGGGTCAATCCGTGGGCACGCTTGTCGAGGCCATAAAACTTTTCCTCGTCGGGGACGCCGATCAGGGACCCGTCGTTGCTGTACGCCCAGCTGTGGAACCCGCAGACGAACGCCCCCCCCGGCACGAGCCCCGCTGATCCTTCACCAGCCGGTTGCCGCGGTGCGAGCAGACATTATGAAAGCCGCGCACGACGCCGTCCGAGCCCCGGACGATCAGCACCGAGGCGCCGCAGATTGCGATTTCCCGGACAAAAAAGTCGCCGGCGTCCGGAATTTCCTCGACACGACCGACATTGAGCCAGCTGCGACGAAAGACACGGTCGCGCTCAAGGGCGAAGTATTCTTCCGATATGTAGGGCTCGGTGCTCAGTGGTCCCGTGCCGAGTTCGGGATATTTTTCTGCCCACGGTTTGCCGCGCGCGACTGCACTCACTGGTACACCTGAAGGGGACGGGAGATTGATGGGAGAGAGATTCGTGCCGTGTAATGGCTTTTACAGGATTTTATGTTCCGGACAAGCCCGCTTTCAAGGGCGCCCCGCAGATGCCGTGATCGGCATGTGGGGGACAATCGGTCCGTGCATGGGATATGATGACGGGAAGAGCAATATCCCGGGTCATGCAATGACTGGAGCGAAGAGCGGGGCGGCCGCAACAGGAAATGCCGGGAGAGGCCGGAGATCGGGGGCATTGCCGGGCGCGTGGCCCTGCAGGCCCGGGCGGCATGGTTGCCGGGCAGGCAGGCAAGTCTCCAACGCCCGTCGCCTGAACTGGACGGGCTTCATTCGGCGGGGGGCGGGCTTCATGGTGACTCCGGTCCTGGCCGCATGCCTGGCAACCGTGGCGACGGCGGCGGAATTGCCGCTGGCCGGGGTTCTCGAGGAACGGATGGGTGTTGCGGCCGAAACGGTGCCAGTCTACGAGCCGCACCTGAGCACGGGCGACCGGCAGGTCGTGGTGGAGTATGTCGGCTTCCCGGTCGTGGAAGTGATGGCGCGGCTGTTCGGCAGTGACTGGCAAATCCGGGGCGAGGCGGTGGAGTACCGGGCACTGGATGGCTATGTCTCCCGCATCCCCGTCGGGCGCTTTCTGAAGGACTACGCCTGGCTGGTATTCGCGCGAGCCGACGGCGCGCCGTTCACGGTGGACAATATCCGGCAGAATCAGGCCGATGTGCCGCTTGGACCGTACTACCTGGTCTGGGACAACATCTCCCGACCCGCCCTGCTTGCGGAAGGCGCCAGGAACTGGCCCTACCAGGTGAAGGAAGTGAACCTGGTCACGCTGTCCGAGGGGGCCTTGTTGCCCGAAAGTCTCGACCCGAAATTCCATGAAGGTGCCGGACTGACCAGGGAGCACTGCCTGAACTGCCACAAGGTGAACGGCTTCGGAGGCGACAAGTTCGAGGCCGATCTTGCGGCGCTCATCAAGAGGTATTCAAGGGAATCCTTTCTTCGCGTCGTCCTGACGCCGGCAGCGGAACGGCCGGGAGCGACCATGCCGGCGATTTCCGATCGCCTGCCGGAGACGGAGCGGCTGCGCATCGCGGGTGAGATATTCGACTATCTGCAAGCGGTGCCGGTGCAGCCGTAGATCTTGGCCACCGGTCGGTGACCGTGAAGGTGGGGTGATGGGTGTTACATCTCACATTAAATTGTCGCACCTGAAAAGATTTGTCCCGGTTTCCTCCATTCCAGGAAGGTGCAGAAGCTGATATAAACGAGGAAGTTTTCTTCCCAGCAGCGGGAATTCAGACAACCATTTTCAGGTGCCCGTTTCCGTCTATCGCCAGTTTCGCTGCCTTAATCTGCTACCCCGGCGGCTCCGTCAGCACGATATCGTAGTCGTCGAGGGCATCCAGAAATTCAGCGTGTCGGACAAGTTCGTCGACGCCGATCGCCCTTAGCTTGCCGAAGGCCCGGTCGAACACGGCCACGCAGGCATCGCCCGTGAATCTCGACGCGAACAGAAAACCGTCCGCCTCCACCAGGCCGGCATGGGCCGCCGCCGACAGGGCGCGGCCCGCCGCATGGTTGCCGTCGTGAGCTACCGCGCTCGGTGCGCCGACCCGTACCGGCCCGTCGCCGCGCAGGTCGATCAGGGCGAGCGTTTCGGCGGAGCCGATCGACACCACCAGCCGGGCTTCGACTTCGCTTCGCGGCAGCTCGCGCTTGCGGCGACGGGTGAAGCGGTTGCGCGCCAGGGTTTCCCAGAATGCGCAGCGCACCGTCTCCGATGCATACAGCACGGCATAACGTTCCAGCGGATCGCTGAACCGGCTCGGCGCCGGCGCCGAGCCCAGCGGTGTTCGGCGGTGGTCATAATGGATTACGCGGAAGACGCGGTCAAGACGGATGCTACGCAGCTGTAAGCGCAGCCGGTCCGGGTCGTAGCCCCCAGTCACGCAAAGTCGCCCTGCCGATCTCCCTTCACAGCCTTCGCCACGCGGTCGATTTCTCCCCCGGCCAGCAGAGTCAGCGGCGTAGCCCCGTCGAGCGAGGACAGTTCCGTCGTGAGCCAGACCCAGGCGGCATAGCCATCGTCGAATAGCCCCGCCACCCGGTCGAGACCGTCGAACGGCCTGCCGCGTTCGTCGAGTTGCCCTGCCGGGAAGACATGGCCGCGCCTCGCGCCCCGCCAGCCCACGATCCGGCCCTTCTTCAGCCAATCATGGACCGACTGGCGCGTCTTGAGTCCGACCCGCGCCGCCAGTTCGTCCGAGGTCAGTAGCGTCTCGGGGGCGCTCGCGCGCGTACGTTCCGCCAACCGCCCGGCCGCCTCTTCAGCGCCGACGCGAACAGGCTCGGCACCTGCGATGATTTCGACCCCAGGCCGCCCCGCGTCCTCCAGTGCCAGCATGTCAGCCGCTACCGCCAGCGCCGAGCGCACGACATCGGGATGCGCGACCAGCGCCGCCACATGCGTCGGGCTCAGGCAACCGGCGGCTTCGTGCAACACGCCTTCCAACTCGCGCATCTTCTTCCCGTTGGCACGATCCATGGCAGTCCTCCAGAATAATATAATCTCGATTCAATATTGGTCTATTCCGTCTATTTTGTCAATACACCATTCCGAACCGGGAATCCCCGATCACACCTGTCGTCCGGAACGATTGCGCGGTCGTTTGTCGCCAGGAGGCAGCGCATGGCCGAAAGACTGTGGCTGTTGCATGTTCTGAAGACGCATCCCCGCTGTCCCCTAGGTCCTTCACACACCTTCTTTGCTGTTATTGGCCAATGCATTCTTGTTTCAATGGGACGAGTTAATCATGCCCCGTCTCCACTCCGAAGTGCATCACTCGCCGCTATCCGGGAATGAGGGCATAGCCTGAACGGAGGGATAGCGGCGGCGAAAATATCAGCGCCTCAAGGGGCTCATTCCGACCGGAAATAGCACCAATCTCGACTCTAGGGGATACTGACAGAGGCCATCATCCAACACAAGGCCAGCCTGGTACCTTTGGGCTGAGTGAGGCCACTTTCGTTGTCACATGAATTCCATGCCGGTGATGTCGCCGCCTTCAGGGTAGGACCAGTGCTCCGGTGAATACCTCCGCAGACGTACGATAACCCAGCACCTTTCGGTGATACAACCCTCATTAAATCATCGTACCTGAAAGGATTTGTCCCGGGTTCCTCTATTCCGGGAAGGTGCAGAAGTTGATGTAGAGAAGGACGTTTTCTTCCCGACAACCGGTATTCAGACAGCCCTTTTCCGTTAGCCGTTTCCGGCGGAAGAGTCCGAAGGGAGTCCCGCCTGGCATCACACGTCAAGACGCAAGGCCTTTTCTGCCTCTACGTGCTCAAAGGCTTCCGCATATCCGCGAATGTCGTCGCCCGATGCTCCCTGCGCGCGAAGGCTTCGCTTCCAGTTGCCAGCGATCATCCTGGCCATCTCCACCGCTTGTTGCCTGGCGGCTTCAGGATTGACGTCGAAAAATTCGCACGCCTCAAGGGCCAGCTCGAGCGACGCTTCAAATGATCCGCCCTGGATGATACCGGTCTCAAGAACGCGGTGACGTGACGGAGACGGATTGATGTCGAAGGCCGGCGACAGCCGCCACCGGTCATCCCCGGCATAAATGAACCCATGATTCTTCAGGTGGTCGTCCCTGTTCGAGACAAGGATGGTGAAGACGATCCGCCGCCACAACTCATGCAGGTCTTCGACCGGCTTGCTGGAGATCCGCCGGATCACATCAGCGATGTCCGTGTAAAACCCGCCTTCGTCACTTTGCCAGTCCAGCGCACTGCGCGCGGATATGTAGGGAATGCGTGCATCGCCGCGGCGGTCAAACCGGCGGATGAGTGCGATGGGACTGTCGCTGTCGCGTAGCGCCAGACTCGCCTCGGCCACGCGCAAGCCGCAGATCTCCGCCAGCTTCAGGGTCGCCACTTCCGCACGTTCAACGGCCCTGGTGTCTTCTGCCGAGGTAAACTTCGCGATCCAGAGATGGCCGTCGCCTTCGACACTGGCCTTGGGGCGAGCACCGCCAAGAGAGCCCGCCACACCTGCAAGGTCGCGCGCTTCTTCCTCCGCACCGCCCGGGTCCCGCTCGAATCGTTGCGCCAGAGACCTCAAGCGTTCGAGTTCCACGAGCCGGGGGATGGGCGGAGCAAGGTCGGATAGCGGTTCCATGTCTTCGCCCAGGAACCGCAGGGCGCCTTGCCTGGTGCGATCATCCGACCGAACGAGATAATCGTATTCGCTAGGCCCGCCGCCCAGGGCTTTCGTCATCAGGGCACGTCCCCAGGCGTCGGGGGCGGCATCGGAAAAGCATCCCGGAAGGGCTGAGCGTTTGTTTTCCTTTCCCGAGCTGTAGTGGCCTCCCCCGCGCAGAGGCAATCCGGGAGACAGCGCGAAGCGATCCTTCGCGGCGAGCCATTCGTCCGCATATTCGAACTGCGAATGTTGGCGGCGTCCGTCGGTTTCGAACCGCAACCGGCCGAGAACCCGCTTCCTGCCCCCCAAAGCCACAATCGCTTCCGCCATCAGAATCCAACCCCTTCATCATCGACATTGCCGGATTGCGCCGGATCGCGGTCCGCAGCGGTTGGAGACGCCGGCGCTATTCGCCTTCTGCGGATGCGCTTCGGAAGCTTCTCCTGCTCCATGAGCAATCCGATGTCATCGCTCCCCGCATCGAGAAAATGGGTGATGCGATCCAGTTCCCCCAATACGAGACACGCCATCGCCAGCGTTCCGATGCTCACCCCGGCATCGCCTTTCTCAAATCGTATGACAGTTCGCTCGGACACACCGATGCGTTCGGCAAATCCTTTCACCGGAATTCGCCGCTTCACACGGGCCACCTTGAGGTTTGCGCCTAACGACCGCAAGGCGCGGCGGGCGCTTGGAGAAGGTACTTTAACCGCCATATATAACTTTCTAAAACAAATTAAATGATAATTATGACATTTAACAGTATTTTTATAATTTTTCAAGAGGCCATTCAGGTCGGCGGGAGGAGAAGGAAAAAAGGGCTGTCTCACAAAGGATACGGCTTGAAGGGGATAGCGGATTGTCGGCCAGAGATCATCATCGGGGGATCCGAGGCCGACGGGCATTGTCGGCAAGGTTTCCGACAATACGGCAATGGGAGCGCCGGGCGTTCCGCCGCACGAATTCGTTTTTTGAGTTGTGGTTTGTTGGTATCATGCCACGCGCTTTTTGTGGGACTGAGGGACTGAAGTCGGGTTGGAGGAGTTCCTTGCCTGTCCATTAACCGTCACGGTAGGCGCATCATGATATTCAGACGACTGATCTGGCTTTGCATCCCGGTTTTTCTTTCAGGCTGTTCGGGCCCGGCGCTCATGGAAGAAGAGCCCATGGAACCGCTCGAGCGCATCAATTTCTCCTATGAACCCACCGTGCAGTTGTTCATGGACCTGGAGGACGGGCGCATCGTATCCGTCAACTCGGAGGATGACGCGACTTCGGTTGAACCCTTCGACACGCCGATTCCCGGCCACCAGGGACAGGAGTGGCGCTTCCTGAAAGACGAAGAGCACGGCACGTCGATTGTCTACGCCGCGGTCAGCTGGGATGAGGATGATCCCCTCGACTACCTGGCTGCGGGATATTGGGCCTACTATCCCGAGCAGCATCCGCCCGATCTGGACCCCTTCGACACGGAGGAATACTCCATTCTGGGCGGCCACGAAATCTTTAAGGAGGACAATCCGCCCGAATTGCCCGTTACAGGCAACGCGTCCTATACCGGACTGGCGGGCGGAGTCTACGGATTTTCGCGGCCCGCCGCAGGCGGCAAGCGGGATATTGTTTGGGATGGATGGGAGGGATTGGCGACTTTTACCGCAAACTTCGATATCGGCACGATCAGAGGGTGTTATGGCTGCATCGGCGACCTGAGCATCCGCACGGCCGTTGCCCCCGCGTCGCGGGGCGATTTCCAGGTTGACATCTCTGACTACGAACTGCATCTCCTTGAGTCTCCCATCGGAAATGATGGTGAGTTTTCCGGCGGGCTGACGTTGGCACGACATCCCTCCAGAAACATCATCCGCACGAGAGGTTCGTGGCGTGGCAGTATCTCCAACAGGCCGGACCCGGCGGGCAATCCCCGGCTTGTCGCGGGGTTTGGACGTGGTAGATTATGGGAAGAAGACGGGGTCAGGGGCTATATTGCCGGATCATTCGTGGGATTGAGCGAAGACCTGCTTCAACAAGGGGATCAATGAAGAGCGAACAGGGGATGCAGCCGGATTCGTGTAAAGAGCAAATTGTTCAGCGGCAGTTCAGATGGTGATGACAGCCTGTCGGCTACCCCGCCACGGGAGTGTCAGTTGACTATGCCGGCCATGCACCGCAACGGCCCGGTCGTCCTGCCGGATTCCCGGAAAGCGCAGATCAGGACTGTGAAGATCGTCTTCGGAACCCTGTACTGATTGCAGCCCTGCCGCACTCGGAAAGCTTCCAGTGACTTCCGATGTCCGTCCTTGTCCCAAATTCCGGATTCCTGCTGCTGTCCCGGGTACACCGCCGAACGCCGGGCAGCAGGTGACTACGATGCAAACAAAGCGTTTCCGGTTTGATCGGGCCGCCGTCATCTGCATCCGGCCGTCGATTCCACCGGATATCGATCCAGGCGATGTCAGCGGCTGAGCCTCAGGCTGGCGGGAGAAAATCGTCCTGGGCCATAATCCGGCTTCAGGGCGGGTCATCCCGGATGCAAAGCCCGGACCAGTTTCCATTACCGTATCGACAACCATGACCATAACCGCAGGTCAGGAGGGCGGCTGCCAGTGCGGGGCCATTCGCTACCGGCTCCTTCGCGCGCCGGTCGCGCTCTACGCCTGTCACTGCAGGGATTGCCAGAAGCAGTCCTCGAGCGCGTTCGGGCTTTCGATGTGGGTGGAGCGGGACGCCGTCGAGTTCACAGGTGCCGAGCCGCGCATCTACCGCACCAGCGGCGACTCGGGGCGCGAGAAGCTCTGCGCGTTCTGCGGCGAATGCGGCACCCGGCTCTACCATGCGGGCGGAGGCGTTCGCGAGGCGGGCAGCACGGTCCTCAGCATGAAGGCCGGAACCCTGGACGACACCTCGGTCGTTGTGCCCACCAGCCACCT
>JAJDTE010000012.1:0-6258 GCA_022827325.1 Gammaproteobacteria bacterium | reverse complement strand
GTCGTAGTGCCGCTCGATGATGTCGATGGATTTCAGCAGATTGAAGGTGTTGATGGCCACGTCGCCGACATCCCCCACCTGGAAGCTGTCGAAGGGTGCAGCGCGTGTATACATGCCGTAGGGACGAACAAGCACGGATTCGCCCCGGATCTGCCTCGGCCCGTAGCGGGTGCCGGACCGGTTGCTGGTGCCGATGTCGAGCGGTACGCCGATGATGGCAATGTCGAGGCCCTCCGCGGTGGCATGCGCCGGCAGTCGGAACATGGTGCCCGGCCCTGCAAAGCGCGGCATCTGGTTGCCACCCAGGGGTTGGTTGTGTTCGGTTGGCATGAATGTTGTGGCGCCTGTTTGCTTTTGAGTCATGGCCTGCCTGATCCATAGAAATCGAAGTCATCAGGCTGACGGTAGGGGTCTGCTACTGTATCGTGGGTTTCACGGTCGGCATACATTACAGTATCCGGTTCTGGATCGTGTGGCAATCGCAAGACTGGATATCTTGGGTCTGTACTGTCCGAGCTTCCTCAGCCGTCTCATGCTGCTGAAAAGTATTAATTACATCATTGAGTAAAATTACTCAGTAATGTAATATAATTGAATGACTGAATATCAGCGCCACTACGTCCGTACCCTCGTTGATCGCCTGGAAGAGCGCCCGGAAAGGCTGATCGTCGTCTCCGGTCCCCGTCAGACCGGTAAGTCCACCCTCGTCAGACAGGCATTGGGTCGAACCACTCTCAGGTTTGACTACCTTCCGGTGGATGAACCGGAACCTGCAGTTCCGGCGTTCCCATATGATGAGCCGGCGGAACTGACCTTGGGGCCTTCTGATATGCCTGACAGGGAGTGGTTGGTCCGCAAATGGGAAGCAGCGCGCAGGAAAGCCGACGAATCCGATCAGGGTTTCGTTCTGGTATTGGACGAAATCCAGAAAATTTCCCAGTGGTCGGAAACAGTCAAGGGCTTGTGGGACGCCGACCGGGCTGTCGGAAGATTCCTGCATGTCGTGATTCTCGGCTCGGCCCCCTTGCTGATGCAGCAGGGGCTGACAGAAAGCCTGGCCGGGCGGTTTGAATTGATCCGCGTCAGCCACTGGTCATTCACAGAGATGGCCCGCGCTTTCGATTTCGATCTGGCGAGCTTTATCTATTTTGGCGGATATCCCGGGGCGGCAGGTCTGATCAGCAACCAGCCCCGCTGGCGTGAATATATCCGTGCCTCCCTGATCGAACCGGTAATGGACAGGGATATCCTCGCCATGACCCGGGTGGACAAGCCAGCGTTACTGAAAAGCACCTTTGAACTTGGCAGCAGTTATTCCGGAAAGGAACTTTCCTACAACAAGATGGTGGGACAGCTGCAGGATGCCGGCAATACGACAACGATCGCCCACTATCTGGAACTGCTGTCGCAGTCCGGATTGCTGTCCGGGCTCCCCAAGTACGCTGGCCAGCAACACCGCCGCAGGGCTTCAAGTCCCAAGCTGAATGTCCTGAACACTGCCTTCATGTCGGTGAACTCGGGCTATTCGTTCCAGGAAGCGCAGGCGGACAGATCTTTCTGGGGCAGACTGGTAGAGAGTGCCGTGGGCGCCCATCTGTGGAATACGGGTATGCCTGACATCAAGGTGTATTACTGGCGGCACAGCCATCACGAGGTGGACTTTGTCCTCACATATGGCCCCAGGCTTGTCGGAATCGAGGTAAAGAGCGGACCCGAGGCTGTCAATTCACGCGGTCTGGAGGAGTTCGAAAAGACATTCAAGCCTGCACGAACCATGCTTGTCGGCGAACAGGGCATCTCGCTTGAAGAATTCCTGAGCCGGGCGGCCACGGACTGGTTCGACACGATCTGATGATCCCCATTGTCCGCTATTGCACTGAAATCCTTGAGAATGGGCAGCACAGCCCGTCTCGGCCAATCACTGAGTTCGAGAACTTGCCCGCCTATGTACTGCTCGGCAACCCCGGTGCGGGAAAGACGACAGTGTTTGCGCAGGAAGCGGACAGGACGGATGCCTGTTTTGTGCCCGCGCGGGACCTGATCGAACTGGATACAGAATGCCATACAGAATGGTACTGCAAGACATTGTTTATCGATGGCCTCGATGAGGTACGCGCCGGATCGCCGGATGCCCGTGCACCTCTTGATCACATTCGTTCCAAGATTGAGAAACTGGGACGCCCCTGGTTTCGCCTGTCCTGCCGGGAGGCGGACTGGTTCGGCGCGTCGGACACAGGTCGCCTGAAAGCCGTTTCAGGCGATGGCCAAGTCAAAATTCTGCATCTTGATCCATTCGGAGAAGATGATGTCATCGGATTTCTGAGTGCGGATCGCAGTCCAGCTGATGCCCAACAATTTGTCACTGAAGCAAACAGAAAGGGGCTTCAGGAACTCCTGGAAAATCCCCAAAACCTCGTCATGCTGGCGAAGGCCGTTTCCGGTGGAAACTGGCCGGACACTCGGACAGGGACATTCGAGATGGCCTGCCGGGTAATGGTCCGTGAGCATAACTGGGAACATGAGGACGCAACGAGGAACTCGCCCGTCAATGAGAACCAGCTGCTTGAGTCGGCCGGATTTCTTTGTGCCTGCCAACTCATTGCGGGAAATGCCGGTTATGCGCTGACAAACAGGGCGGCGGATGCAAACTTTCCCTGCCTGAATGAGCTTGATTATAAGGATATATCGTTGCTCAGGAAGACAACCCAAAGGAATCTGTTCAGGGCTTCCGGTGAAGGGCGAACCGAACCGGTGCACCGTCAAATCGCTGAATACCTTGCGGCGGAATATATTGCCGGCCGGGTAGAATCGGGGCTACCGCCCGGACGCCTTCTCGCCCTGGTCACCGGAAAAGACGGGATCGTGGTGTCCGAACTGCGCGGGCTGTCCGCATGGCTGGCTGCTCTTTGTACCGGCGGGCGCGGAGAAATCATCGATCGGGACCCCTTGGGCGTCGTACTGTATGGCGATGCCAGGATGTTCGGGATTCAGGACAAGCTTCGATTGCTCGGTGGCCTTCGCCGGGAAGCCAAAAAAAATCCATGGTTTCATTCTCCGGACTGGACCACGTCACCATTCGGCGCACTTGCCACGCCGGACATGGAAGAGGAATTCGAGAGGATTTTATCCGGAACCGAACGAGATGAGGGCTATCAACTGTTCGCCCGCTGTGTGCTTGACGCCATGGCCCATGGCGAAAGATTTACATCACTGGATGAAACCCTGATCAGCATCATTCGTGATGACACTTGGTGGCCGCGTGTGCGGGAAGCGGCGCTTGATGTAGTCTGTCGCAGGATACCGACCGATTCACGGATTGCATACCGGATGAAGTCGATACTGGAAGATATACGTCACGGCTCATTGACGGACTTTAATGATGGTATTGCGGGAAATCTTCTGACAGAGCTTTATCCCGGGTTCGTGACTCCCGAAGAGGTTTTTGACTACCTCCATGCCCCGACTATGCCAAACTACACCGGCAGTTATTCATACTTTTGGTATCACACACTTTCCGAAAACTCTTCAGACGAGGATATCCGCACGTTACTGGACCAGCTTGTTGCGAGATCCGACACTTGGGAATCGGGCGTCGATATCAACTCATCCCGCTACACCTGGATGGCCACGGGCCTCCTGGCCAAGGGGCTGGAGGCGCATGGCGAATCCATTGACCCAGCCTGCCTGTATCAATGGTTGGGCGTCGGACTTAAACATGAATTCAGTCGTCACGGCGAGAAAGATGCGATCAGACGGATAAAATCCTGGATGGAAGACCGACCTGAAATCCAGAAATCCGTCCTGTGCGCCGGCGAGCGCGAGTGCCAGGGAATCGAGAGTTTTCATTTTTGCATGCGTGACGTACGGGCGCGACTTGATCCGGCGAACCTACCGGCCGATTATGGATTGTGGTGCCTGCAGCGCCTGCCCTGCTTGTCCGAAGACACTCTTGCCAAGTACATGCTGGAAGAAGCCGTCAATGCCGTGAAAAATCAACATGGCGATCAGGGACTGTCGCTGGATCTGATCGAGGAGGTTGCAGGCAGGAATGAAAAGCATCAGTCCTGGCTGGAGGACCTACTTGTTCCTCCGGTGGACGGGAGACATTGGGACCGTCAGCAGAAAGAACGCAAACACAAGATGGATGATCGAAAGGAGAGGGATGAATGGATACGCTATATAAAGTCTCACCAAGCCTCGTTGGAGGATGGTACTGCCCATCCCCGCCCGCTTCATGTTCTGGCAGACGTGTATTACGGTCGGTTCATCGATCTGGAAGGTGATACGCCTGTCGAGCGGCTTCGTCATTTTCTGGGCCACGACGAAGGGTTGGTCAAATCGGTGCTCCGTGGTATGTGCCGTTCACTTGATCGAAAGGATCTTCCAACGGTTGACGAAATCAATCGTATTGATATCCAGAACAAGACCCATTTTCTTGGGCGCCCGGTCCTTGCAGGTCTTGCGGAGAAATACATGCATTCACCTGATGACATCTTGCAGTTGGATGACAGCCTGATGGAGAGGGCGATTGCGTTTTATCTGACCGAAGTTTCCGGGAACGATATTCCCTGGTACCGAGTGCTCTTGGAGAAGCGCCCGGAACTGGTTTCCAGAATATTGATCAGGTACGTCACCGCTGTACTTCACGGAAAGAAGAAACACGTAGCCGCTGTGCACGGTATTCTGAACGCACTGGCTTATGCTGACGAATACGTTCCGGTTGCCAGGTTGGGCACAACGGCCATGCTGAAGGCATTTCCGGCCCGTTGCGTGAACCGACAGCTTGAATTGCTGGACCCGCTGCTGAAATCAGCCATGCGGCATGTTCCCGATGAAACATTACTGGCCTTGACCGGGAAAAAGCTGGGTCAAAAAAGCATGAATTCGGCCCAGCGTGTCTACTGGCTTTTTACAGCCCTGTTGGTTGACCCCATACAGTATCAGCAGGAATTTGAGAATTTCATACAGGGAAATGAGAACCGCACAAGACACCTTGCCAACATTCTATGGTGCCGGAATGGGCAGTGGCTATTACCGGATGATCTTCCATCATCGGTCATTGAACTCCTTATCCATACCCTTGGTCGTTTTTTTCCGCCTTTTTCACTGAAGAGATCGGGGGCGGTTTCCCTGGCATGGAACGCTTCGGATTTCATTACCCGACTGATCGGGAACCTGTCCTCCAATGGTACGGAAGAAGCCACCGATTCGCTTGATTCATTGCTGGCCAATAGGGAACTGTCAAAATGGCACAGTAATTTACAAAGCGCACGATTTGATCAAATCGCTGTCCGACGTGAGGTTGGTTTCCGGCACCCGAGGATCGGTCAGGTCATCTCTACCTTGAATAACGCAGCACCGGCCAATGCCGGCGACCTGGCAGCACTGACCCGGTACCATTTCCATGATATGGCGAAGGAGATAAGAAATGGCAATACGGATGATTACAAGCAATATTGGGATCTGGAGTCCGGGACTGTCCGTCCGGATCGCCCGAAACATGAAGATGCCTGCAGGGACGTATTCTTGTCCAATCTGCAGAAACGTCTCGCACCGCTGGGTGTCGATGCGCAGCCTGAAGGCCGGTATGCTGATGCCAAGAGAGCTGATATCCGGGTTTCCGTGGGTGGTGATCAGGGATTCGCAGTGCCGGTGGAAATAAAGAAGAACACCCACCCGGACCTGTGGAGTGCGATCCGTAATCAGCTCATCGCACGGTATACACGGGACCCATGTGCTGACGGCTATGGAATATATCTGGTCTTCTGGTTCGGTGCTGACAGAACTCAGTCACCCCCAAGCGGCAAACGACCGGGCAGTGCGGTTGAACTGGAAGACAGACTTCGTGAGTCTCTGTCGGCGGATGAGAACAGAAGAATATCGGCCTGCGTAATCGATGTTTCGAACCCTGACGACAACCCGTAACGGAAATTTTGCTGACTTGGGTGGATGGCTTTCTCAACGCACATTCCAATGCCGCGCAACTTCCAGCTGGCCAATGCCGATATCATTCTAGGGTTCCCGTTAATTTGTTACTCTTCCCCGGTTTCAATGGGTGCCCAACCGGATGTCGGCCAGAATGATCAGAACGATTAAAGTATGAGCAATCTTCAGGAGTCCTCCGATCTCAAGAACACGGTCGCCGTCAGCGCCCGCCGGTTCGAGGAATCGCCGTTCATCGAGCGCACCGGCAGCCCGGACATGGTCCGCGGCGTCTATGCCGGCCGCTATTTCCCGATCTACGCGGGCGAGGACTGG